>JAGWIG010000157.1 GCA_028873515.1 Pseudomonadota bacterium | reverse complement strand
AAAGCCAATGCTAAGGCCTGCATGGAGCGCGGCGAGCCGATCCGGCTGATTGCTACTACCGATGAGCGCAAGCGAAATGCTGAGCAGAATCGTTTTCTTTGGGGTGTCGTCTACCGCGATATTGCCGAGCAAGCCTGGGTCGACGGGAAGCAATACGGCAAAGACATTTGGCATGAATATTTCTCGCGGATGTTCGGTGTCTGCGATGAAGTCGTCTTGCCGGATGGCGAGATCATCGCGCGCCGGAAATCGACTACGCAAATGACCGTGGGGGAATTCGCGGAATTTCTGACAAAGATTCAGGCATATGCGGCGAATCAATTGGGAGTGTCATTTGACCTATAGATCCGGAAGGCTCCGGCGCATAGTTGCAAGCTTGCCTTGTGCCTGTTGCGGGAAATCCGGGCCGAGCCAAGCCGCTCATTCCAATCTCGGGATGCATGGTAAGGGAATGGGCCTCAAAGCCAGCGACGCGGCTACATTTCCCCTTTGCCCTGATTGTCACCAAGAATTCGATCAAGGCAACAAATACACCAAAGACGAGCGATATGTTTTAACTATGGAGTGGATAGCAAAGACTCATATCATGCTATTGGAGGAAGGATTAATGAATCCTTAATCATTATGAATTTTTGCATTCCCGCCCCGGATGATCTGAAAGGCAATAGAGCCAAACAGGCGGCGCTTCGGCTTTACATCAAAATTCAGTTGATGGGGCCGAGACAGGCGAGGATTTACAAAGGCATGATACTGACCTATCCGATCAAAGTCCCTAGGGGATATGGGACAAGGGGCCGCTTTTTGGGGGTTTATACACTACAAAGTCGATTGGAATGGATCGAAGAGGACATTTTATCGGTAATGAGTGATAGTAACCCTTGCTTATTTTCAGATTGCGAAGTACCTTAAAAAGGTATATGGGAGCAGACCATGTGGGGCTTTATTTTTGTCGCGATGATTATCATTGCTACCATTTTCTGTTAGGAGAGGAATATGCCTAGCAGACATGAAGGCGAAAAACTGTCCGATTTTATCGGGCGGTTTGTTTCCTCCAAGCGGGAAGAAAAGAAGTTTCCGAATAAACGCCAGCGCCTGGCTGTCGGATATGCGGAAGCAAAGGAACAATCCAAAAAGGAACGTCATTATGGCAAAGCGTGAAAGCAATACGCCGGTTCAGTCTCAATCCGAGCCGCGATATTCCCCTGGTCATTTCAGCCGAGACGGTTTGAGCCAGGGGAAACAGACCGGGGCAGTTCGCCCGACGCCGGACGCTAATAATACCCAAAAGGAGCGCAAATAATGCCTCGCGATACGATGGGCCGTCCCCAGCCTTCGAAAGAAGAAAAAGAACAAATGCGGCGATATCAGGCGGAAGATGATTTCCGAACGCTGAGCCGAGCTGCAGAGATCCACGCGGATGAAGCGCGCAAGGCTGCTGTGCTGGAAATGCATCAAGAACATGGTGATATGCTCAAAAAGCTATTCTCCGCTCATGCCGTGACCCATAAAGCCGACAACATGGAATCGGAAGATCAGAGCGCGAGCGGTAGCAAGAAGCCCGAAGCCGGGCATGTCACCGAAAAAAAAGGTTCCGAAAGAAAGCGTCACTAACATGGGCGTTAATCTAACGGCAAACGGCAGAGGCGGCGAGCTGTCATACAACAGCACTACTTATATCTCCCCGGACGAGGAAATCAAGCCGCTTCATGACTACATTGTGGTCGAACCGCTGGGTGTGGAGCATTCTCAGATTCTGGAAGTCATCGAGCACACTAAGCCGCTGCGGGGCCTGGTCAAGGCCGTCGGGCCGGGGCATTATCCGCTTTGTTATGACCATCCGGAAAAGCATAAACGGAAAAAGATGTGGCGCAGTAAATGTTTCCAGCCTACGCAAGTCAAGGTTGGCGATATTGTCGAGCTGGGCGCAGTCAAGATCGATGGCCGTATTGTCGGCTACTCGTTTCAACAAATCATGTGGGGCTCTAAGATTCATATCATGTGTCGCGAGGCCGATGTGAGTGGAATCGTCATAAAGGACGGAGAATCATGAATATCAAAGAAGCGTTGGACGCTGAATTGGCAGCCGCCAAACAAAAAGTCGCGGAGCTGGAACAAAAGATCGCCCAGGTGCCGGCTGAAATCCATCAACTTGATGAGTCGGTCTGGCAAAAGATCAAGGCATTCTTCGGAGTAGCCTAAATGACCGGCAAGCAAAAGCGCAAATTGCGCAAACGCGTCAAGCTAGCGGCAATCACCACTACCCAAGACCAATGGATCGAAGAAGCCTTCGGCGTAGCGGTCGAGACGAAACGCGATCGCGCCAGGCTTTTTGGTAAAGCCAAACCGATCATGGAGGCCAAATATGGCGCGCGGTAGACCTCGCGTCATTAAGCCGTCTGTTCAGGCGGAGGAACGCTCCATCGAGCCGGAATCTCGAGAGGAAAATGCACTTCCTTTCGGTTGGCGTAAGGGCGCATTGCTGAATGTGCGCAACTATGGCCCAGAATACATTATTACGCTTTGGCCGGAAGAATATTCCGAGGAACGCGAAGAACGGGCCATCAAATTCACCAATCTCGGCGAATGCCAGGATTTCGTGTCCAAATGGTATGCCGCCGAGCATCATGACCCGAGGGCAAGATGACTAATCCCCAAAACGATGAAAGCACCCGAGCATTCCTTGAGGAGCTGGTAAAAGACATCGAGAGCGGCAATCACGCCGGTTTCAATGAGATATTCGGGGTAAACCCTATGCCTGAGCGAATTTGCCTATCTTGCGGTTCGATCGTTCAGCCTTGTTGCGGGCATTGAATCATGTCAGAAAGTCAATCTGGCCCTAGCAAACAAGTGGCAGCTAGTGGAAAGCGTAAGCCACCGGCTGCCGGAAAAGGCCGGAAAAAGGGATCGCTCAACAAGGTCACGAAAGCGGCCAAGGATGCGATTGCAGAGGCGGCTGAGTCGTTGGGCGGCGCTAGTCGCTTGGTTGCATGGGCTCAAGAAGATCCGGCCAATGAGAGAATCTT
>JAGWIG010000156.1 GCA_028873515.1 Pseudomonadota bacterium | reverse complement strand
GATTTTTGGGCTGCACTCTGCTGCATGTATGCAGGGCTGCATTCCGTGATTGTGCGCCGTGTGCGTCTTTTCAACTAAGGAGATTATCATGCTAGTTGCCGATGATATTGACGATCGCATTGTAACATGGGCAGAACGTGGCCAGCACATTAAACTTACCTGTAAGAATCATCCGCAGTTGCGCTGGTCAACTAAAAATATCGGCGGGATAGGATGCCGTACAATTTTCTATAACCTAGATATGGACCGGAATATGGGGCCCGAGTGTGATTGCCCCGTAACTGCATTGATTCCGGTTCAACCTGAATAACTAGGGCGAAACAAGGCCGGGGCTATTCCTTGGCTTTGTCCGTACGTTATGCGTACGCTGAAGAGCCCAGCTAGGCTAACTTAACCCATTTTGGGAGATTGCATATCATGGCTGCAAGTACACTCGCCGCGCTCGACGCGCATACAACTCCGGCTGTTGCCAATCAAGGCAAAAGCAAGGATTTTTCCAATAGCACGCCCACTGTCACTGGGCAATGGTTATTCGACCGTTTCATGGTCAATGATGACAGCGAAGTGACCAAGCTTGGCATTGTTCGCCATGCTGTCGAGTCGGTCGACACCGCGACATTTAAGACTGCACTCAAAGACTTCGTCGAACTGGCGAAGGCCACGAATAACGAGGCCAAGCTTAAGACGGCGCGGAATCACCAGAGTGTTTTGCGGGTAGCCTATGGAGCGCTGAAGTTTTGTATGCCCGCTTTGCAAGAAGCGGGTTATAGCAATAAGACGGGTTATCATGAAATGGCCGCTCTGGGACGGCAAGTGTTGTCGGCAGCCAATCTGAAATGGGACGGTAGCCCCGCGCCGACCGATGAAGAACGCGAGAAAGCACGCAAAGAACGTCAAGCACGTGCCGAAGAAAAGATGCTGATGCAGATTATGAAGGACAATCCGCGTCAACCGGGCCAAACCATCGCCCAATGGCAAGAGGCTTGTCTCGAGATCGGCCAAGAGACTATTGCCGGGGAACTGGCAAAAGCGGAAGAAGAAGCAATCGACAAGGCAGCGAAGGCAATTATCCGGGATAACCCGGACATCGCGGCCAAGGTTGCGGAGCGCGTGCTTGCCCTGCTCTTGGAACAAACCGCTAGCGAATAACCCCATCGCCGGTAGTAGTTCCCGACCCTTAGAAATAAGGGTTTTCACCAATTGCCGCCTTAAATAGGCGGCTTTTGGCGTTTCTTTTTTGTTTTCTCTGTTTACTCAAAATTCCTAACGTTAGGAATTTTTTTTTGCTTGGAGATTTTCAGCCATGACGCAAGACAACAAAATTTATTTCATGCATTTTCGTCAAGAAACCCATAAAGGCGGGTTTACGGTGGCCTATCGCAAAGTTCCGGATGACGGGTATCATTTGCCCCGAATTGAATTTACGATTGCCCGCTGCCACGAAGGCGAGAATTTCAATCGCCGGATCGGCCGTGCAGTATCCTCGGGCCGCTTGCTCAAAGGTAAGGACGTCATTACTATTCGTGACGTTGGCGAAAAAGAGGATATCCGCGATATGATCTGCCGCCGGAAAGAAATTCAAGACGCCAACTTTATGATGAAGTATGGTCTAACGATTCAGGGCCCGGTGTACATCGGCATCTAATCCCATTCCTCGCATTTCGGAGTAAATTATTATGTTGGATAAAGAAAAGGCCAAAAAGATTGCTGCTCTGTTCCAAGCATTTGCGGACGGCAAAGAATTGGATTATTACAGCCTCGCCAAAAAGCGCTGGGTGCCAGTGCCACTGCCCTGCGCCGATCTTATGGCGGAGAAACCCGAAAAATATCGAATCCATCCCGAGACAAAGACGGTTTACGTCAATGTCTACCCCGATGGTACAGCTTGTTGGTACACCACGGAAGAAATCGCCAAACATGCATCCAACAAGATGCATTGTGCTGTCGCCGTTCCCATGACTTTCGAACTTCCCACACAGGAGTAATTCATCATGGCTCATATCACCACGATGCAAGCAGCATTCGAGCGGCTCAGTGCCGATTCCCTTTCCAAGCCCATTGGCCGCACGATTGCCAAACGGCTGGAATCGCGTATCAAATTCGGCAAGTTTCTCGATCATCAGCGTGCTGTTGCAAAGGCGTTGATTGACGCCGAGAAACGGCTTGCTGCTGAAAACATCCAGCGCATGGCCGCCAAACAACGCACGGAAGACGAATTGCAAGGTGCTTGCGATGATTAAGGAAAACGCCAAAGACTATTTGCCATTGGTTCAAGCATTGGCAGATGGCAAGACGATCCAGTATTCCCGAAATGGTGTGGATTGGGAGGATGCGGGAGTTGTTACGTTCACGTGGGCAGCATGTCGGTACCGCATCAAGCCGGAGCCAATCAAACGGTATGGCATTAGCTGGATCAGCAAATGTTACGATTACGTAGGGGATCGGTCATTCGAGACCAAGAATGAGCACCTTGGTTTCCCTTCGATCAGTGCCGTAGCCGACTTTCGTGATCGTTGTGTCCCGAGTGGTGATTATGCCGAAGCAAGGGTTTTCGTGTACACCATCGAAAAGGATCGCCCACACCATGAAATACCGGGCTCCCGTGAATACATCAAATGCAAGGACTGATATGAAAACCACTGACAAGAAAGAAAAAAAGAATGCTCCCTTTACTTGTAATTCTGGTTACAGGGTGGGGGCTTGGGTCATCACGCATGCCGCCTTCGAGGGTGGGGGAGACGTACCAGTGACAGAAGAGTTTTTAACTCTGTCGCGTGTGTTCCGCTACATCGAGGCGTATGAGCTTAAGAAATGCAAGATCAAGTGGGACGGAAAACGCCGTATTTATGGGAAGGATTCTTTAAAATGAAACCATTCAATTTGGAAAAAGCATTGGCCGGTGATCCGGTCGTCACTCGTGATGGGCAAGAAGTAAAACAAATTGCCTATTTCCCGGATGCTAAACACGGATACCAGTTGATTGTCCTTGTGGCCGGTTGGAAGAGCCCCTGCTATTACCCGATCAATGGCG
>JAGWIG010000058.1 GCA_028873515.1 Pseudomonadota bacterium | reverse complement strand
GTGTTCGTCGAACGCCTGTGGAAATCGGTCAAATATGAACGGGTCTACCTGCATGCTTACGACTCGGTGAGCGAGGCCAGGTCGTCCATCATGCAATATTTCGACTGGTACAATCGGGACAGGCCACATTCCAGCCTGGGCAAAAAAACACCCGATGAAGCTTACGCCGTGATGCTGCCGACGGTTAAACTGGCAGCGTGAAATTCAGCAGGGATTCCACTTGAAATCGCTGAAAAGTTGTTCAAACAAACTGGGCCACTTCTCAGGAACTAATAAAATCTGCCATATAGCTAACTGACAATTCTCATCCCAACCTGTTTGAACCCGGACATGACTAGAATTGATAACTACCGGTAATCGTTACAATAAGTCAAACATTATGCTTAAATACCTTCGCATAATTAATTTTTATTAAAATAAGTCAATAAGTTAACCGGTTAAAGAAAAACATATTCCAGGATCACTAAACAAGAGGGTTGATCCCAGAACCGGGATAGACAAGTGAACAAACAGACAAACAAAACCTTGGACAAACTTGAAGGCAGGGTTCAGGCCCAGTAAAAATTGGGAATCAACAATATGACTGACAATATTACAGGTTTTTCATTTATTAAGTCTTTGCTTAACCTCGTATCATTTTGACTTCTAAAAACCATAATCTAACCTTGCACCAGATTTCACCCTCCCTGATTTATGTCAACCTAAGATAGCTAGATAAAATAAATGCTAATTGTGAAGGTAAGGATGCTCAACGTGATGCTTATATTGATTAGCTAATGAATAGTAATAATTGGAACCATTAAGATAAATACGCTCATTGTCATGATCCTTCAAAGATGAATAAAGAGTCGCATCGGTCAGAAGGAGCTGTGCAATCATGCTCGTCCAGAAATAATTATCATGAAACAGCCTGGATTCCAACCGTTTCTTTTCCTTTTTAAGTGCGCGAATCTGCCCTCTGGCTTCAGCTAATTCGTGTTTTACTTGTTGTAAGGATGGTGAATTATGAATGGGGGGTTCTTTGGGCAATCTGGACAGTGACATTTTTCTCTCCATACTCGAAAAATCCACATTGGATACATCTCTAATGTGTCACTCAGTTGAATAAAATTCAAGTGATTTATACAGCAGATATGAAATCCGTAAAAAAGGATTCAAGTCAAGTATACAAAAGCATGCAGCGTTTTGTCTGTTGTACTAACCAAATAAAAAACGTCAACAACAAATAGAAAAATACAAAATCTATCGAAACACCAGATCAACCTTAAATAGAAGCCCAACCTGACATTGGAACAAAATTAGAATACACACCTAAAAAAGTACGCTACCCAGCGTAATAATAAACCCTGATTTCGGCCCATTAGATTGGGGTATCTATCAATTTAGGCTAAGAGCGTAAAAAATGCAGTAAAGATTAGGTACAGTCACCATTCGAATGAACTCTACTACACTCTAAGCAAGGGGTGCGAATTGAAACCAGGATATCGCACGATCATTTAATCATAGCCAGTTGTTTCGGAATATAATGAATTAAGTATTAACGCGTCAGATTTAAAATTACTGCTTCAATAACAAGGATTAATTATGATGTTGAAACGTATACTTTTAAGCTCCTTACTATTCTTGTATGTTTTACCGACCTATGCAGCATCGACTTATCCAGCGCCCATTGAGTTGCTTATGAAAAATGGATTTACACCAGTACGTTCATTTTCTGCAAAATCAAAATTAACTGGGTATGTTATTCGTCACGGTCAACAGTACATGATCGTTTATGTCACACCAGACGGGCAATCAATGCTTACTGGTGAAATGATAGATGAGAATGGAAATAACCTTAATACTACTTATGCTGAAAAATATGTGCCAAAACCTAAGTTCAGTCAGGAATTCAAGCAACTCGAACAGATCAATGCGGTACATGAGGGGTCAAGCAAGAAAAACAGCCATATCCTTTACGTATTTTTTGACCCCAACTGTGTTTTTTGTCATTTATTATGGAAAGCTGTTCAACCTTATGAAAAAGTTGGCTTGGAGGTGCGCTGGGTCCCTGTCGCGTTTCTCAAGAGTTCCTCTATTGGACGTGCCGCTGCCATCATGACTGCTCCTGACCCACTTGCAGCATTTAGGGAAAACGAAAGCAACTATGCAAATGACAACGGCGGCATTACTCCTTTATCACATATTTCTGCGCAATTCAGAACCACGATCGCCAATAACAATCAATTAATGAATGCCTTTAGAAGTAATGGAACACCAACATTGGTCTGGAAAGACGAAAAAGGCCATATTCAGGTCCTTTCAGGAATGCCATCGCTTTCAGACCTTCCTAAAATTACTAATTTACCAATGCAAGCCAACCATGATCCCGAATTGAACCGCTTCAATTAAAATTGAAATTCAAAACAGGTCAAAGCGGTTGTTAAAATCTTAATGCTCACGTAACGGGTTGAATAAATATTCAAGTCCATTTAGTTTTATTTCATAAACCATTTTCAGCATATGGCCGAAATGATCTGGTGGAAACCCCTGTCTTAAAAACCAGCATAAATAATTTTCAGGTAAATCAATAATATAAACACCAGCATAACGTCCAAAGGTTATTTGAGTCCGTGCAATCCTGAGCAAAATTTCCGGATCAGGGATTAAACCTCCCTTTATGCTGTCTTGCATTTTCTTTTCCTGGGGAATTAGCTGGAAAAAAACAAGTCAAATGTTACTGTACACACTAATAAATCATAAAGGTATATCAGTGAACGCTGAAACGCTCCATCAAGTGAATTGAATAAAGGTATTTAAAAGAAACCAGCATGTATTTTTAACAATGCCAAGACTTGATCCAACTTGTTCAGCAAGCAAAAAATCTGTTTATACGCCATTGCTACCAATTTACCACTTTAACATGCTCAAGGGTTCGGCCAAGAAATCGCTCACCAATTGTTTGGAATCGTAAAGGTACATCCGTTACGTAAAAACGATAAACAGGCTCACGGCTTTTCAAATTGGCAATCTTATGTTTTGTGAGAAGAGAAGCCGTTTCATTTGAGATAGTTATGGCTGAATCAACCAGTTGTACTGATTTACCGGCAACTTCGCTCAGAATGGGCTTCAATAACGGATAATGAGTGCAACCAAGAACAAGTGTATCAATATTTTCTGCTAGAACAGGCTTGAGATATTCAAGTGCGGTCATTCTGGTCACGGGATGATCAAGCCATCCCTCTTCAACTAAAGGCACAAATAAAGGACAGGCCTGTGTGATGACTCGGATACGATTGTCAACTTCATGAATTGCCCTAATGTAGGCATTACTGTTAATAGTCGCAGGCGTACCAAGAATACCTATCTGATTGTTATGAGTAATATTAACTGCAGCTCTAGCCCCTGCGTTAATCACATTAAGCACAGGCACCGATGACAAATCCTGAACTACTTGCGCTGCAACTGCTGCAATTGTATTACAGGCAATAATTAATACCTTTACCTGATGATTAAGTAAAAACTCAGCAATTTGTGTAGCAAAAGTAGTGATTGTTGATACAGATTTGACACCATACGGTACGCGTGCCGTATCCCCAAAATAGATGATATCCTCAAAAGGTAGGCGCTCCATAAGCGCACGAACCACAGTCAATCCGCCTACGCCAGAATCAAAGACACCAATTGGATTAACTTTCTGCTCCTGCATTCAATCCTTTTCCAGATCGAGACTAGCTGAATTAATACAATAACGTTCATGGGTAGGTTCCGGACCATCCGGAAACAAGTGTCCTAAATGAGATCCGCACCGGGCACATGTAACTTCTATACGATGCATACCATATGAAAAATCATCGCTCGTTTGAACACACGTCGAATGAGTGGGTTTATAAAAACTCGGCCAGCCACAGCCTGAATTAAATTTTGTCTCGGAAGAAAAAAGGGGTTCCCCGCAACAGGTACAGTGGTAAACCCCTTTATCAAAACAATTCCAGTAAATGCCTGTAAAGGCCTTCTCAGTTGCCTTATCTCGACATATTTCATATTGTTTTGGAGTTAATTTATTACGCCAAAACTCATCAGATTTATTAAATTCACTCATGTGGGTATCCACACCCACGATTCAAGAATGCAAAGTTCATCAAATACTTCCTTAAAGCGGAATATCCAGCAGGTCATAACTTCCATAATCCGGACCATCAAAATGCCACCATTCACTCTCAAGTGGCAAAAACCCTTCATCCATCATCACGGCTTTCAAATAATCACGATTTTTACGAGATTGGGCACTGCCTCCTTGATAACCGCCTTTGGCACGGTCAGAAAATTCATCAAAAGGAGTGGGAGCTTCTAATTCCCTTCCGTTTGCATCAACAATTGTCAAATCAACAGCAGAACCCCGACTATGATTTGATCCATCCAGCATTAGCCCATTAAGCCGAATCGGCTTCTTGAGAAAAACCGGATCTGGAATATAGGAAAAAAAAAGTTCTTGAACGCTAAAGGGGCGGTAAGCATCAAAAATTTTAAGTGATAATCCCTGTTTATCAAGGGTATGTTGAGAACGGGCGAGAGCTTTGGCAACGGGCTCACGAAGATAGGCCACTGCACAGGAATAAACTGGCCGCATATAAAAATTATCAGAGGTTGCGTATCGAATATCTAACAGTATCCTTGGGATAATATCCTTTATATTAATCAAACCATACTGCTCATATCTATTCATTTAAAAACCCGAAAAAAGTAACTCTAGATTTCAGGATATGCAGACAGCAGATAGCTATATCTGCCGATATTGCGATTATAATCCATCTTCCATCCATTAGCCGTAAGAAAAGCCACCACCTGAGTTGCACTTATTCGGTGCTCAATGGCAGGTCCGGGGGGGCGCTCAACATCAGGCCTCCAATCCAGGATATAAAGTTTTCCTCCGGGCACCAGCAAACGGCCGACTTCTTCAAGAGCGGCCATATGGTCATCAATTTCATGCCAAAGATTAGCCATTAATACAATATGTGCACATGCGCCCGGAAGAGAGGTATCCTCAGCTGAGGCTTCAATGATTTCAAATATGGAAGACAAGGATTCATGTACAACTTTTTTCTCGAGATGCTCAAGCATGGCAGGTTGAACATCAACGGCATATACTTTTCCCTCTTCCCCAACTATCCTGGCTATAGGTATTGCAAAATATCCCGTTCCAACCCCAATATCTACAACAGTCATGCCGGACTTGATGTCCATGCAGTCAATTACATCCTGGAATGGCATAAACCCCAGTCGCATGGGATCGTCGAGCCGATAAGCATTTTCCGGGTTAAATAATTTTTCTTTCATTACGACCCCAACACTTAATACTAGACCAAGTTTAACAGGACTATGCTACAAAAAAAACAACTCTCCTAACAATCAAACAAATCAAACCTTCATGTGATTATATCCAGCCACGCCTTACAGGACTAGTTTGGTATACTGTCAACCCATGCTTATTAACCTAAATACGCCTCAACTTTAATTATTTATTGGATAGTGATATGGAACAAAATGTTATCGAGAATGGACGAAGAAGCATAAACCCTCAACAAATGAATAAAATCCGAGCGATCATTGAAAACAGAATCCGTATCAACCTCGATAAGGAAGCCCTCAAAGAGGATATAGAAGAAGTCGCCATGGCGCTTAACATGAAAAGTTCGAGACTAAATCGTTTAATTGGAATCATCATGCGCGAACAGGCAAAAGGCGGAATTATTGATGAAGAAACGCAACTACTTGATATGGCAGAAGAAATACTGAAGGTTGGAGAAAAATATTAAACATTAATGTTTTCACTCAAAAATCTATAACATCTCCGTTATGAAGTTGCATGGGGTGCCAAATTTTGGCAAACACTTTAATTTCACGCATGATTGCAGACTCAAAGTTAGCATCTAGATGGGAAATATGGATAAATGGCTTTTTTTTCAATTGTTCAAGGCCACGAACAAGAAGTTGGGCGGTCATGTGACCAGAGCGTCTTGCCCCCTCAACGTTTGCGCAAAGAAAGGTATTTTCAATAATAACATGGCTAAGATTTTCGCAAGCACCAAGAGTCTGCCAGAAAGCTTTACAGTAAGTAGTGTCACCTGAAAAAGCAAGGCATGTGTTTCCACTATCCAGTAGGTAACCGATCGCAGGAACACTATGTCTTGCTGCTAGCGCGGTAATCTTAGCAGCATCATGCAGTAAGATGGTTTCACCAACTTCGAGAGGTATAAAACGAACCCAAGGAGCTTCAACCCTAGGCAACTTGGTATAATCTGGCCAAACCCGATTATTAAAAATATGGGTTTTAATAAAATCGACGGTTTGTGGTAAAGCATGAACTTTCAAGGTCCGATCAAGGTTTTCACCAATTGCATCTGCCAGCATGGGTAACATGCAAATATGATCCTGGTGCGAATGGGTCAGGAATACATCAGAAATTTTAAGCATGGCGGAAAAGGTTAAATCACCCACTCCAGTACCACAATCAATGAGAACTGAATCATCCAGAATAAATGATGTTGTTCGCCGTTTTCCTCCTATTCCACCACTGCAGCCTAATATCTTGAATTTCATCTCACTCTCCCGCTTGGACTTGACCAGAAGTCTGGCACGTTAATCAAGTGAACAAGATCTTTTGTGCATGAATCTTTCATGGAGCAGGCGCGTTTATTAAATTCTTCCTTTAACTGCAGCAATCCAGGTACAAGATTGCTATGCTTAATACCAAGATCAGATAATAAGACTTGAAACATTATGTAATCATTGAAATTACCTAGCGATTTCTGCAGATGATGTAATACCTTCAAATATGGCTTTATCTTTTTTTGAGAAAAAAGCGAGCTGAATAATTCTGCTGTAATAGTTAATCTTTTAACCCTTCGACGTAAAAGATGGCGATTTTCATCATCAAGACTATCCCATCTTTTAATCAGGCTTTTAACTTTTTTATATTGTTTTTCAAGAGCCTCAGATGCGAATGGGATAATAAAGGTATTTGCTTCAGATGAGCTCGAATCGGTAGTGATTAATTTCTGCATATGTAGCATTAATGTCTTGATTTGATGCGTAACCAAAAATTTAAGAACACCATCAAATTGGATATGACGTTTCTCCACTGCGGCCTGTCTAACTAGACTAATTAGCGGATTGTCATTTTCCATTTTTTGCAACCTTTGAATCAACACATCAAGATCGCGAATCTCTCCCATACGCTGCTCAAGCGTGTCAGTCCTTTTATCCAAAGGAGCCCATTTTTTTGCATTCATTGACAAGGCAAAAAGACGTCGTGCAGTTCGAAGACGACGTAATGCCGAACGTAATTGATGAACATGTTCATCACGCCCGGCGTATAAAACTCCTTCAAGGTTGGCATTAACCTGCCAAAGGATTGCACGAAAGCAAATCAGTTTGGCCTGACCAACCGACAAGCTAGAATGAAGAAAAACCGGTTTGGCCTTTGCAGGCCGAAATAATATTTTGACTGCAGAACCCATGATAATGTCCTGCCTGTGATTTCCTTATGTATTCTAGCAAAAATTAATGGTATATACTGTTTATGTTTGCACGCCCATTTATCTGCGATTAGCTGAAGGAGGAGAACATGACCAAGCAGAGCAAAGAAGTCCTAAATGTTAAAAAAGGCGTTGCATCTAAGCAAGATTTAAATAAAATTGGCAAGGCCGGGCTACCACTGGGTGTAACCCCGCTTACTGCCAAAACCAAAAATACGGCTTCAAAGCCTACCTCCAAAAACAAGGTTAAAGTCTTACATGAAAACGCCTCTGAAAACACTAATTCTAGAGACACTGCCTTTAAACACCAGAAACCCGGCAAAATTACAGAAAAAGAAAAAAAATTGCCTAAGGAAAAAGTAACCCGCGATAGTTTTACCATGCCACGACAGGATTATGAAAAAATTGCCGCTATAAAAGAAACCCTTCTGAAAATGGGTGTCAATGCAAAAAAAAATGAAGTGCTTCGTGCCGGCCTGTACGCACTAGAAGCCCTGGCTGACAAGGATCTAATAAAAATTATGGGGAGTGTAGAGCATATAAAGGCAGGACGCCCAAAATAATCGAATCCGAAATTTAAGAAATTAATTCTGAATGATGCACTATAAATAATTTTTCATAAAAACCAGTTTTTTAAGCTTTATATTGATGGTTTCAAAGTCAATTCTACCCTTAATTTACCGATTTAACCTCATCCAGCATTCTTTGCAAGATAATCTATCCCATCATTTACAAACTTTATTTCAATGTAACACCAGTCCTAGCGTATTAAATCAGGAATTAACTAAACAGAAATTACCAATTTAAAGTATGGGAATATATTTTGGAAAAAAACCATGGTGCAGGAACAAAACCAGTCTGTTGAAATTATTGGACTTGGGGCAATGGGTATGGGTGTTGCTCGTGCACTTCTTCGTTCTAGTTTTAAAGCAATTGGCTATGTGTGTAACAAGGAAACCTTCACACAAGAGGTAGTCAGGCAACCAAACTGGCAGATGTCCAATGATTATTACTTCCTTGTGAAATCTCAATGCAGTCAACACTTATTAAAATGGCCTTACAGTGAAGCATGGCCAGAAATGGTTTTGAAAATAAAATGCCAGACTCTTTTTAATCCTGATTTTTGCACACATTTTTCTAGTCTACTTCAAACTACCTGTGGCCCATCTTTACGACAATCTTATATCCAGGAACTTTGAATAGATTATAAAACCATGATACTAAAGCAATTGAAATGCAACGATTGCTATTCTTCTGTAGATTCTATGGAACCTTGCAGAATCAGCATTCAGTCCATTCTAATTCATGCTAGTATAAAATCTGATCTCTTTCAGGGGGAACCATGGATCTCATCTTATGGCGCCATGCCGACGCCATTGACGGCGTACCAGATATTGAACGCACATTGAGCAAAAAAGGAAAACACCAGGCCGAAACTGCAGCAATCTGGCTTTTGCCTAAATTACGGCCCGAAGCAAAATTATGGGTTAGTCCCTCCATGCGGACACGGCAAACTGCCGATGCATTAAAAAGACCTTATAAAATAATTGATGCCTTATATTTCAAACAGGATCCAGCGCATATCATTGATATTACCGGATGGCCTGATGCTCAGGAACAAATAATACTAGTCGGACATCAGCCAACCCTCAGCCTCATCATTACCAAATTAACCCGTAAAAATTGTAATGAGGTGCGCAAAGGAAGTGTATGGTGGCTTCATACAGATCATCATGCCCAAGCAAAAATTGATGATGTCTATCCACCCAGTCTCAAACCGGATTAGCCATGAAGGTCCAACCTGCTTGCTGCCACTCAATGACTTCCTGTTTCAGGGCGGCTACAGTCAATGGATGACCTTCAAGCCATATTGCATCAATATGAAGTATCAAAGTTCCTGATCGATCTTCCAGAGCACATCGAACCGGTAATGAGCCAGTGCGATTACGGCTAAGAAGTGCAGCAATACGAAGGCATGCTATCATAAGACGATCAGTTTCAGTATCAAGCCCTTCCCGCACTTTAGATAATCTTCCACGATGGGCAAGAATGATTTTCGCTACCTGCGCTTGCTCCATTCTGGAAAACCCGGGTAAATCAGCCTTTTCAACAATATATGCTGAATGTTTGTGATAACCGGAATGCGCAATATCAATTCCAACTTCATGCAGTAAGCCTGCCCATTCAAGACGCTTGCTCAAGATTTCATCTTCTTCAGGAATACGAGGCAGATGATTGGCATGAAGCATAAGAGCAAGCTGAGTCACCCGTTTAGCCTGCTGTTGATCCACATGATAACGGCGCATCATTTGGCGCACGGTACGCTCACGCATGTCTGCATGGTGATGGCGTCCGGCCAAATCAAACAACACCCCTTCCCTCAAAGCTCCTTCAGCAAACTTGAGATTTTCGATTTCGAGGGCTTCCATAATAGCATCCATAATGACAAAACCACCTGGAAGAACCATTAGCCTATCCGGTTTAAGGCCTTCTAAAAGAAGATTAGCCATATGCCCCGCTCGCAGTAGCAAACGCTTCAATTTTCGCATAGACTGCTGAGTAATATTACCGTCACTCATTCCGTTCAGTTCAAGAATTGAAGAAATTGCACGCACGGTACCTGATGAACCATACGCCTCCTTCCATCCAACCTGTTGATAGGGAGCCATGATACTTTCAATTTCTGCCAATGCTGCGATTTTGGCATCCCGAAAACGACGTTCGGTCAACGCCCCATCAGGAAAAAAACGCATGCTATAACTCACGCATCCCATATAGAGGCTTTCCATGAGCTTAGGTTTAGTCCCGTATCCAATAATAAATTCCGTTGAGCCTCCACCAATATCAATAACAAGGCGGCTTATGTCCGATACAGGAAGAAGTTGAGTCACTCCCTGATAAATTAAACGGGCTTCCTCACGACCAGCAATAACTTCAATGGGATAACCAAGTACCAGCTGAGCATCACGGATAAATTCACGGGCATTTCTTGCGGCACGCAATGCATTAGTCCCAACCGCGCGCACAGAATGACGGGGGAAACCACGCAATCTCTCCCCAAACCGAGACAAGGCCACAAGAGCACGCTCCCGAGAAGCTAAGTCAAGCATACGATCAGAAGTTAGGCCAGCAGCAAGTCGAACGGTCTCACGATATGAATCCAAGGGATAGAGAACATCATCTACAACCCGTGCAATCTGTAATCGGAAACTATTTGAGCCCAAATCCACTGCAGCCAACTGTTCAAACTCGATTTCTGTGACTGTTTTCAAAATTAACCTGGAATTTTACACAATTTAGTCATCATTATAACGCAGATGCTGCATCTAAGGCTTTGCAGGATTCACATATTTCTGTAACCTTAATGGCTTAAGATTACCTCAAATCAACATGGTCAAAAACACTATGCTGCAAGCCGAAAAGGCAAAATTCCCAGACAATCCGTCTTTCTACCTTAACCGTGAAATTGCAGCTCTAGAATTTGACTGGAGAGTACTTTCGAATGCCGCAGATGACGAAATCCCTTTGCTTGAACGGCTACGCTACCTTTGCATTGTTTCCAGCAATCTAGATGAGTTTTTTGAAATCCGTGTCGCAGGCTTGCGTGAGCAAATTAAGTTAAATGCACCTGGACGGGGTCCAGATGGTTGGTCATGTATTGAAACATACAAACATGTTAGTGAAAGAGCCCATGAAATTGTCAATGCCCAGTACCAACTGCTCAACACGAATCTTATCCCGGGACTCGCACAAGCAGGTATCCGTTTTTTGCGCCGTGAAGAATGGAATTCAACACAACAGGACTGGATCGCAGACTATTTCCATCGGGAACTCTTGCCGCTTCTGACACCTATAGGACTAGATCCAGCGCACCCCTTTCCAAGACTTCTCAATAAAAGCCTCAATTTTGCCGTGGCTTTGAGTGGTAAAGATGCGTTCGGACGCAGTTCTGGCACTGCCATCGTTCAGGCACCCAGACTCTTGCCACGGTTTATCCACTTACCTTCCGATATTACTGATGGACCATGGCATTTCATTTTTCTCTCCTCAATCCTGCATACATGGGTCCACACCCTTTTCCCAGGAATGAATATAGAAGGCTGTTACCAGTTTCGTGTAACGCGTAACAGCGATCTATTTGTTGATGAGGAAGAAGTTAAAAACCTCCGCATTGCTTTGCAGGGTGAGCTTCCCCAGCGCCATTTTGGTGATGCTGTACGGCTTGAAGTTGCCGACAATTGTTCCGAAGCAATGGCTAATTTTTTGCTCAGACAATTCGATTTAGATGTTACTGATCTGTATCGGGTAGATGGACCAGTCAACCTTGCCAGACTTCTTGATGTCACTAACCTAATCGATAAACCAGGACTTAAATTTCGCTCTTTTGTACCAGGGATCCCTCAGCAACTTCGCAAATTCAATGATATTTTTAAAACTATTCGTAAGGGAGACATATTGCTTCATCACCCTTACCAATCATTCAAACCTGTCATCCAATTCATAGAAAAGGCTGCTCTTGATCCAGATGTAGTGGCTATCAAGCAAACGATTTATCGCACGGGGCTTGATTCAGATTTAATGGAAGCATTAATTCTTGCTGCCCGAAATGGCAAGGAAGTGACTGTTGTGCTTGAACTCATGGCAAGATTTGATGAAGAAGCAAACCTTAAATGGTCAAATAAACTTGAAGCTGTCGGAGCCCATGTCGTTTATGGTGTCGTCGGATATAAAACCCACGCAAAAATGGCAATGGTAGTTAGAAGGGAAAACGGGATATTATGTAGATATGTTCATCTAGGCACGGGTAATTACCACTCTCACACCGCAACACGGTATACCGATTTTGGACTGTTAACCGCAAATGGAGCAATTTGTGAAGATGTCAATAATGTATTTATTCAACTTACCGGACTCGGTCGTCAAGGTAATCTAAATTATCTGTGGCAGGCTCCGTTTACCCTGCATAAACGTATACTTGAAGCTATATATCATGAGGCCAGCATAGCTCGTGTCAAACGACCGGCCAGAATCATTGCCAAAATGAACGCATTACTTGATCCAGAAGTTATTTCAGCCCTCTATGAAGCATCACAAGCAGGAGTTCGTATCGAACTAATCGTGCGCGGCATGTGTGCGCTAAGGCCTGGGATACCAGGACTATCCGAAAACATTCGGGTTCGCTCAATTGTTGGGCGGTTTCTTGAACACAGTCGTGTGTTTTATTTTTTCAATGATCGACATGAAGACCTTTATCTTTCGAGCGCAGACTGGATGGAACGCAACTTTTTTCGACGCATCGAGCTAGCCTTTCCTGTCATCGATCCAAAACTCAAAAAACGGGTTATCCGTGAAGGGTTAAAGTGCTACATTAAAGATAATCATGAAGCCTGGGACATGGATGCCTCGGGTCACTACCGACGCTATAAACGACGTGGTAAACCATGTCACGCACAAATCAATCTAATTGAAATCCTTGGTGGTGAGACTCCCCCACCTGTTCTTTAAGAACAAATTATTCTGTCAAACATGCTTCTTAGCAAATTTTGCGCTCCAAAATACCTATTGAATCCAGCAATAATCTGACGGGAAATTAAAAAAAACGTTAAAATTAAACGTATTAAAAAAATCCATCTTTGAATTATTCACGCCTTCTGGCACGTTCTCTGGAACATCTATGAATTATTAATAATAATGAGCCCCCATTCTGTTATAAAATACCTCCATACTATTCTTTATGCTTCCTTTAAGGTTAGCTGCTATATTTAATAGCTCACCAAATAAAACTGGGTATTCAGATACAAGGAGAAGAAATATGACAACTTTACATCTAGGCGACTTGGTACCAGATTTCGAAGCGGATACAACTCTTGGCCATATCAGATTTCATGAATGGCTAAGTAATGCATGGGGATTACTTTTCTCTCATCCAGCCGATTTTACCCCTGTTTGCACAACAGAGCTTGGAAAAGTAGCCAACCTCAATGAGGAATTTGCAAAACGTGGAGTAAAGTGCATAGCAATTTCGGTAGATCCCCTTGAATCACATAAATCATGGGTTAAGGACATCAATGAAACACAAAATACAAATGTTCAATTTCCAATCATTGCCGATCCGGATCGTCATGTTGCTAAACTTTATGACATGATTCATCCTAATGCCTTGGCAACGCAAACAGTTCGGTCAGTCTATTTTATCGATCCAAACAAGAAACTTCGCGCCCAAATTACTTATCCTGCATCAACAGGTCGCAATTTCGGTGAAATTTTACGCGTTATTGATTCTTTACAGCTTACTGACAGCCACCAGGTTGCAACCCCAGCAGACTGGCAGCAAGGTGACGAATGTGTAATTGTACCTTCCATCAAAGATCCAGAAGAAATCCGTCAAAAATTTCCGCAAGGATACCGTCAACTTAAACCTTATCTTCGTATGACGCCCCAACCAAATCTTAAAAAAAAAATAATAAAACAATAAAGGGCTAGTAAAAACTAGCCCTTTGATACTTTTTACATAACGGTAACGTTTGACACCAGTGCATCAATATACAAACACGATAACTACAATAACATACCCTTACTACTGCTTTTAAGCCACCTATCCTACTAGCTTATATCATTGGATAGCTGCAATAGTCAGCAGTTCTGGCTGTTTGCCAACTCAATACCTTTGGTTTTAGCTTATTTTCGACTAGCCAGAACAAAATTTTTATATTTATTCCCACAAAATTCACACCCAAACCTTTTCCTGCTGGACGCTAGCTTCTCTGGAGAAAAGCATCAGGTTATGGCCTCTGAATAAATATTAAAAATCAAAAACACTTTGGTTATTAGGATCAACTGATGCCTGCACATACTAATATATTAGTGAAAATTATTTGTGTTCAAACTTTTCAAGTGATTTACTAAAACTTGCGTCCTAATAAACAAACCCATGCACTTAATATTCAAATATCATAAGGAGATTAACATGTCATGGAATATTAGCTATTCTATATTATTGGTATTACTGATATTAATCCTATATTCAAGCATTAAAATTTTTCGAGAATATGAACGGGGAGTTGTATTCACCTTAGGTCGATTTTGGAAAGTAAAAGGTCCTGGATTAATTGTTATTATTCCTGGTATTCAACAGGTAGTAAAAGTAGATCTACGGACCATAGTTCTAGAGGTACCAACCCAAGATGTTATTTCACGCGACAATGTATCAGTTAAAGTCAATGCAGTCATGTACTTCCGTATTATCGACGCACAAAAAGCGATCATACAGGTTGAAGATTACCTCAATGCCACAAGTCAATTAGCACAAACCATGCTGCGATCTGTTCTTGGTAAACATCAGTTGGATGATATGCTGGCGGAGCGGGAAAAACTGAATCAGGACATCCAGGAAGCCCTTGATGTGCAGACTGACGCATGGGGAATCAAAGTTGGCAATGTTGAAATCAAACAGGTTGATCTTACCGAATCCATGATTAGGGCAATAGCAAGACAAGCTGAAGCAGAACGTGAAAGACGTGCCAAAATCATACATGCCGAAGGTGAGTTACAGGCTTCTGAAAAGCTTTTCCAGGCTGCCCAAATCTTATCAAAAGAACCACAGGCCATCCAATTACGTTATCTGGAAACACTTACAGTAATCGGTGCAGATAAAAATACTACTGTTGTATTCCCCTTGCCCATGGATCTGGTTAGCTCATTTTTAGAAAAATCAAAGAAAGCATAAATCAAATCTAGCAACTATCAGCTTTTCGCCACATCAACCAATTTAGCTTGTGGTGGTGAAAAGCTTCGCGGATTCAAGTATGAAGTGCAACGTCTGACTTAAAGAATACCTGATTGGGTGTCTGGTATCCAGGTCGTTTTCCTGGTCTGTTGTTCAATCGCTCCATCGCCATATTGATCTCCTGTTGTGGAATCGTGGTGAAATCCTGTTCCTTG
>JAGWIG010000155.1 GCA_028873515.1 Pseudomonadota bacterium | reverse complement strand
AACCAATCCGTTTCCAGCGGATGTTCAACGCCTGTTGAATTTACTTACCTTTTTGAATTTACTTACCCTTTTGAATTTGGTAGCGCGATGGAGACTCGAACTCCAACTGAACACGTTCTAAGCGTGCTTCCTCTGCATTGGGATACCGCGCCATTGGTACTCAAGGTCCGATTCCAACGGACAAACATCTATTTTTGAGACAGATAGGTATAGCAATTCCCGTCACTTGAGCATAAAATTGGTAGGTGTGGTCGGCCACGATCCGACAGACAAACCGTTTTAAGCGGTTTAGGTATTCCAATTCCCGTCACACACCCGTAAATATATCACCCTAGCCGGTACTGACCCGGCATTTCCCGCTTGAGAGGCGAGCGAATTGCCCACTATTCTATAGGGTGTTGAAATTGGTTTCGCTCCACAGTACCGCCCTGCTTGGCACAAGTTCCAAAGACTTGCGTTCTGACTTCAAAACATTAGCCTAAAGCGAAACAAAACTGGATGCGCGCTCAGGTAACGCTCCTGAAGCCTGCTTGTTTCAGAGACAAGAGGGTGAACTTCCACATCGCGCAATAAATTGGTTCTCCTATCTGTACTTGAAACAGATTCTATCGCTTACAAGGCGATTGCATCACCATATATGCTTTAGGAGAATAAAAATTGGGGTGAACGATGGGAATTGAACCCAGACTTTAAGAGTCACGATCTTACGTGCAGAACCACTACACTACGCCCACCACAAAATGGACCTTCGTATCGGAATTGAACCGATCACAGAAGTTTTGCAGACTTCCGGCTTACCCAGCTGCTCTCACGAAGGATTTGAAATGGCACCCGACTAGCGATTCGAACGCTAACTTCAAGGTTTTGGAGACCTGCGTGCAGCCGTAACACTTGTCGGATATTGAATTGGCTCTGGAATCTGGACTTGAACCAGAATTGACGGATTAACAGTCCGCTCTCTTACCTTTAGAGGATACCAGAACAAAATTTGGAGCGGCGTATCGAACTCGAATCGATTTCTCCAGCTTGGAAGGCTAGGGCACATCCTATATACCAACGCCGCAAAATGGTGCTTCCCGACCGTACTGCCCGGTCATCCCCAGTGCTTCAAACTGGTGCTTGGACTGTCTAAGCTAGAGAAGCAAATTTGGTAGCGGGAGAAGTGCTCGCATCTTCCAGAAAACGTGGGTATGAGCCACGTGACTAACTATCTTGTCCTTCCCGCAGTCGTGGTACAAGCGGAGCAAATCGAATGCTCTCCAACAGTCTTATGAAAACCGTGTCGTTACCTAACGTCGCTTGCAAAACTAAAATTGGTTGTCCTCCACGGTTACGATCCGTGCCGTCACAGGCTATCTGCCCATTCTCCCGCGCTTATAAGACGCAGCCGCTCACCAGAGCCGAAGACAAAAATTTGGAGCGGACGGTGGTAGTCGAAACCACACCTCAACATTGGCAATGTCACATACAGAACCCCTATACGACGCCCGCATTATTGGTGGAATCTGAGAGACTCGAACTCTCATCCCCTGGGTGCAAACCAAGTATTCTAGCCTTTAAACTAAGACCCCAAAATAAATATGCTATTCAATTGTCAAAGAACAAAAAACCCTTCTAAACTTTTGATTTAGAAGGGTTTGGTATTTAACCTACGGTTGATATTGCTACCTACCAAAACCCTCTAGTCCACACGCAATATTCCATAAACCACTACGCGCGACTTCATATCCGGCGATGGGTTTGGAGCATTGTGAATGTCTAAACGATGTATTCATCATGAAAGCAATATACATGGAAAGAAAACCCTTGTCAAGCACCTCCCGCAAAAAAATATTTAAAGGCGTTTGCGTCTTCAGGGATAAAATGCTATAACATATCTATGTATTTCAGAGCAATTGTACGACAGCATTCAGCACTTCATAAAGATTGGCGAGGCAAAGCAAGGATTGGCGGCACGCTGCATGGCGTGAAATTCCATATAACGGTAGGAGGTTATTATGTGGCAGATAATATTCCTTCTGATAAACTGCAAGCATTGACAAGTTCTAACTATGTAGATGTAGAAATGATTGGCTCGCCACCCATTATAGATTCTACAGCCGAGGAAGTGTCTGAAAAAGAAGCGGTTGAAGAAACACTTCTTGCGGAGAATCATGAAGCATTATCCGCAGAATCTGCGGAGAATGTCGTACAAACCGAAGAAACTTCTCCGCCAAAGCGTAAATTTGGAAGACCACCTAAAGCAAAAGCATAATAAGTGAAAGAAAAGATTCCAGATATCGAATTTATGCCGCCGCCAGACCCGTTAAAGGTTTATCGTTTCTCGGATATGCCACGGTATAAACTGGATCCTGAAGGAAAGCAAAAAGTCAATGTTGAAAAATTGGCAGATGAAATTATCCGCCTTGCACGCCAAGGCGTTGCCTTTTCAATGATTGCCGGGCGCTTAGGTTTCTTGCCAGATGAATTACGTAAGGTTATGCAGAACAATCCTGATCTTCAACGCGCAATGCTGTTTGGCGCAGCTATTGGAGTGGATGAAGTATCGCATAAGAATTATGAGAAAGCGGTTCAGGATGGTGAAATGGCAGCAATTACTCTGTACCTTAAAGCGAGGGGTGATTTTGAAGCAAAGAAACCACCGCCTCAAGGCAATGTTGCTGTCAAATCTGGCGATACAACCGTCATGATTGATATGGATAGCCTGCGGGCTATGACGCATGAGCAATCCGATTTAAGAATTACTGGTCCTGAAACCAGTAATATCATTCCCAAATAACCGTCCTCTTGTTTCCAATTAGCGAAGTTATGGTAGTCTAATACCCATGTCTGGATCCTTCTCGAACCCTGTATTTAGTAAAGCACTTTGGCAATGGGATAACACGCAAGCCTATCCAGTTGCAACAGGATATGGCTTAGCAGGAAACTATACGCCTACTAAAACAGGAATTTTGCCTCAAGATTTACAAGATTTTGTTGGCGTCCCCCTTCAATATTATCAACCAGTGCCGACACCAGTTCCAGTTCAGACACTATTGAATTGGATTCGATTTGC
>JAGWIG010000057.1 GCA_028873515.1 Pseudomonadota bacterium | reverse complement strand
TAGCGGCAGGACATGCCGTGTTGGCCTGTGGAGGAACGGCGCAGTCAGGCCGTCCGATGAAGCAGGAACCCACTGAGGCGACTACGCAGGGGCTTGCCCTTGCGTAGCGCGGTAGGAATCTCCGGCCTTCAGGCCGGGGAGGATGTCAACCCATAGACATGGCACCAGTTCAAGCTGTCAATGCTCCCCAGCCACATCTTTATGTGGGAATTTCTTCTCATGGCTATGGCCATCTTGCCCAGGTTGCCCCCATACTCAACAGGTTAACAGAGCGACATCATGGACTTGAGCTGACTTTGGCGACAACGTTGCCGGAGAGTCTTCTATCTCTCATGATCAAGGGAAAATTCAGGACCAGACCCCATTCTCTTGATTTTGGCATGCATATGAAAGATGCCTTGAGTGTGGATCTGGAGAAAAGTTTTGCGGCTTATGTAACCTTTCATGAGCATTTCGATGATGCTGCAGATGCGCTTGCTCAAGAACTTAAGGTTTCAGGGGTGGATCTGGTATTTTCTGATGTTCCCTATCTGCTGACTGAAGCGGCACGCCGTGCGGATATCCCCTCAGTTGCCTTATGTTCGCTTAACTGGGCAGATATCTTTCATGGGTATTTTGCAGGGCGGGCTGGAATGCATGAAATAGAAGATGTGATGCGTGAGGCATATGAATCCTGCAAAGTATTTTTTATGCCTCAGCCAAGCATGCCCATGCTTAATCTTTCCAGGCGTATTGCTATCGGGCCGGTTGCCATGACTGGCTGTAACAGGCGGGAAATACTCAATGACCTTTTGCATCTATCGCCTGATGACAGACTGGTTCTGGTTAATCTTGGAGGTATTCCCTTTGAGATTGATTTCAGGATCTGGCCCCGTGAAGAAAATCTTCATTACCTGGTTGACACCCCCGTGAGCCTGTCTCCATGGCTTCATGCCTTGCCGGCCCTGGATATGCGTTTTAATGATATTCTGGCAAGCTGTGATGTGCTATTGACGAAACCTGGTTATGGAAATTTTGTGGGTGCGGCGTGTCATGGGGTTGGTGTACTCTATGTCCGTCGCCTTGACTGGCCTGAAGAGCCCTACCTGGTGTCCTGGTTGAAAGAGCATGCACGTTGTTGTGAGATAAGCCAGGAAAGACTGGAAACAGGACAGATGTCCGGACCTATCAAAAAGCTTTTTGAGCAACCTGAAAAACCAAAAGTGGAGCCTAAAGGGATCGATGAGGCCTGTCAGGTAATCGAGTCTTTTTTTGGAGGATTCAACCTGGAAGGAAAGAAGTCAGGCCAGGTGTAGTCCTGAACATGAGTCAGATTGCGGATAACCCACCTTCTTTTTTCTGGCTATTTTTACTCGTACATGTATTGGGATTTTAACCCGCAAATGATTGGGAGTATAATTTAACCACTATGGGTAATAAGGAATTGGAATGAGTGCTTTCAAGATTATAGAAGTGGGCCATCTGGATAACATGCGAGATCTGGAAGGTTTCAGGCTGATTGATGTACGAACGGTTGAAGAAGTGATGACGGGTATTATTGAAGGTGCGGAGCACATCGTCTTGAATCATTTGCCGCAGCATGCTGCAACTATTGATACCCAGGCCCCGACCGTTTTTTACTGTCGTTCCGGGAGCCGTTCGGGGCAGGCTTGCGCATTTTTTGCTGCAAGGGGGTATCAGAATGTCTACAATCTTCAGGGTGGAGTTTTAGCCTGGACAGCTGCAGGCCTGCCGCTGGTCAAGCAATGATCGAGGAAACCAGACAGTTGGATGCCCGTGGACTGCGTTGTCCACTACCCATACTTAAAACCAAGAAGGTGCTGGCAGAGATGCAGCCTGGTGAAAAACTGCTTGTTTTTGCAACGGACCCTGGATCGATTGCTGATTTTTCTACCTTTGCTTCTAACACTGGCCACCTTCTTCTTGAATCAGGCAAGCAGGGCGATGAGTATGTTTTTCTTGTGCAGAAAAGAGCCTGATTGGCTAGATCTGGTATTGAACATGCGATAGAATGATGCTGCTTTATAAAGATGCTTCGAAAATTCTGTAGTGGGCCCATAGCTCAGCTGGTAGAGCAGCGGACTCTTAATCCGTTTGTCGTAAGTTCGAACCTTACTGGGCCTACCAAGATACAAAGGTAAGACAAAGCTCTGGTCCCTTTGGCACTCCGGAAGGTCAGGTGTTGACGGGACCTGTCAGGCGAAGCAATTTCACGTCCCAGTCATCTGGTAGCGGATTTTCGGCGAGCACGGGTAGGCTGAATGGCTGGCGATTACGGGCGATGTCCTCGACGATAAAGCCTCGTGCAACGAAAACTCTGCATCAAGACCAGTTTGGCTATTGTTTCATGCTTCTGGTGTTTCTCAAGTCCTCATGGGCACCTTCTCAGTCAGCTCTATCCTTCACCGACCTAAAGGTCGAGGCTTGCCGCGCACCAGGTTAATGTGTGTAGATTGTGTAAAAAAGATGGCAGGATGGATGTCCTGAAGGGATTAGGGCTATACAGACAAGACGGAAAACGGGTGATGGGTTATGATAATGTACGATGGAGCAAGGTCATCCAGTATGCTGGGCACACCATTCCCGTGAACCTAATCATCGACATAAAGCATTAACATATTTCAGGTAAAAGTGTGCCCTTTGGGTTTAAGGACACCAATCAGCTATGTAATGAGGCGCAAAAATAATGTGTCCCAAAGTAATGGCAGCTGGTTCCCATGTCTGCCAGACTGATAAGCTATCAATTGACCCTGACAGGTTTTTTTATAATGAATAAATATATAAAGCTGCAATCATGAAACCCGATACCGGCAAGAATGCTGCAATTTTGAACTCTGTTCGCTGTTCAGGTTTTTTAAAAAAACGTCCACTTGTTTTACTCGTAGCAATGGTCGTTGCCGTCATGGTCATAATGCTTGCATTTTACGGTTTGAAAAGAGTGCAGGCGCAAAACACGTCTGCAGGGAAAGAGGGTCAGTTTAACAAGGCCAATACAGCTATCCCGGTGAGGGCAGCGCTGGTTTTGGTAAAGCCCATGCCAATCTGGATCAGGGCGCTTGGCACGGTTACACCACGCAAGTACGTAAATGTGATGCCGCGAGTCTCAGGGTTGCTGCTTAGTGTGGACTACCATGAAGGTCAGCCAGTTAGGGCAGGCCAACTGCTGGCGACTATAGACCCCAAGCCGTTCCGCATTCAGGTTGAGCAGACCAGGGCCCAGTTGCAGCGTGACCATGCCCAGCTTGATGGGGCAAAAGGTGATCTGAAACGATATGAGGTGCTGCAGGTTCAGGATTCGATAGCACGCCAGCAGGTCGATGATCAGCGGGCATTAGTCAAACAGCTTGCCGGAACTGTCGCGACGGACAAGGCGGCATTAGATAACGCAAACCTGCAGTTGTCGTATACCCGCATAACGGCACCAATTTCAGGTATTGCCGGCTTGAGACAGGTTGATGCCGGGAATATGGTCAACACAAATGGTAGCATAGGAAGCAGCGCAGGAAACACAGCTTCTGCAACCTCCAGTCTGGTTCCGATTGTGACGATTGCTCAGGTGCAGCCGATCCAGGTGACGTTCTCTGTTCCACAAACTGATCTTCCCCAGATACTTGACCGCCTTCGACAGGGGGCTAGCCTGGAAGTTCAGGCATGGAATCAGCGCAATAGCCAGTCCCTTGCGACAGGTAAGCTTGTTGCGGTTGACAACCAGATTAATACGAGTACTGGTACCGTTGCCCTCAGGGCCGAATTTGCCAATCCTGGCATGGATCTTTTTCCAAACCAGTTTGTGAATGTTCAGTTGCTGGTCAATACCGTTGCCCATGCAGTGGTCATCCCGTCCGCTGCCATTGCCATCGGTGCTCCAGGCAGCTATGTCTACGTTATTGGTTCAGATGATAAAGTCACGCTGCGTAAGGTCGATGCAGGAGCCAGTGAAAATGACGAGACGGTCATTCTGAAGGGTCTGAAACCAGGAGAGCGTGTAGTCACCGATGGTCTGGATAGACTCAAGGATGGTGCCAAGGTGCATGTCATTACCCTTTCAGGCCAGAAGGCCGTGCCATTGGGCCACTTTTCTGCCCCAGGCCAGGATACGCCTTCGAATTCCAGCCAGAAACAGGGTAAAGGTGCATGAGTCCGATTGATGAACCCCCTGCTTCTGAAGATGGAAAAGATTCCCTGCCTCACGTCAGCGAGGAGGAGAGGACTGATCATCTAGAACAATCCTGGGAAAAGGCACTGTCAGAAGTGGATCTGGATGAGCCTAACCCATCCAGGCTTTTTATTTTGCGACCGATTGCCACGACACTGCTAATGCTTGCAGTCCTGTTGGCAGGTTTTGTCGGTTACCGGCTGTTACCCCAGTCTGCGTTGCCTGAAGTTGATTTTCCTACCATTCAGGTGACAACCCTTTACCCTGGAGCCAGCCCAAAAGTAATGACTTCGGCGGTAACCTCCCCGCTTGAGCGGCAGTTTGGCCAGATGCCAGGGCTTGCCCAGATGTGGTCCACCAGTTCCGGCGGGGCTTCAGTCATCACTTTGCGATTCGATCTCAGTCTTCCACTGGATGTGGCTGAGCAGGAAGTTCAGGCAGCAATCAATGCCGCATCCAGTTTTCTTCCGACCGATTTGCCTTCTCCGCCCATATACGCCAAGATCAATCCGGCTGATACGCCAGTCATAACGCTCGGACTCACTTCCGATAGCCTGTCCCTGACCCAGTTGCAGGATTTGGCTGATACCCGTTTGTTGCAGAAACTGTCACAGGTCTCTGGAGTAGGCCTGGTGACCTTGAGTGGAGGGCAAAGACCTGCGGTGAGGGTTCAGGTCAATGCCCAGGCCCTGGCTGCACAGGGTTTAAGCCTTGCTTCCGTACAGACAGCCATAACCAATGCCAATGTCAATACCCCAAAAGGCAGTTTCGATGGCCCTAATCGTTCTTTCACGATTGGGGCCAATGATGAGCTGCAGACGGCAGGGGCTTATCGTGATTTGATTATCGCCTACCAGAATGGGGCTCCGGTGCGGTTAGGAAGTGTAGCCAGCGTTGAAGAAGGGCCGGAGAACGATCTTCTTGCAGCATGGGTAAACCGTAAACCAGGCATTATCATTAATGTGCAACGCCAGCCTGGCGCAAATGTCATTGCCGTGGTGGATCAAATCCAGCAGATACTGCCGAAATTACGTGCGGGCTTGCCTGCTTCAGTTCGTTTTACCGTGCTATCGGATCGCACTGTAACCATACGCTCAGCTATCAAGGATGTGAAATTCGATCTGATGCTTTCGGTTGTCCTGGTGGTGATGGTGATTTTTCTCTTCCTGCGAAGTATCCGGGCCACCTTTATTCCAGCTGTTGCAGTGCCTCTTTCGCTAATCGGAACTTTTGGGGTGATGTATCTTGCCGGCTTTTCCATTAACAATCTGACCTTGATGGCCTTGACGATTGCTACCGGTTTTGTCGTGGATGACGCGATAGTCATGATTGAGAATATTTCCCGCTATATCGAAGCGGGTGAGCATCCCCTGCAGGCTGCCCTAAAAGGAGCGGGACAAATTGGTTTCACCATTATTTCGCTGACATTTTCTCTGATTGCGGTTCTAATCCCGCTTCTGTTCATGGGTGATGTGGTTGGGAGGTTGTTTCACGAGTTTGCGATTACCCTGGCAGTGGCAATACTCATTTCTGCGGCAATTTCATTAACTTTCACCCCGATGCTGAGTGCAAGGCTCCTGCGGCATGTGCCTGAAGCCCAGCAGAGCAGGCTTTTGCTCTGGAGCGGCCATATTTTTGATCGGTTGATCCATGCTTATGGGTCTGCACTGAAATGGGTTCTGAAACATCAGCGGTCAACCCTGCTGGTGGCATTGGCTACGCTCGTCTTGACGGTTCTGGCTTATGTCGTGATTCCGAAAGGGTTTTTTCCGGTTCAGGATACCGGGCTTATCCAGGGTATCACTATGGGACCCCAGAATGCCTCATTCCAGTTCATGTCGCAAGAACAGGAAAGGCTTTCCCATATCCTGCTGAAGGATCCGGCAGTACAGAGTGTTTCCTCATTCATTGGTGTTGATGGAACCAACACAGCGCTAAACAGTGGGCGTGTACTGGTTACGCTTAAACCCCTTTCAGAGCGGATTCTGCGTGTTGGGCCGATTATCAGTCGGCTGGAGAAGCAGGTTGGGCAATTGGCAGGTCTTAAAGTTTTTCTTCAACCGGTTCAGGATCTGACGATTGCCGATCTGGTGAGCCCGAATCCCTACCAGTTGAGCATCAGTAGTGCTGATACCGGGGAGCTTTCGATCTGGACAAAAAAACTGGTTACAAAGCTTCAAGGCTTGCCTCAGCTGACGGGTGTGACGAGTGATCTGCAGGATGGGGGTCTGGAAGCTTATGTAGATATCAACAGGGATGCGGCTTCACGGCTCGGGATTACTGCTTCAGCCATAGACAATGCATTGTATAATGCGTTTGGCCAGCATCTGGTTTCAACTATCTTTACCCAGTCCAGTCAATACAGGGTTGTTTTGCAGGTTGCACCTGGAGATCGTGTGGGTTTATCCGGGTTTAACAGTATCTATCTTCCATCAGGCAGCGGTCAACCCATCCCCTTATCTACCATTGCCCATATTGAACAGCGCAGTGGGCCCCTTACCATAGACCATCTGGGCCAGTTTCCTGCGGACATGGTTTCTTTTGGGCTTGCATCCGGCGTTTCAATCGGGGAAGCAGTGCAGCTGATTCATTCAGCACAGACACAGATAGGTTTACCTCCGTCAGTCCAAATCCAGATGCAGGGAACTGCGGCTGCATTTGAATCCGCACTCAGTAACGAGCTTAAACTGCTCCTTGCAGCCGTAGTGACGATGTATATCGTGCTGGGGGTGCTGTACGAAAGTTATGTACATCCAGTAACCATTCTATCAACTTTACCTTCGGCAGGCATTGGGGCTTTGCTGGCGTTGATGGTGAGTGGACATAATCTGACCCTGATCGCCATACTTGGTATCATTTTGCTGATTGGTATCGTTCAGAAAAACGCTATTATGATGGTTGATTTTGCTCTTGCTGCCCAGCGTAACCAGGGCCTGTCGGCGCAAGAAGCCATCCTTCAGGCAGCTCAATTGCGGTTACGTCCCATCCTGATGACCACATTCGCCGCCCTGTTTGGAGCAGTGCCGCTGATTGTTGGCGGAGGGATGGGTGCCGAGCTGCGTGAGCCCCTGGGGATTACCCTGGTGGGAGGATTACTGCTGTCGCAGTTATTGACACTGTTTACCACGCCGGTGATTTATCTGGCGTTTGACAGTCTGGCACAACGCTGGAGTGCGCGCTTGAGCACCAGGCATGCTGCGAGCAGGGGGGATGTACTGTGAATGTTTCAGCACGGTTCATTCGTCGCCCGGTGGGAACCACCTTGTTGGCCCTGGCGATTATATTTTCTGGAATTGCGGCTTTTAGACTGTTGCCCGTGGCTCCTTTGCCCCAGGTTGATTTTCCTACGATTACCGTCCAGGCAAGCCTGCCAGGAGCCAATCCTGATGTAATGGCAGCAACGGTTGCCACTCCACTTGAGCGGGTGTTGGGAAGGATAGCAGGCTTAAGTGAAATGACCTCATCCAGTTCACTTGGCTCCACGCAGATTATCATGCAGTTTGACCTGAGCATGAACATCAATTCTGCGGCACGCCAGGTTCAGGCGGCGATTAATACCGCGCTGCCCTTGCTGCCTTCCGGAATGGCTGGCAATCCTACTTATCGCAAGGTCAATCCGGCTGATGCCCCTATCCTCATTTTGTCCCTGACATCGAAAAGCCTGTCACGGGGACAGATTTATGATGCTGCATCAACCATCATGGCTCAAAAAATTTCCCAATTGTCTGGCGTGGGTCAGGTCATCGTGGGTGGAGCCGCCTTACCAGCCGTCCGGGTAGGCCTGAACCTGTCCAAGCTCAATAATATGGGCATAAATCTGGAGCAGGTGCGACAGGCTATTGCCAGTGCTAATGTCGTCAGTCCTCAGGGTGCGGTGGAAAATGGGCGTCAACGTTGGCAGATTTTGTCCAATGATCAGATCAGCACGCTGGGTCAATATGGAAAAGTGATCATTGCCTATCGTCATGGTGCACCCATCCGGCTTGATCAGGTTGCCCATGTCTATGAAGGCCTGCAGGATGCGCACAACATGGGTATGGCCAATGGCACCCCTTCTGTTCAACTGATTATTTTTCCTCAACCGGGTGCAAATATCATTAATACGGTAGAGGGTATCAAAGCTGCGCTTCCCTCTCTGGAAGCTTCGATTCCGCATGCGATCCAGGTGCATTTGATGTCTGATCGTACGATTACCATACGTGCATCCTTGCATGATACCGAGATAACCCTGATTCTTGCTGTGGTTCTGGTGGCCCTGGTGGTGTTGATATTTCTGCGCGATTGGCGTGCCACGCTGATCCCGGTTATCGCCGTGCCCATTTCGCTTGTCGGAACGTTTACGGCCATGTATTTGCTTGGCTATAGCCTCGATAACCTTTCACTGATGGCATTGATCGTTGCGACAGGTTTTGTGGTGGATGATGCAGTGGTTGTACTGGAGAACATCATGCGCTACATAGAGGGTGGCATGGTACCGATGGATGCAGCCTTGCGGGGGGCCAAAGAAGTCAGCTTCACTGTTTTGTCAATGAGCCTGTCCCTGGTCGCGGTGTTTTTACCTATTTTGCTCATGGGGGGGATCATTGGCAGATTATTCCGTGAATTTGCCGCAACATTGTCAGTAGCCATTCTGGTTTCGCTCGTGGTTTCTCTTACCGTGACACCCATGCTGGCATCGCGCTGGCTCAGGAACCGTGCTGAACAGGCACCAGGTGCTCTGGCCAGATGGAGCGAGCAGGCTTTCAGCGCCGTGCAGCGAGGTTATGGTCACAGCCTCAACTGGGCTTTGGCGCATTACCGTATCATGCTGCTGGTTTTTTTTGCGACGCTGGTGTGCAATGTCATTCTTTACAAACAGGTTCCAAAGGGTTTTTTCCCTATGCAGGATACGGGTACGATGGTGGCCAGTATCCAGGCTGATCAGGCGATTTCATTTCAGGCGATGTCGACAAAACTCAAGTATATCGTGGATATGGTTAGAAAGGATCCTGCCTTGCAAAGCGTGGTTGCTTTTACAGGTGGTGGTGGGGCGAACCGGGGTTTTATGTTCATGTCCCTGAAACCCCAGGATCAGCGGCCCGGGGTCATGACGGTCATTGCGAGATTGCGACACAAACTGGCCATGGTGCCAGGTGTCCAGGTGTTCATGTTTCCAGTGCAGGACATTCGGGCAGGGGGAAGGCCATCACCTGCGATGTATCAATATACACTGCAGTCAGGTAACCTGCTTGAGCTCAACACATGGGCACCGAAGGTTCTCGAGGCTTTCCGCCATATCCCGGGATTGAATAATGTCAATACTGATGAGCAAAGTAGCGGGCTGCAGATGAATCTGGTCATTGATCGTGCTGCAGCGGCAAAATATGGCATTCCGGTAAGCATGATAGATGAGACACTTAATGATGCATTTGGACAGCGACTGGTCTCGACCATCTATTCTCCTCTTAACCAGTATCATGTGGTGATGGAGGCTGCACAACGCTATCTCCAGAGTCCGAACGCCTTGAATCAGGTCTTTCTCATAACGTCGACGGGTGAACGGGTTCCTTTGTCTGCTCTCGCGCATTATGTTCCAGGCAATGTTCCCCTGGCCGTTAACCATCAGGGATTATTCGCGGCCTCAACCATTTCATTCAACCTCGATAAAGGGGTTTCCTTGGGACAGGCACAAAAGATGATCGATGACGCCATGGTACGGATTGGATTGCCTGGCTCTGTTCAGGGAGGTTTCCAGGGCACGGCAAAGCTGTTTCAGCAGACTCTGCAGAACCAGCCACTCTATATTTTTAGTGCCCTTCTGGTGATTTACATTGTGCTGGGCATGCTCTATGAAAGCACGATGCATCCGGTAACGATACTCTCAACCCTTCCTTCAGCAGGGATCGGTGCCGTTCTGGCCTTGATGCTTTTTCATACCGATTTTTCAATTATTGCCCTTATAGGAGTATTTTTACTTATTGGCATTGTCAAGAAAAATGCCATTCTGATTGTGGATTTTGCACTGCAGGCCGAACGTGAATACGGTCTTGAACCCCGCGAAGCGATTCATCAGGCCTGTTTGTTACGACTGCGTCCTATCCTGATGACAACAATGACCGCCTTGTTTGCTGCGTTACCCCTGGTATTTACCAAGGGTAACGGAGCGGAATTACGCCAGCCGCTGGGTATTTCGATTGCAGGCGGTCTTATTACCAGCCAGTTGCTGACACTTTATACAACCCCGGTGATTTATCTGGAATTGGACAAGCTTCGATTCTGGGGACGGAAATTCTGGTCGCGGATTCGCAGGGAGAACGCTCTTGCAAGAGGATAGAAAATCACAGGGCAGGAAGAGATCCATGAAGCGATTATTAAATCTGGTGCATTTTTTGAATGTACCTGGAAAAAAACAAGACCAGGAAAGATGGGTATCCCGGGTCGGGCTTTGCAGGCTTGCGCCTGGTTTTGTCCTCATTATTGCCTTGTCAGCCTGTGCAGTTGGACCGAAGTACGTGCCGCCTGCATTAATGGTCCCCACACATTTCAAGGAAAAACAGGGGTGGTTTCAGGCCCCGTTGCAGGATAGACTTTTTCATGGGGACTGGTGGACGGTATTTAACGATCCTGTACTTGACAGGCTGGAGCCGCAGATAGCAAAGGCCAACCAGAGCTTACGTGCAGCCTATTATGCTTATAGGCAGGCGAGAGCATTGACCGGAGTGGCCCGTGCCCAATATTATCCGGTAGTTGGTGCAACGCTTTCAGCTTCCCGTTCGGATTCGAATGCGGTTGTTTCCTCATCTGGGCAGACGGGTTTTCAGTCTGGGCCTGCCAATGAGGTCAGCCTGGGATTGTCTGCCAGCTGGGAGGCGGATCTCTGGGGGCGTATCCATGGTAGCGTTCAAGCAAGTGAAGCGGGTGCTGAAGCCAGTCAAGGTGATTTGCTCGCTGCCCAGCTTAGTCTCCAGGGTACTCTTGCACAAAGCTACTTTCAGTTGCTTCAGGTGAAGAATGAGATACGCCTGGCACAAAGTACGGTGTCGTCATATCAACAGACGCTGAAGCTGACGATAAACCGTTATGCTGCAGGGGTAGCAACCAAGGCTGATGTTGCCCAGGCCCAGACACAGCTCGCCAATGCCCGTGTTCAGCTCGCTTCCCTGGGTGTACAGCGTTCCCAGCTTGAACATGCTCTCGCCGTTCTGGTGGGCCAGCCTCCTTCAGCTTTCAGGCTGCCTTCGCTGAAACCGGTTCTACCAGCTGCACCTTTCATTCCGGCTGGGGTTCCCGCACAGTTACTGTTACGCCGTCCTGACCTGTTTGCGGCAGAGCGTCGGGTAGCACAGGCCAATGCACAAATCGGCGTTGCCAAATCGGCGTTTTTCCCTGCCTTGACACTGTCTGCTCAACCTGGTTGGCGTAGTACGAGCTTTGACGATTTGCTTTCCGCACCAAACCTGTTCTGGTCGCTTGGACCTTCTCTTGCAGCGACCTTGTTTGATGGGGGTGCGCGTGAAGCACAGCTGTTACAGAGCCGAGCGGCTTATCAGGAAGCTGTGGCACAGTATCGTCAGGCTTTTTTGCTGGCCATGCAGCAGGCAGAAGACAACCTTGCTGCACTGGACATACTCAGGCACGAGGCAAAGCTTCAGCAGCAGGCAGTAGACGCAGCCTCTGAATCATTGCGCCTGGCAATTAATCAATATCGTGCGGGTACGGCGCCTTACCTGAATGTACTGACTGCTCAAACGGCTTTTTATACGGCACGTAACGCCGCCTTGCAGATTCATGGCCAGCGCCTGACGGGTACGGTTGCCTTGATTCAGGCTCTAGGTGGGGGATGGGGGGACGGTATAAAGCCAGAACTTGGTCCGTTGCCTGCCACTCCTTAGCCTGTTTTCTTGGAACAGTACATTATGATCCGCTCCCGGCAGGTCTGGAGGGAGATGGCGTGAGCTTCGTGCTTCACTCAGGTGAGATTCCCATCACTTCACACCCCGGGCTGTGCCCCATCAGGCCCGGGCATTACCTCGGACAACTTTGCTTCGAGCCGGCGCAACAACACTAGAGCCATGACCTTGTTTCTCCCACTGGGTGTGCCACAATGCCTACTTTTGGAAGCTGCTGCTCTTGGCATGAATCGAATTAGAATCGATTGAGAAATTTGGTTTTTGAGTGTATTAGTTGTATATATTGACGGGGGTGCGGCCTATGGCAGGAGACTCTTTGTCATCACAGCGCGAGTTGCCCCGGATCTAGGCCCGTGTTCGAGCGCATATCGCTTCGTGGTCTGACCGCTTTCGGGATAGCGCTTATCCCGGCGCACCAGCAACCAAGGCTAACATGGCGACAATACAGCAACGAGATTATTTTGCCGAGCAGCTACTCCTGATGGTAGGCAAAAATGCCGAACTACTCCCCAATGAGAAGGTTACCGGTTTTTTGTCAATAGCTGGAGACCTGTACAACAATGAACTGATGGTTGTTGGACGTGCAGTCAATGGCTGGACAGATGGCATTTTTCCAGGCCAGCTTGCTGATTTGCAACTTGCGGCGGAATATGCTGACACTGTTTTTGCCAGCGCAGTAAGGAAATGCCACTGTTCCATGTCATGGGTCATAGAGTGCTGGGCTAATCCAGATCCTGATAGCTACAATACCAAAAGATCCCCGTTCTGGAGAGTGATTCGACAAGTAGTCTCCGAATTAGGTATCGGCGAGCCTGAAAAAGTGCTGTGGCCCTCTCATCTTGTATGGTCAAACCTCTACAAGGTATCCCCGGCTAGGGGTGGAAATCCTAACAAAACCTTGCGTGGCTTACAGTTGCCTGGGTGTATTGCTCTTCTTCAGCGTGAGATCACCGATTATCTCCCACGACGTTTGCTTTTTTTGACTGGTCTGGACTGGGCAAGACCATTCTTGGAAAATATCGTACCCACATTTACCCTGGTTTCTGGTAACGAACACGTTGAAGCCAAAGCTCAAATTTTTCATAACACTGGGGTGGAGTCGAGAATTGTGGTTGCTGCTCATCCACAAGGAAAAAATGAGGTTGACTGGGTTCAGGAAGTCATGAAGGCCTTCCAGTTTGACGGTTAGCCTGAGCAGTCAGCAGGGTGGCACCAGAGGAATAGTGTCTCCTTTCTACATTAATTCTCAGGAGTAGTCTTGAGCCTGCAAGTCCTCAGCTACTTCTGTTTTCACATTTTTGTGTTGGATGAGGAAAAAACTGGATTAGATCAATAGTCATGTCTTTTAAATTCAATTCCTTCATCTAAATCTTGCCAATGCTATCACAGCAGACTTATCATCAAAGCACGATGTGCGATAAGGACTTACTTCTGTCCTGCTAGCAGCTTGCAATAGTTTTTGGAAACGGATAATGGAACCTGCAAAGAATTGCGCAGGCAAGGGGTAGGGCGGGAGCTGCCCTGTTGCCCTGTGGAGGTCATCTTTTTTTGTCTGTGTCAGGTTTTTTTAGGGCGTAACGGCTATCTATTGTCTTTGTCGGGCCAGGTGTGTAATGGCGCCTGCATGTTCAATTCAACGGCCGGCCAAAAGACACGGATGCTGCTGCACATTGCCCACTAGTGGATTTATTTGGGATTGTATTTTTTCCTGGAATTCAAGTAACCTTTAAAGGCAGGCTAAACTGATTATGGAAAAGAACAGTCAAATTCTGCATGAGCGTATCTATGAATTTGTTTCTAATCATCTTGTTAGCCATGAAGGGCAATCCCGCTCATTAGAAGAAACGGCAATGCAGCTTTATCAATTCATCCAGTCCTTATCCCGTGAACATCTTCTAGACACAATTGCCATTTCTCCGTGGCAGGAAAAAAATTCTGAACCTTTTACACTTTCCCAGGTTATCAGCCACCTACAAGGAAAAATTGATGCCTTGATTGAAAGGGCCATCGAATTAAGACAGACTTTACCTGGAACTGAAAGCATCGAGGTCTATCGCAAAGATGCTAGCGATCTTGAGCGCGTCAAAAAGCTCGTTTGCGAAAAGGATTTTGAAAGTGCCTATGCTATTTTATCTGAGCTGGATTTGGCTGTTTGTCAGCAGATTCCCCAATCAATATGGGAATTTCTGCAGAATCAGCACCTGGTAAACAAGCTGGAAGCAGCTGATCAAAACCAGATCACAAAGTATGAATGAAAATTACCCAATCTACCCAAACTGATCTTTTTCATCACGACAGTATTGGCAACTGACATTCACGAGAGAATGTGCAGTATGGCCGTAATGTCGTAATAAGGAGTACAAAATGCCTACATCGCTTATTAACACTGAAATCCTGCCGTTCAAGGCTATTGCTTATCACCATGACCAATTTGTCCCTGTTACGGATGCTGACTTAAAAGGCAGGTGGTCGATCGTGTTTTTTTATCCCGCAGATTTCACATTTGTCTGCCCGACTGAGTTGGGGGATCTCGCGAATGAATATCCAGAGTTCCAGAAGATGGGGGTTGAAATCTATTCCATATCGACAGATACACATTTTACCCACAAAGCCTGGCATGATACTTCTGATACCATCAGGGCAATCCGGTATCCGATGGTAGGAGATCCGACAGGGACCCTTACCCGCAATTTTGGGGTTATGGATGAAGAGGAGGGTCTGGCTAATCGGGGGACGTTTGTGATTGATCCTGAAGGGAGAATCCAGATTATCGAAATTAATGCCGGGGGGATTGGCCGTGACGCCAAAGAACTGAAACGCAAGATTCAGGCAGCCCAGTACGTTGCCAGCCACCCGGGTGAAGTCTGTCCGGCGAAATGGAAGGAAGGAGATGCCACGCTGGTGCCTTCACTTGATCTGGTCGGCAAGATCTAGTGTAAAAATCTTTCGGGTGGAGATTTCATTGGCCAGTTCATTCCTTATTCATAGACTATTAACATGGTCTGCCGGATGTGAATTCAGAACACTGCTTAACCCATATTGATACACTTGCCTGACCCATGGATATGGTCACCCATCTTGATGAGGGCAATTATTTGCTATTACCTGTTGTTTTCTTGAGCCAGTTCCAGCACTAGGCCGGTCAGGGCGATGCGGTGGCGAGGCTTCGGAAATAAAATAAGGCGAGCCTGAATGGGTAAAGGCTTGAGGTTGATCTGGGGTAGATATTGAACTGGCCTGTTTTCCATCTGCCCTATACGGTTATCGGTTGCGCCGTAAAACCACGCCGTTCAGGGCGGGGATATAAGGCGCGGATGCCGGAGGCATTCCTGGGTGTTTCCTAAATTGGCGTTTCCTGTTGCTCAATGTACTGGCGAATGATGCTGATCGGCGCACCACCGCACGAAGAGGCAAAATATGAAGGCGACCACAGCATGTTTTTCCAATATCGCTTTTTCAGGTCTGGCCGCTCCTTGCGCAACAATCGGCTGGATAC
>JAGWIG010000056.1 GCA_028873515.1 Pseudomonadota bacterium | reverse complement strand
GCACGGAAATGGTGATGCCGGGAGATAATGTGGCGATTACGGTGAATCTGATTGCACCGATCGCGATGGAAGAGGGGCTTCGTTTCGCGATACGCGAAGGGGGGCGCACTGTCGGCGCAGGTGTCGTCGCTAAAGTAATCGAGTAAGGTGCATCTAAACCGGGATGTTGTGCCCGGGTCTCGAAAGAGGCCCGGGCATTTGCCGCTCATGAAGAAACGAAGGCCAGTAGCTCAATTGGCAGAGCGTCGGTCTCCAAAACCGAAGGTTGGGGGTTCGAGACCCTCCTGGCCTGCCACTTAATCCGGCGGGCAAGAAGGGATGCTGCATGCATATGCATGCAGGTCTCTTCAGAATGAAGTGATTGATATGGCAGATAAGATTAAATTGATTATTGCTGCACTGATTGTGGCAGCGGGGATCGCAGGCTATTATCAGCTAGCTGATAAAATGCAGATAATCCGCGTTGGAGTGGTGCTTGCATCCGTTCTTGTGGCTTGTGTGGTTGCCTATACGTCAACTGGGGGTAAAACCCTGGTTGGTTTTTACCGGGAATCTCTTGTCGAAACACGTAAAGTTGTCTGGCCCACCCGCAAGGAAACCATTCAGACGACCGGCATTGTACTGGTGCTGGTTATTGCCGTGGCTTTCGTGCTGATGCTTGTGGATCTGTCGTTGCAGTCCTTTATGAACTGGTTCATGGGCTAGGGGAAAAGTATGCGTTGGTATGTGGTTCATGCCTATTCTGGTTTTGAAAAAAGTGTGCAGCGTACGCTTTTGGATCGGATCGAGCGTTCGGGGCTGAAAGATAAATTTGGGCAAGTTCTTGTGCCTGTTGAAGAAGTTGTGGAAATGAAGAGTGGCCAGAAATCGATTTCCGAGCGGAAATTTTTCCCTGGTTACGTGCTGGTTCAGATGGAAATGACAGATGAAACATGGCATCTAGTCAAGAGTACTCCCAAGGTTACTGGATTCATCGGAGGTACGGCATCTCGACCAGCCCCTATTTCCGATAAGGAAGCAAATGACATTCTGAGGCAGATTCAGGATGGTGTTGAGAAGCCCAGACCAAAAGTGCTGTTTGAACCTGGCGAAATGGTTCGGGTTATTGAAGGACCCTTCAATGATTTTCATGGCAGCGTTGAGGAAGTCAATTATGACAAGAACAAGCTGCGTGTTTCTGTAACGATTTTTGGCCGTTCGACACCGGTTGAACTGGATTTCAGCCAGGTCGAGAAAGCTTGACGGTAGTACGGGGAGCCCGGCCAGTCGGGCGTCTGAACCCATTTTAAGGAGATAGGATTGTGGCAAAGAAAGTGATTGGCTATATCAAGCTGCAAGTCCCTGCCGGAAAGGCTAATCCATCGCCGCCAATTGGTCCGGCTCTGGGTCAGCGGGGACTTAACATCATGGAGTTTTGCAAGGCATTTAATGCACAGACGCAGGGTATGGAAGTAGGCTTGCCTATTCCTGTAGTCATTACTGCCTATGCCGACAAGACTTTTACTTTCATTATGAAGACGCCTCCGGCGTCAGTTCTGATCATGAAGGCTGCTGGTCTGACAAAGGCCAGTACGAAACCCGGAAGTTTGGTTGCTGGAAAAATTACTCTTACTCAGGCGGAAGAAATCGCCAAGCTCAAGATGCCAGATTTGACTGCAGCTAATATGGAAGCCGCTGTACGGACAATCGTGGGATCCGCACGCTCGATGGGCATTGAGACGGAGGGCGTATAAATGGCCAGGATATCCAAAAGACGCAAGTCTATTTTGTCGTTGATTGATCGAAACAAATTTTATGCCTTGAGTGATGCTTTGAATCTTATCAAGCAGACCGCCAATGCGAAATTTGATGAATCTGTTGATGTGGCGATTAATCTCGGAGTCGATCCCCGCAAGTCGGATCAGGTCGTGCGAGGTTCGGTAGTGCTGCCGCGCGGAACGGGTAAATCAGTACGCGTTGCAGTGTTTGCTCAGGGTGAAGCCGCTATAAAGGCGAAGGATGCCGGGGCTGATATCGTAGGGTTTGAAGATCTTGCCGCTGAAATAAAAGAAGGACGTATGGATTTTGATGTTGTCGTTGCATCACCTGATGCAATGCGTATTGTCGGCCAGTTAGGGCAGATTCTTGGCCCACGTGGGTTGATGCCGAATCCGAAGGTGGGTACTGTTACGCCGGATGTGGCTACAGCAGTCAGAAATGCTAAGGCTGGTCAAGTTCAGTACCGAACTGATAAAGGGGGCATAGTGCAGGCCAGTATTGGCCGTGCTTCTTTCGAGATTGAGGCGTTGTCAGAAAATTTGGCTGCGCTTATTGATGCGCTTAACAAGGCTAAACCTGCAGCTTCAAAAGGTGTCTATCTCAGAAAAATCGCTGTATCCAGCACCATGGGGGTGGGTGTTAAGGTAGATGCTGCTAGCCTCGCATCATAAGAACTTTGGGCTGCGGAGATTGTTTCGCAGGTTGTCAAAGACCGTAGGTGCCTTCGGGCTTAATCGTTTCATACCTACGCAGATGGCGTAACCCGGTAACAGGATTCTCCTGGATAAAGGTCGCTGTAACAAGGGTGGGCAACCATCCTTTAAACGGAAGGAGAAAGACTTTGAGTCTTAATCTTGAAGAGAAGAAAGCGGTTGTCGCAGAGGTGTCTGCAGAGGTTTCCAAGGCACAGGCCATCGTTGTGGCCGAATACCGTGGCATTGGCGTACAAAAGCTGACCCAGCTTCGTGCTAAGGCACGTTCGAGCGGTGTTTATCTTCGTGTGCTAAAAAATACCCTTGCTCGCCGTGCGGTTGCTGATACGCCTTTTGGCGTTCTGGCTGAAGAAATGTCAGGGCCACTGGCCTACGCCATGTCTTCAGATCCTGTTGCATGTGCCAAGGTGCTAAGCGATTTTGCGAAGGAAAACAGCCAGTTTATTATCAGGGCCGGTGCAATGGCCAACTTTGCCATGACGGCAAAGGATATAGATAGTCTGGCAAATATGCCGTCTCGTGAAGAATTGCTGGCAAGACTACTTGGTACCATGCAGGCCCCAGTCACGAAATTTGTTCGTACCTTGAATGAGGTGCCGACAAAATTTGTGCGGGGTCTCGCTGCGGTGCGTGATCAAAAGGCCGCTTAATCCCAATTATTCCTGGGTCTTCCGGAAAGAAGACCCCGAACTTTATTACTGGAGAAAATAATGGCTGTTGCCAAAGCAGACATCCTGGATGCAATTGCAAATATGACGGTGCTTGAACTTTCAGAACTGATCAAGGAAATGGAAGACAAGTTTGGTGTATCAGCTACAGCAGCTGCTGTAGCGGTCGCTGCAGCTCCTGCAGTTGGCGGGGCAGCACCAGCAGAGGAAAAAACTGAATTTGATGTGATTTTGACTTCAGCTGGTGAAAACAAGGTTAATACCATCAAGGTTGTGCGTACCATAACGGGTCTTGGGTTAAAAGAAGCAAAGGACCTGGTTGATGGGGCTCCTAAAGCAGTTAAGGAAGGCATATCCAAAGCGGATGCTGATGCAGTTCTCAAGCAGCTGATTGAGGCTGGGGCTGGGGCTGAGATAAAGTAAGGCTTAGGGTTTAACCCCCTGCGACCGATCTTACGGGCGCAGGGGTTTTCGTCTGGAATGGCTGAAAAATGGGTCGGAATAGTCCTGAAATGCTTTTAAACAGGCGCTTCAGGCCTGAATCGGAAATTTTTGCCAATCTGAAGGAGCTGTGCACTTTGGTGCATGCAGCCCGCCTGCCGTATCGGCGAATGGGGCAAATTGTTGCGCATAGGTTAAAAGACCGGAACGGGGTGATTCCTCCGCCCATGTTTCGAAGTCCTGCAAGGGACGGGTGCCGGTGCGCAACCTTGTCGAGGGGAAATCGCCAGGTTGAGCCTGGCGGAGGTTGGCCGGGCCTTGAACCGGCGAGCGTTTTATTGATTAACTCGACAGGAGGCGGCATCTGACCCGGCCTACCGGGGCATCGCCGGAAATTTTGATGACCTATTCTTTTACCGAGAAAAAGCGTATCCGCAAGAGTTTCGCAAAGCGCGACAGTATTCTGGACGTGCCTTATCTCCTTGCGACCCAGCTTGATTCATACCGGAGCTTTCTGCAGGAAGATGTGCCTGCTGAACTGCGCAAGAACGAGGGCTTGCAGGCAGCTTTCCTGTCGATTTTTCCAATAGTAAGCCATACAGGCAACGCCCGCATGGACTATGTAAACTATATCCTCGGCGAACCTCCTTTTGATGTCAAGGAGTGCCAGCAGCGAGGGTTGACTTATGCAGCCCCCCTTCGTGTGCGCGTTCGCATGACTATTATGGACAAGGAAGCGAGCAAGCCTACTGTCAAGGAAGTCAAGGAACAGGAAGTCTACATGGGCGAAATCCCGCTCATGACGCAAAATGGATCTTTTGTCATCAATGGCACCGAAAGAGTGATTGTTTCACAGCTTCATCGGTCACCAGGGGTATTTTTTGAACATGATCGCGGGAAAACCCACTCTTCGGGCAAGCTTCTCTTTTCCGGTCGTATTATTCCTTATCGTGGTTCATGGCTCGACTTTGAGTTTGATCCCAAAGATTACCTGTATTTTCGAGTTGATCGACGCCGCAAGATGCCTGTTTCCATTCTGCTTAAAGCCCTTGGTTTCAGCCCGGAGGATATTCTTCATGAATTCTTCGTGTTTGATACCTTTGATTATGAAGGAGGGAAGTGGCATCTCGGACTGGTACCAGATCGCCTGCGTGGTGAAATAGCCCGGTTTGACATTAGTGATTCAACAGGAAACCTGATTGTTGCCCGTGACAAACGGATTACGGTAAAGCATATCCGGGAAATGGAAAAGGCGGGACTGAAATGCATAGCGGTCCCAGGTGAATTTGTTGTTGGCAGGGTGGTCGCTACAGATATTCTGGATACTTCGACAGGCGAAATCATTGCCCGGGCAAATGATGAACTGACGGATGATCTTCTGGATAAACTGGTTGAATCCGGAATCAAGAACATTAAAACCATTTATACCAATGATCTGGATCAAGGTCCTTATATTTCGCAGACGTTGCGTATTGATGAGACCTTAGATAGCAGTGCTGCACAAGTTGCCATCTACCGCATGATGAGACCAGGAGAACCTCCTACCGAAGATTCAGTAAAAGCCTTGTTTGAAGGGCTCTTTTTCTCTGAAGATCGATATGATTTGTCGGCTGTTGGCCGAATGAAATTCAACCGGCGTATCGGAAATCCTGATCTGTTAGGAAAAGGAACCCTTTCACGTGAAGATATTGTAGCGGTTATCCGCATTCTGGTTGAATTGAGAAACGGGCGTGGTGAGATTGATGATATTGATCATCTGGGTAACCGGCGTGTCCGTTCGGTTGGTGAACTGGCTGAAAACCAGTTTCGTGCTGGCCTGGTACGTGTGGAACGTGCGGTAAAGGAACGTCTGACCCAGGCTGAATCAGAAAATTTGATGCCTCATGATTTGATTAATGCAAAACCGGTATCTGGTGCGATCAAGGAGTTTTTTGGTTCTAGCCAGTTGTCACAGTTTATGGATCAGACCAACCCGCTTTCTGAGATTACTCATAAACGGCGTGTTTCAGCGCTGGGCCCAGGAGGATTGACCCGTGAGCGGGCTGGTTTCGAAGTACGAGACGTTCATCCAACCCATTATGGACGGGTGTGTCCGATTGAAACCCCGGAAGGTCCAAATATCGGGTTAATCAATTCATTGGCGCTTTATGCCCGTACCAACGAATATGGTTTCCTTGAAACACCTTATCGTAAGGTTGTGGAGGGATGTGTCACGGATGAAATCGGATTCCTGTCTGCTATTGAAGAAGGGCAATATGTGATCGCCCAGGCGAATGCGGAGCTGGATGAAGACGGAAGGTTCAAAAATGAGCTTGTTTCCTGTCGTCATCGCAATGAATTTGCTTTGTCTTCCCCAGACAAGGTTAATTACATGGACGTGGCACCTTCACAGATTGTTTCAGTTGCGGCATCCCTGATTCCGTTTCTTGAGCATGATGATGCCAACCGGGCTCTGATGGGCTCCAATATGCAGCGTCAGGCTGTACCCTGCTTGCGTGCCGACAAACCTTTGGTGGGTACTGGCATTGAGAGAACTGTTGCTGTTGACTCAGGCACTACGGTCCAGGCCTACCGGGGAGGGGTTGTGGATTATGTGGATGCAGGCCGGATTGTCGTGCGCGTCAATGATGAGGAAACCCATTCCGGAGAAGTCGGGGTAGATATATATAATCTGATTAAATACACCCGTTCAAATCAGAATACCAATATCAATCAGAGGCCGCTGGTGAAGGTTGGTAATGTTATTTCATCCGGGGATGTGATCGCTGACGGTGCCTCTACGGATATGGGTGAACTCGCACTTGGGCAGAATATGTTTGTCGCATTTATGCCTTGGAATGGCTATAACTTCGAGGATTCGATCCTGATTTCCGAACGGGTGGTGGCAGATGATCGCTATACTTCGATACATATCGAGGAACTGTCGGTTGTGGCGAGGGATACCAAGCTTGGACCCGAAGAGATTACCCGTGATATATCCAATCTTTCCGAGGCACAGTTAGCGCGCCTTGATGATTCTGGCATTGTGTATATTGGTGCGGAGGTGGAGGCAGGGGATGTGCTTGTTGGAAAAGTGACACCCAAAGGTGAGACGCAGCTGACCCCGGAAGAAAAGCTTTTACGGGCAATTTTTGGTGAGAAGGCATCAGATGTCAAGGACACAAGTCTCAGGCTTCCGTCAGGAATGTCAGGTACTGTTATTGATGTGCAGGTGTTCACACGTGAAGGCATAGAGCGTGACAAGCGTGCCCAGCAGATCATTGGTGATGAGCTCAAGGCGGTGAAAAAGGATCTCGCTGATCAAATGCGGATTGTTGAAGGGGATACCTTTTTGCGGATTGAACGTCTTTTATTGGGCAAGGTTGCCAATGGCGGGCCGATGAAGCTTGCCAAGGGAGCGACTGTGACCAGTGGTTATCTTTCCAGTCTTAATCATCATGACTGGTTTGATATCAGGCTTGCTGATGAAAAATCGTCTCAGCAGCTCGAATTGCTGAAAGAATCCCTTGCTCAGAAACAGCTTGATTTTGACGCGATGTTCGAGGAAAAGAAGAAAAAGTTGACCCAAGGAGATGAGTTACCTCCTGGTGTTCAGAAAATGGTCAAGGTTTATGTGGCAGTGAAACGTCGTTTGCAGCCGGGTGACAAGATGGCTGGTCGTCACGGAAACAAAGGGGTAATTTCCAAGATTGTCCCTGTTGAGGATATGCCCTATATGTCAGACGGCACGCCAATGGACATAGTGCTGAATCCTCTTGGTGTTCCGTCGCGGATGAATGTTGGCCAGATCCTTGAGACGCATCTGGGTTGGGCTGCAAAAGGCCTGGGTTTGAAGATCGGCGATATGCTCAGGCAGCATTCAAGGGTTTCGGAACTGCGTGGATTCCTGGAAAGGATCTATAACTCAACTGGGAAACCCGAAGAAATCTCTGCACTTGATGATGGAGAAGTGATTGATCTGGCTGAAAATCTCCAGAATGGTGTACCTTTCGCCACTCCGGTGTTTGATGGGGCCAGCGAGAAAGAGATTAAGGATATGCTGGATTTGGCAGGGCTGCCCACATCGGGGCAGGTGACTTTATTTGACGGACGCACAGGTGAGGCTTTTGAACGGCTCGTGACGGTCGGATACATGCATGTGTTGAAGCTTCATCATCTTGTAGATGACAAGATGCATGCCCGTTCGACAGGTCCTTACAGTCTGGTAACACAGCAACCGTTGGGTGGTAAAGCCCAGTTTGGCGGACAACGGTTTGGAGAAATGGAAGTATGGGCGCTTGAAGCGTATGGCGCTTCCTATACTTTACAGGAGATGCTGACGGTTAAATCCGATGATGTAGGTGGACGTACCAAGGTATACGAGTCAATTGTCAAGGGCGAACACCGAATCGACGCCGGCATGCCGGAGTCATTCAATGTGCTTGTGAAGGAGATTCGTTCACTTGCGATTGACATTGATCTGGAGCGTTCATAACCGCATGTCCGTTTCTATTTTGAAACGGCAGGCCATGAATGTATGACTGGGATTATCCTTAAACGCAAGCTTTTTGCTGAACAGGCAGGAAGCTTAAGGAGACGCAATGAAAGCATTACTTGATTTGTTCAAACAGGTCACGCAAGAAGAAGAATTCGATGCGATTCGCATTGCACTAGCTTCGCCGGAAAAAATCCGCTCGTGGTCCTATGGCGAAGTCAAGAAGCCCGAAACGATTAATTATCGGACGTTTAAGCCAGAACGTGATGGACTTTTCTGTGCCAAAATCTTCGGGCCAATTAAGGATTACGAATGTTTATGCGGAAAGTATAAACGACTTAAACACCGCGGAGTGATCTGTGAAAAATGTGGTGTTGAAGTCACCCAGTCCAAAGTGCGCCGTGAACGGATGGGGCACATTGAGCTTGCCAGTCCTGTTGCCCATATCTGGTTTTTGAAGTCTTTGCCTTCCAGGTTGGGGATGGTGCTTGATATGGCGCTTCGCGATATTGAGCGCGTGCTTTATTTTGAAGCCTATGTAGTAACTGATCCTGGCATGACGCCCTTGGAGCGGGGCCAGTTGCTGTCTGAAGATGACTATCTCATGCGGGTTGAGGAGTTCGGTGACGAATTCCAGGCTTCCATGGGAGCAGAAGGCGTGCGTGACCTGCTGCGCACTCTTGACCTGGACAGTGAAATTGCACGATTGCATGTTGAACTGGAGGCAACTGGCTCCGATTCGAAGATCAAGAAAATTGCCAAACGGCTCAAAATTCTTGAAGCATTCCAGAAATCCGGCGTTAGGCCTGACTGGATGATACTCGAAGTGCTTCCTGTCCTGCCCCCGGATCTGCGTCCGCTTGTGCCACTGGACGGAGGGCGCTTTGCAACCTCTGATCTGAATGATCTTTACCGTCGGGTCATCAACCGTAACAATCGCCTGAAGCGGCTTCTTGAGCTCAAGGCTCCTGAAATTATTGTACGAAATGAAAAGCGCATGCTTCAGGAAGCCGTTGATTCACTGCTCGACAACGGTCGTCGAGGCAAGGCAATGACGGGTGCGAACAAACGTCCTCTTAAGTCATTGGCTGAAATGATTAAGGGTAAGGGCGGACGATTCCGCCAGAATCTGCTTGGTAAACGGGTAGATTATTCAGGACGTTCAGTGATTGTCGTAGGACCACAGCTCAAGCTTCACCAGTGTGGATTACCTAAAAAGATGGCTCTTGAGCTGTTCAAGCCTTTTATTTTTCACAGGCTTGAAGTCATGGGACTGGCTACGACCATTAAGGCAGCCAAGAAGATGGTGGAGGCAGAAGGCCCCGAAGTCTGGGATATTCTCGAAGAAGTCATTCGTGAGCATCCGGTATTGCTTAACCGGGCTCCCACGCTTCATCGTCTGGGTATCCAGGCTTTTGAGCCTGTCCTGATTGAAGGAAAGGCTATCCAACTGCATCCACTCGTCTGCGCAGCATTCAATGCCGACTTTGATGGTGATCAGATGGCTGTCCATGTACCTTTGTCTTTGGAAGCCCAGATGGAAGCACGGACTCTCATGCTTGCGTCCAATAATGTATTGTCGCCTGCAAATGGCGAACCGATTATTGTTCCTTCGCAGGATATTGTCCTGGGCCTTTATTACATGACCCGGGATCGGATCAATGCCCGAGGGGAAGGGATTGCTTTTGCGGATATAGCAGAGGTTTCGCGTGCGTATGAATCCCGTCAGGTTGATTTGCATGCCCGGGTGACCGTGCGGATCAAGGAAATTGAGCGTCTGAGCAACGGCGAGAAAAGAAATCGCATTACCCGTTATGAAACAACGGTGGGACGAGCATTGCTTTCAGAGATTCTTCCTGCAGGGCTTTCTTTCAACCTTATAAACAAGCCATTGAAAAAGAAAGAGATCTCTCGCCTGATCAATGGAAGTTTTCGCCGTTGCGGGATACGGGAAACTGTGATTCTTGCAGATAAACTCATGTATACCGGTTTTTCATTCGCTGCCCGTGCAGGCATATCCATCTGTGTAGATGACATGCTCGTCCCGGTCCAGAAGGGTGATCTGATTAATGCCGCAGAAAAGGAAGTCAAGGAAATCGAAAGCCAGTATTCTTCCGGCCTGGTTACACAGGGTGAGCGTTATAACAAGGTTGTGGATATCTGGGGACGTGCTGGAGACGTCGTGGCTAAAGCCATGATGGATCAGCTGGGAAGCGAGATGGTAATTGATCGTGAAGGCCAGGAAGTGCGCCAGGAATCTTTTAATTCCATTTATATGATGGCTGATTCTGGAGCCCGTGGATCTGCAGCACAAATTCGGCAGCTTGCAGGCATGCGCGGTCTTATGGCAAAGCCGGATGGTTCGATTATCGAAACCCCTATTACTGCAAACTTCAGGGAAGGCCTTAACGTTTTACAGTATTTTATCTCGACCCATGGTGCCCGGAAAGGTCTTGCAGATACAGCGTTGAAGACGGCTAATTCGGGTTATCTGACTCGTCGCCTGGTCGATGTGACCCAGGATTTGGTGATCCGCGAAGATGACTGTGGCACGACCAATGGCGTAACCATGAAGGCCCTGATTGAAGGGGGTGAGGTTGTCGAGCCCTTGCGTGATCGGATACTTGGACGGGTATCCGCTGTGGATATCATTCACCCAGATACTGACGAAACGCTGATTTATGCTGGTACCCTGCTGGATGAGGATGCAATTGAAACGATTGATGAGGTTGGGGTAGATGAAGTGAAAGTGCGGACCCCCTTGACATGCGAAACTCGCTATGGCCTATGTGCGCAATGTTATGGGCGCGATCTGGGTCGAGGTCAACGTGTCAACGTGGGTGAGGCGGTGGGTGTAATTGCAGCCCAGTCCATTGGTGAGCCAGGAACCCAGTTAACCATGCGCACCTTCCATATTGGTGGAGCTGCATCTCGTGCCGCTACGGCCTCCCAGATAGAGATCAAATCAAATGGAACGGTCAGGTTCGTACCGGGAATGCGCTATGTGACTAATGTTCGTGGTGAACAGGTAACTATTTCACGTAGTGGTGAAATTATCATTGTTGATGATAATGGGCGAGAGCGGGAAAGACAGAAGATTCCTTATGGAGCTACACTGTTGGTCAGCGACTCGATGAACGTACGCGCAGGCCAGGTTGTCGCTCAATGGGATCCGCATACCCGACCCATTATTACTGAATATGCTGGACGAGTAAGGTTTGAGAATGTCGAGGAAGGGGTGACTGTAGCCAAGCAGATTGATGAGGTTACAGGTTTGTCGACACTGGTTGTCATTGATCCAAAACGGCGTGCAACCAACATGTCCAAGGGTCTGCGTCCCCAGGTCAAGCTTTATGATGAAGCAGGTAATGAAGTGCTTCTTGCCGGTACGGGACAACCGGTCAACATTACCTTTCAGGTAGGTGCAATCCTGACAGTCAAGGATGGTCAGGAAGTATCTGTGGGTGATGTGCTGGCACGGATACCCCAGGAAACTTCGAAAACACGTGATATCACAGGTGGATTGCCGCGTGTGGCTGAACTTTTTGAAGCCAGAAGTCCAAAAGATGCCGGTTTGCTTGCAGAGGTGACAGGCACGATATCCTTCGGCAAGGACACCAAAGGAAAACAGCGTCTTGTCATTACCGATCTGGATGGACAGGCACATGAGTACCTGATTCCGAAAGACAAGCATGTCACAGCTCATGATGGTCAGGTTGTCAACAAGGGCGAGATGATTGTAGATGGCCCGGCAGATCCTCATGACATTCTGCGTCTCCTTGGTGTAGAAGCCCTGGCTAGCTATATTGCTGATGAAGTTCAGGATGTGTACCGTCTTCAGGGCGTGAAAATCAATGATAAGCATATTGAAGTCATCGTGCGTCAGATGCTGCGTCGCGTAAGTATCGCTGAGGCTGGAGAATCACGCTTTATACCAGGCGAGCAAATTGAACGGGCTGAAGTGCTGGAGGAAAATGATCGTCTGCTTGCTGAAGGGAAGTCGCCAGCCCTGTTCAACTTTGTTCTTCTTGGTATCACCAAGGCAAGTTTGTCCACGGACTCATTTATTTCTGCTGCATCCTTCCAGGAAACGACACGGGTCTTGACTGAAGCTGCAATCCTGGGCAAACGAGATGATTTGCGTGGTTTGAAGGAAAATGTAATTGTGGGCCGCCTTATTCCTGCCGGGACAGGGCTTGCATACCATAATGTCCGTCGTAGACAGCGGCAGGTAGAAGCAGTGGCGGAACTTGAAAATCAGGCTGAAGCCGTTGCGGAGACTCGCAATGACGAGTTCCTTACTTGACACAGCCTGGGTTACTCTATACAATCTCCAGACTTTTCGGGACGGTTTTTGGGCCGTCCCGCCCTTTTTTAGGAATTTAACGGATGCCAACCATTAATCAACTTGTGCGTAAGTCGCGGCGCGCCCAGCCTGAAAAAAGCAAGGTGCCAGCGCTTGAGGCTTGCCCGCAAAAACGCGGAGTCTGCACCCGCGTTTATACAACCACACCGAAAAAGCCAAATTCAGCCCTTCGTAAAGTTGCGCGGGTGAGGTTGACCAATGGATTTGAGGTTTCGAGCTATATCGGTGGGGAAGGGCATAATCTCCAGGAGCACTCGGTAGTGCTTATACGGGGTGGCCGGGTAAAGGATTTGCCTGGTGTGCGCTATCACACGGTTCGTGGAAGTCTTGATACTGCAGGTGTTAAGGATCGTAAGCAAGGGCGCTCGAAGTACGGTGCCAAGCGTCCGAAATCAACTTGATTGATCAGGGCCATCCAAGGCGAAGTTGTCTCGCTGTTGAATATTGAAGAGGTTATAAATGCCACGACGCAGAGAAGTTCCTAAACGGGAAGTGTTGCCAGATCCGAAGTTTGGTAGCCAGGAAGTGACGAAGTTTGTGAATGTATTGATGAAAAATGGCAAGAAGTCAGTTGCCGAACGAATTATTTATGGCGCTTTTGAACAGATCAAGTCCAAAAGCGGGGGCAAGGAACCCCTCGAAATTTTTGCTCAGGCCTTGTCCAATGTGCGGCCAAGTGTAGAAGTAAAGAGTCGGCGTGTAGGAGGTGCAAATTACCAGGTGCCGGTTGAGGTGCGTCCCATCCGCCGTACCGCCCTGGCGATGCGCTGGTTGACCGAGGCCGCACGCAAGCGAAGCGAGAAATCCATGGGGTTAAGGTTGGCAGCAGAACTCATGGAGGCAGCCGAAGGCCGGGGTACCGCGATGAAAAAGCGAGAGGAAGTTCATCGTATGGCTGAGGCCAACAAGGCTTTTGCCCATTATCGTTTCTAATTTAATTGAATGTAGCATATTGCCGGATTGCCGGCATGAACAGACAGAGGTAGTGACAAGTGGCACGCAAAACCCCAATCGAACGGTACCGTAACATTGGTATCATGGCGCATATTGATGCGGGCAAGACGACGACCACCGAACGGATCCTATTCTATACCGGTGTTTCACACAAAATCGGCGAAGTGCATGATGGTGCCGCAGTGATGGACTGGATGGAGCAGGAACAGGAGCGGGGGATTACCATTACTTCTGCCGCAACGACCTGTTTCTGGAAAGGAATGGCCGGCGAATATCCTGAACATCGTTTCAATATCATTGATACCCCGGGGCATGTCGATTTCACGATTGAAGTCGAGCGTAGTTTACGTGTACTTGATGGGGCCTGTGCAGTGTTCTGTGCAGTAGGTGGTGTGCAGCCGCAGTCGGAAACCGTATGGCGCCAAGCCAATAAATACCATGTGCCAAGGCTTGCCTTTGTTAACAAGATGGATCGCCAGGGCGCCAATTTTTTACGTGTCTATGACCAGATTAAGTCGCGGCTGAAGGCTAATCCCGTACCGGTTCAGTTGCCTATTGGGGCTGAAGAAAATTTTGTGGGTGTGATTAATCTGTTGCGCATGAAAGCTACGTACTGGGATGATTCGACCCAGGGAATGAAGTTCGAAGAGCGGGATATCCCATCTGAACTGAAGGCTGAAGCTGAAAAATGGCGTGCCAATATGGTGGAGGCTGCAGCAGAGGCTAATGAGGAGTTGATGGATCGCTATCTTAATGATGGTGATTTGTCTCCTGACGAAATCAAGACTGGATTGCGCATCCGTACCCTTGCCAATGAAATTGTACCCATGCTTTGTGGGTCCGCCTTCAAAAACAAGGGTGTGCAGGCCATGCTGGACGCGGTTATTGATTACATGCCTTCTCCGGTTGATGTCAAGTCGATTCGGGGTCATCTGGATGGAGGAGGCGAAGCCGAACGCCATGCCGATGACAGCGAGCCTTTCTCGGCACTTGCTTTCAAGATTGCAACAGATCCCTATGTTGGACAGCTGATTTTCTTCCGGGTTTATTCCGGGATTGTCTCTTCTGGGGATACGATTTATAACTCGGTAAAGGGCAAGAAGGAGCGGATTGGACGTTTACTGCAGATGCATGCAAACAACCGCGAAGAAATCAAGGAAGTCCGGGCAGGTGATATTGCTGCCGCGGTAGGGCTGAAAGAGGCCACTACAGGGGACACGCTCTGTGATATCAATAAATCTATTGTGCTTGAACGGATGGAGTTCCCTGAGCCCGTCATCCATGTGGCTGTTGAGCCAAAGACCAAGGCTGACCAGGAAAAAATGGGTGTAGCCCTGAACCGGCTCGCCCAGGAAGATCCATCGTTTCGTGTCCGTACTGATGAAGAATCGGGCCAGACCATTATTTCTGGTATGGGTGAACTGCATCTGGAAATTATTGTCGATCGGATGAAACGTGAATTCGGGGTTGAGGCTAATGTGGGTGCTCCTCAGGTCGCTTACCGCGAAGCGATCAAAAAGCAGGTAGATATCGAAGGTAAATTTGTCAAGCAGTCTGGTGGCCGGGGTCAGTATGGCCACGTTTGGCTTAAGATGGAGCCAAACTTACCTGGAAAAGGCTTCGAGTTTATTGATGCCATCAAGGGTGGGGTGGTTCCGCGGGAATATATTCCTGCTGTGCAGAAAGGACTGGAGGAGACTTTGCCCAATGGTGTATTGGCAGGCTTTCCGGTGGTCGATGTTAAGGTAACGTTGTTTGACGGCTCTTATCATGACGTGGATTCGAACGAAAACGCATTTAAGATGGCGGCAAGCATTGCGTTCAAGGATGGAATGCGCAAGGCCGACCCTGTTCTTCTGGAACCCATGATGGCCGTCGAAGTTGAGACCCCTGAAGATTACATGGGTGATGTTATGGGGGATCTTTCTTCCCGGCGAGGCATGATACAGGGGATGGATGATACGCCTTCTGGCAAAATCATTAAGGCCGAGGTACCTCTTGCCGAAATGTTTGGCTATTCAACTTCCCTGCGCTCTGCAACACAGGGACGTGCTACTTATACAATGGAATTCAAGCATTATGTTGAGGCACCAAGAAACGTTGCGGATGCCGTGATCAACAAGAAATAACGGGATATTCAAGGACAAAGACATGGCTAAAGCGAAATTTGAACGGACCAAGCCGCACGTGAACGTGGGTACGATTGGGCACGTGGATCATGGGAAGACGACGCTGACGGCGGCGATCACGAAGGTATTGGCGGCGAAATTTGGCGGAGAGGCGAAG
>JAGWIG010000154.1 GCA_028873515.1 Pseudomonadota bacterium | reverse complement strand
TAATATCAACCGAAACTCAACGCTGTCTGTCATTTATTCTTATGTCCTGTCGCTTCGAGGGCGTACATTAACTGTTCAGTAGCTTCTATAAATTCATCCTCATTTAATTTTGAGGGGTCTATCTTAAAATAAAAGCGAATAAGAGCTTTCGTCAGCGCATATTCGATCCCGTTAATTTTCTCCTTTTGGAGGGCTATTTTTTTTTAAGCGCGTCCATGTAAGGGGTTAAAAGTTCAACACAAGCCAGGGCGGCAGATGCTTTTATCATGGCATTCCCCCTGTCTTCCGAGTTCATGCGCGCATCACTTTCAGATACTATCAAACAGTCCCTTAAGGCCGTTTCTAAGGCATCGTCATTCTTTCCGTTGGCCATTGCATTTTGGCAGAATAAAACAACCTGGTACGAAGGAGCCTGGGCGTAGCCCACTATCTGCTCGCCGTCAACATCAAATACAATGGGTTTAACTTTGCATTTTAATTTGTCGGCAAGTTCTTTGGCTTTGGCTTCAATTTCTTCTTTTGTCATGGTTTTTTTGGTTTTTATTGGTTAACGATTCCTGCTATTATCAGGGGGATTTTGCGTTTTATCATTTTATCTCCCTGTTTTACGGTAAAGGTATCTTTCATAATTTCGGCAGCCTGAAGGGTTATGGTGGCCTGAATGTTCACACGCGAACCACCCAGCACTATAATCATATCGGAAGGAGGTATTTCGAGGGGGTCGTTATTCGGTGAAGCTAAAACAAGTTTCCTCCATTCATCCTCGTAAATCTCTATTGAAGCTGAATATTTATTATTTCCCTGTGCCCTCGATATAGGCTCATTTCCAGCGCCGTAGTTATTTTCTTTTTCAGCTTCCTTATCAAAAGAAATTTCTGTTATTCCTACAACGGGAACAGAGAACCATAACCAGGTTACATTGGCCCATGCGTAGTTCACTCCATTTACAAGTACTCCTGCCATTTTATGAAGGTATTGAAGAAACTGTGTTAATATCTATTTCTATGTTTCTTGCTATTGCTGTCTCAACATCATATAACGTTACAACCAGTTTCCCGGTAGAGGTTATATTTTGATTAGGATTAACAACCACCTTAGTAGCTGATAATTCGTTATTTGTCAGCATAACATTTAAAGCGTTCTGCCCTGCACTCTGAAGAACGGGTATCATAGTATTCGCTATGGTTCCGTCTGAATTGAGGGTTATCTGTGATTTTAGATAAGGCAAGTAAGCGGGATATAAAAGCCTTTCTATCTTATTGGTCACCCTGTCATCATTCACATAAGCTATTGAAGCGTTTTGAAGGGTGCAGGTTTGATTTTCACTAAAGAACGTGCCTACATAACCGGGATATTGTCCGATATATATCCACCTGTAATTATCGAGCTGGGTTAATTTCGTCCCTGAGCTCGAATAAATAGGCTGAAATAACTGGCCATTAGCAAAGGCCGGTATCGAATTTTCCTGAACGGTGTTTGTTCCGATAACTCCTAAGATACTTACAGGGAATCCATAAGTGGCCTGTGATATATTGTTTGAAGGAATCGGCTGTGCGAAGTCAGAAGAAACCGAACCGAGCGAACAAACGCCCAGCACGGCACCGAGGTTGCCTACTGATTTTCCATAAGCGTTAAACAGCAGGTTACCTTGTGCGCCGCCGTCCTGTCCACATATAGAGCTTACGCCCGTAGCGGCCAGAGAAGCAAGACTTGCCAGTGAACCCACATCAGCGGTGCCTTGTATATCACCTTGTAAGAATATTGTAACAGGGGTATGATTAACACCCATTGCCGCTTTAATTGTTTCCAGTGAAGTAATATCGCCGGCAGTGAAAGCATGCGCATCAACATACACGCCTATCTGGTTAAACTGCGGTCCGTTACCTGTGGTTGCGATACCCTGCATGGTTTGAATCTCTGAGAATGTATAAGTTCCCGGAACATCATATATACCTACATATAGAATCCCTTGCGGGTTCATCTGAAAGTACTCTTGTATATGATAGTAATAAATATCGAATTTTGAACCTGCTCCGCTTGAAAATTGAGTTATCGTCGAAGCGTAAGTCGAACCCGAAGTAACTACCGAAGTTATAGGAGTGCCTGAATTAAGGAAAGCACCCAATCCCGGACGGGCGGTTATAGTTATCGTTCCTGTGGTTGAAGTGGCTGTATAGCCTCCGTTATTAACGCCGTTGGCTGTTATTGCCGCTGCTATAGATGCCCCCAGTATAGTAGTGGTGGTATCTCCGGCTGCATGTGTATATGAACATAAAAGGACAGGAGGGCCATAAAGCTCCTGAACGTAAATTTTAATAATATCGCCGATAGAGCCGTTTGCAGTTACAGCTATAGTTCCTTGTGCTTTTGTTTCATCTTCATGCTTTCCTGTAAGCCCTGCATTGATAGCATCCTGTACCGAATAGCATTTAACCACATTAGCCGAAGCCCCTGTTGTTGGCCACAATGCCGGAGGAGTAGAGTTATAAAACAGCATGGCTGAAATATAATCGGTACCCGGTAACTGTGAGCCGTTGGTGCTTACTCCTAACTTATATGTGATTGCGTTAAATGCGCTCATTTAGTATCTTTTTTAGTAGTTTCTTTCGGTGCGGTGCCTTTAATTAAAAAGAGTTTGCCTGTTCCCCGTGAAGCCACTTGGTTGTAATCAGTACCATGTAAAATCTGTCCATCGGCGGTAACAATTACTACTGGAGAATTATTAATCAACCGTTGATGTGTATTTGCCAGCCTTTGGGCTTCCTCTTTGGTAGTAATCATTTTTTCAGTTTTTCCATCAGTTCTTCAAAACCGCCTTCTTTGGCAATTTCGGAGGCTGCTTTTAATATTTCCAATTTTTCTTTTTCGCTCTTAGGCTTGGAAACGGCTTTGGCGTTAAGAATTTCATCACGGGTATAAGAAGAGTATATTTCTATTACTGAGGTAACAGCTTTCATATCTTTTACCCCGGTTACTTTACCTCCAACGCCTTTCTGTATGATATGAACAATAGTCTCCGTTGAGCCTAAGCATTCAACATCTTTTACTTTTGTAACGTTGCCGGAATCATCTACTTCGTGAAGTTTTACGGTGTA
>JAGWIG010000153.1 GCA_028873515.1 Pseudomonadota bacterium | reverse complement strand
TAGGACGATTGGCGTTAGCCATGTTTACGTACTCCGCTTTTTAGGAATGAAAAGGTCAGGGACCTTAGCCTTGAGTTTGCTTCCAGGGCGCTGGAAGTCTACATATCTATTGTTCTTGTCCACACCTGACTCTTGTTCACTTCCTGCCAGTCCCCCGCGAAGCGCGGTGGCTACATCATCATTTCTACCATCTACAATTCTCTGAGCTTCTTCGTAGTATTCCTCAGGACACTGCATGAGGTACATTCTACCAGGCTGCCCAGACTTAGCATCGATATCATCGCCTGAAATTACACTAACACGAGTGCCCAGATCGGTGCTACCCATTGCGTCAGAATCACCTGCTAGGTCGAAGCTATTTACTACACCCTCATCTTCCAATTCATCCTTTTCTACAAAACTATATCCAGCCTGCCTCGCTCTTGCAATGCGCTCTGGAGTACCTCTAAACCAATGTCTATGCCAACCATCCTTCTGCGGAACTTCCAATCGAAGTGTGGCAGTGGTCATAGGGCGAAAGCCCTTGGGAAACTCTACCTTACCATTTGCGGGATTCTTCTTCTCAGCCATTACAATTCTCCAGGATTAAAAGGTCGATTACTCAGCGTTGTAGATTCTAGCGTAATCAGCCTCCCAGTCCTTGAGAGTTGCGTACTTTTTACCCTTACCTACCAAAAGCTCTGCATCAGCGTGACAGGCATCTCTAGCCTCGCGCGGCAGTGAGGCAAACCCGGAGCCTGTGGACCTCGCTCCGCTTCGGCCCCCCGCTCCGCCCTCAACCTTCCCCCGGTTCGGCGTGGAATCCTCTGCCGAGTTGCCATTCTTCTTATTCAGCACTTCCAGACACTTATCCATGAATGCTCGGCCGACGGTAGTATCTCCATCTTCTCGGAGATCCTCGCCAATGCGAACAAGTTCTTTTGTGCGCTTTCTGTGTTCAGGGTTCGACGTATCACCAAACCAAGGGTTTTCCTGATTCCAGGCTACGAAGTCTGGATCGAGGTCAGTGGTAGTGATTGGTTTCTTTTCTGTAGTAGCGGCAGTTGCTGCCTGCTTCTCGCTGTCTTTCAGCTCGTCCAATTTCTCTTGGAGTTCGAGCTCAGCGTCAACGTCGTTATCTTCTCTTGCCTGCTTGATTTGCTCGCGCAGTTCGATCTTCGCTTTTGCTACAGCGCGCTTGGTAGCTTCGGTGTAGTGAGCATCCAATCTGTCAATGGCCTTTTGCGCATTTTCGAGATTGGCCTTAAGTGTATTAATTTCCCGGTCGCGTGTCAAGAGGTCTTGTTGGAGTCGGCGGTTGTTCTGCCGAAGGATGGGCATGAGATGCTTGCCGCGCTCGACAAACTCGTCTGCATCTACCCAACTGTCAGGATTTCCCTTGAACTCGTCCTGAGGAACCCAGCCCAGATTACGAGCTTCCTGAATGATTTCCTCATTACCGCCATCTTCATTCTCAATACCGTCAGCCATCTTACCTCTCCTCAGTCAATAATTGCTGCAAAAATGTCTCTATCATTTACCAGTCGGTAGGCTTCATTATCAAGCGTACCCTTTGCCTCATAACCACTGAACTTCGATACCAGTACCTTATCTCCAACCTTAGCACGCGGCTGAGGCTCGTCATGCCATGCACAGGGCCCAATAGCAACTACAACAGCCCTCTGTTCCAGCATCTGTGTTCTACTCTTAACATCGTCCGGCAGCTGGATCAGACCGGAAGTAATCTCCGGCACGTATGGCTTGATTAGAACAGCACGACCAAGTGGATACAAACCTGACTTATTCTCCATTTAGAGCTTCCTCGATATCTTCGTAAGAGAGTTCCATGAACTCTTTGTAGATGGAGCAAGCGCCAGTCGCGCCTGCATTCTTAACTGCCATTTCCAAACTCCACTGAGCTGAGTAACCTCCCTCAGCCCACGCTTCCTTAAGACGCTCCCTGCGAAGGTTCGCCCACCTCTGCAGAGCCTGTGTCATTGGATGAAGTTTCCACGCCTGAAACTCCTGTTCCGCTACTGTTTCCCGATCCTGACTCATTGTTGATAGACTCCATCAAGTTTTGTATCTGTGTTTCTAGCTGGTCATTGTTATGCTTCAGTGCAGATAGTGCTGCGTTAAACGCACTGATACGCTGATTACCTGGAATAGCTCCCGCCGCTGCCAGGTCTTTCTGAGCCTCCGCTTCTAGGTTTGCAATCTTTGCTTGGTTAAGTGTGTACGTCATCTGCAAGTTCATCAGGAAGGATTGCTTCTGGAACTCGAGTCGCTGAGTATCCAACTGCATCTTCATCTGCTGGATCTGCACCTTCACATCGGGAGCAGGTGGTTGCTGCTTGTCCTGCCCAGGGTACAACAGATCAATGCTGTCAACTCCAAGCGTGCGGAGGAAGTTTCTCTCCACTGCATCTTGGTTATATCCGTAGTTGGTAGCAGCTGCCTGCTTGATCATTGTAGCTTGCGCGAATCGAGCAGCCTCGCTGGTGATGGTAGGATCTGCTGCGGGGATAATACTTCCGGGGTCACCGGTAAAATCCTCACGAGCAATCACTTCACTTGGACCTCCGAAGGACTGTCTTGCCGGCAGGTAGATAGCATTCAACTGGTAGAGCTTCTTAAACTCCTGTTTGAGTGATCTCCATACGCGCTTGAAGATGGCAGAGTAAATCTTCTGTCCCTGCTCCACCATTGCTCTACTCGTCTCTGCCGGAGTATTCTGGCCAGGGTTCTCACCCGCCAGCATATCCGTGCTACCACTTACACGATTGGAGTAGTCTACGAGAAAGGAAAGTAGTTGAAATAGGACAGCCGATGGCTCTCTGACTTCAAGAGGGACAATTGACTTTCTGAGGTCATCTCCCGTGGAATCAACTCTTTGCCATCCAAAAGGTGCGAACTCATAAACGCCTCCACGAATTTTCGCGCCTCTTGCAAGAAATCCTCCTGCTGTGTTGGAGATAGTGCCTGCGTCGAATAGCTGGTTAATTGCACTGTCAACAGATTCATTGAGCGGTCCTAGCAAGGTGCCAAAGCCGATATCCATTATGCTTCCGTCAGGGGAAGGGATAAATGGAATCTTGGTGAAATACTCAGTTGCGTTTACTCTTACAATCTCTCCCTGATTATTTAACTCCACATCCTCCCATCTTTCTACTCG
>JAGWIG010000055.1 GCA_028873515.1 Pseudomonadota bacterium | reverse complement strand
GGCAAATCTCCGGCACAGGCACACCACCTTCAACCCGTTTTAGTGCTTCAATGACCTGGCTATCCGTAAATTTCGACTGCTTCATGTAGAACCCCCTCTTAGCAAGAAAATTCTACTTCTAATCCCAACTTTTTGCAGGGGGGATTACCCTTTGTATTTTCAATGATGAATTATTAATTCGTTAGCAACGTCTTCTTTTTCTGATGTTTAAAAGCAATCCATGTATCCTTTGATTAAATGCGCACGTCGTCCTTATTCTTAAAACCCTGGCATTCATGCCATGGAGGTGGAGCGCGAATCGCCAGGTAATCCTCGCTGTGGGGTGTGCCTCATCATGATCTCCATAAAAACTCCGTTATGAATACACCTTCTGGAATAAAAGATTCCCGTTCTTCAAATTCAACTTTTAAAAGGCATTGCTGTGTGACTGAGCCTGTTTTGCTTCTTCCTTCTCCTTTTGTACCCGCATCTGCTGTTTCATTTTCGAGTAATTGGAAACATCAACCAAATCCAGATAGGTTGTTGTTTGAGGCCAACCTCGCCACACCCTGATTTGCATTCCATTGCCTTCATTCCAGATGGCCGTGACATTCCCAAGATTAGGGGATCCGCTTTGTCTGCCTGGGGGGCCATACTTATCCTGAGTCATGGTAATAATTTTTTCCACTTGTCCCATGTCCATGAAGCTTGGAAATTCATACTCTGCTATGGCGAACTGGTTGTTCACCGTATATCCCACTGAAAGCTTATCTGCTCCTGGCAATTGCCCACTGACTTGATAGACGTCAAACCACCATTGAGCCCCAACCTGAATAGCCGATAAACCCGCTTTCTGCAAACTGGCTTCCAAAGAGCTACGGGTTGCATTTTTCAGGGAGGCACCAAATAACATCAATGGCGCAGCCATGATATTTCCTGCCCAGACCAACATAGCCAAGGAAAGCAATATTCGTTTTTTCATAAAAATACCTTTCAAGAAACCAATAATCCAGAACACCCGGCTATCAAAGGAAATACATGCGCTCCTTTACCTATCAACCAGATATTATTCCCTGTACATGGATTCACCTTTCATGCCCTGACAAAAGGTCAGACACGAAAACTAAAACCTATACGCTAACAGCTTGGAGGAATGGAAGCCTTAGTGAATAATTCAGGTGCAATCGGAAAATTGGGGCGGGTAACCTGGGATAGATAATGAAACAACGTTATGTTCTAGAGTAAATAAAAATTGCCTGTTGCCATTTTGAATGAAACTATGTGAAAAAGAAAAGGATATTGGCAAGTTTTTCATAAAACTCCTTGATTGTTTAGTTTTTTTTGTTGTTTTATTGCTTAAATACAATTTAAAAATAATGCATGCATCATAAAAAGTAAACCCTGACCACCCTCCGTATTTAAGTAACCTCAAAAAACATTGTGATAGATCAAAAAAAGACATGAACTTTGCATGATGCCTTTTATCAAGGGGGAAACCACATCACTCTGCGCTTTCCCTCTTCCCAGCCCTGAATCAGAAGGCGTAACCCACTCCAAGCTTCAGCGTGGTGTAATGGGTCGTGCTATCCGGCTCCCAAGCAACCCCCCCTGGTACCGGATACAGGGCACTCATGCCATACTTGAAACTGGTGTAGTCCAGTCCAACATCAGCATGGAAATGTCTTGTAAAGGCATAGTCTGCACCTATCCCAACCTTATACAGGGTGGAATTGCCCAGTGAGCCGGAAAATGCATCAGGACCTGAAACAGAAATATTGGATCCAAAGGTGCTTCCAGCCAGGGCATTGGCGGTCAACACCATGCCATCAGCAGGAGAAAACTGGGCCAGCGCTCCAAGGCCATAATAATTGTCGGTATAGGTTTCTCCCTCATTCACCCCCCTGTCCCATTTGTGGTGACCCAGTTCTGCATAAGGAGTAAGCATGAATCCATCACTGACAACAAATCCCTTGCCATAACGGATGCTGTAATCCGTCAGTGTGGCACCGGACGAGCTGACGATGGAACCATATCCCGCCCCTCCACTAATAAGCTGCCCGACATAGTTCGTGTTGCCGCTGTTGTGGCTGTATTGCAGTTCCAGATAATCATTGCCCAGCCACCAGTTCTTCATGGTGGAAACAGAAAGTTCATAGCCTGAAACATTGCCGGATTCCGTATCGAGCGTTCCAGTCGGCGTGCCAAAAATTCCGCTGCCGGTTTCGGTATAATCGACATGGGTCGAAGTCACCTTAACCGCAGCCTGGTTGTTGGACGCCTGGATATCGGCAGTGCTGGCCAGGGCGGTTGCGGAAAAGGCCATACAGGTTACAGCCAGAGTGATTTTACTAAGTTTCATTTAACATCCTTTTTCTTGTTGAATTTATTATGGCATGGCTGCCTGCTGCAGCCTGCACCGGATATTCTGAAGCAGGCATGACAAAAAGATAATGATGCATGTCATTTACCTTTTATTAATTTCCTGTTAATGTTTTCGCATCTTCGTTTTTTTTTGCGATATCCCTTCGCCGCATTTCCATCTCCCGGTTGATTAACGACTTGCCCAACCCATCTTCCGGCAGAATTCCGGCATGGCAGTGAGGGCAGGATGGCACCATGTCCCGTACTCTCCACGCTTTTTCGACAGCCCTGGCCGCAATTAGGTGACACAGGATCATCCGGCCATATCGTGCCCTCATGCCATCCACGTATACCGCCATTTACGCTACCTCCTCATCATGGACCGCATTGCTGGCAGTTGGCTTGCTGATACGGCGTAGATACCGCTGAACCAGTTTCTGCAGATTGGAATGATCATTCGCAACGGAATGAATACCCATATGCGGATCCACAATCTGGGTCGCTTCACTTGCCTTGATACCCAGCACATCCATGACAGGCGGATCACTGCCTTCATCAACGACCAGGAAAAATGCAGTAACCGGCTTGTCCTGCCCTTCCCTGTCCAGCCGCCAGATAACCTGCTGATGTATCCCCGGCGACCAGTCCAGTTCACCAAAAACAGCCACAGAGCATCGGTATTGCAGTTCATCAATTCCGGCACCGGAGCGAAGCGACATGATGAGCACGTCCGTCTCACCCGAAATAAAACGGTTTTTTTCCAAGTCCTTTTTCGTCGAACTTTCCGAACCGGTGTACATCGCCGGTTTCAAATCAGCCAGTTCATCCAGCCAGATGTCATACACTTCTCGATGCCATCCCAGCAGCAGGACCGGCTCTCCGGCTTCCACCATCAAACGCACAAACTGGGCCACTGCACGGGCTTTGGAGACTCCTGTCGTTTGCCTGACCATGATGTCGAGTTCGCGTGCCGCACGACCCCGTTCCATAAAGGTTCCTGTGCTGGCCTTAAGCGCCAGGACATGAGCCAGATCCTCAATCGACTGAACTGTCCTGGCATCGTAATTCACATACTCCACAATCCTGGAGACACGCGGCATGTCCTGACCCACATCTATTTTCAGACGCCTGAGCATGACGTGCTGTTCCCGTAAATAGGTTCCCAATGCCCTGGGATCATGAATCTGCCCCCATTCATTGGTCCACTCACGGCTGAAATCCTCATGGGAGCCCAATACGGTCTCGTCGATAAACTGCATGACGTTCCACATTTCGGTTCCATAACCATAGATGGGTGTGGCAGTCAAACCTATCCTGTAGGCGGCATGATGAGTCAATACCCTGGCTGCCGCCCCTTTTGCCGTGCCCGTTCCCGTGCGAAGGGATTGTGGTTCATCGTAAATGGCCGCCCTGAAAAACCCGGTCTCAAAAATATCCACCCACCCTGCAATCTGGCTAATCCGGAAAATGTAAACGTCCGCAGGAGGCAGGCTGTAAGGCGTGGCCTTCTTAATGACATGCACACGCAAAGTCGTGAATTTTTCCAGCTTGTCCCGCCATTGCTTCTGCATATGCGGGTCACAGACGACTGCCGTCGGTAACGCTTCCGCTTCGGCGCACAGGAAAGCTGCCGCCGTATAGGTCTTGCCCAAACCTCCTTCATCCCCGAGCAGCAGGGATTTTCTACACCGCAACAGCTCTACAGCCTGGAACTGGTAAGGCCTGACCTTTTCCCCTTCACGTATACCCGCAATCTCAGGGGGCAGATAATCCGGCAACAGGATACGTTCCATTTCATCCTGGAGCTTTTCATAAGCCCGCCGACCCTGGGTCAACACTTTACGGTCCCTGTCGGACAAGGCCAGAGGATAACGATGGATAAACCAGTCCAGATCGGCTGCCGTGATCAGGTCATGGGTAAAACGGAAGGGACTGACAGCCTGCTTGGGAATCTTCGGAAAAAGCTGTTTGAGCCGGATGGCAATGTGAGGCTCAACCTGGCCCATTTCCCATATCCTACCTTCCTCTATAAGCCGTAATGAGCCGAAAGTCCGAACCCCCATTACATCCATCCCCGACTTAATGAAGCAAAATACAGGGGTTTGGTATGAAGGTCTGGCGGCAGTCCCATGGACAGGTTGGAAACCAGAATCAGGGCATTGACCTCTTCATATCGGGCATAGCGGCAAAGCTGTCGATAGACATTCTTTTTCCGGGCTCCATGCATCTTGCATTCCATGACCAGACCGCCTTCAATGAAAAAATCCGGAATATCCTGGGGTGAAAGATATTTCTCCCGATCAAAACGAATGCCTTCATGCGTCAAGACCTGTTCAACTTCTGCCTGAAGATTCTTTTCAGTTGACAGGGAAAAGGGATAGCCGTGAATGATACCCACCAGTCTGGATACAGCATGATCCAGCTCTTCATGAGCAGATTTTCCTAAATCTGTTACCCTTTTATTCATTCGGTTCCCCAGACATCGCTTCCTGCCCAACCACCCTGTTGTGAAACCACATGCCACTCACCATTCCAAGCGGACCGCCGGATACATAGGCCAGCATTTCAATCCATGAGGCGTTCGGAGCCTGTTTGAGAACAATCAGGTTTAACCCGCTGATCATGACGCTGGTTAAAAACACCGCGATATAGCGCCCTGAACTGATATTCAGATTCTGGATTCCAATCATGAATGCCAGAAAAAAAGATCCAAAAAAAAGAGACGCTGCATTTCCCATAACAACCCCATAACCTGAACCTGTTTGTGAAAAGACTTGAAAAGATGCCATTACGGGAAACATCATTTTGATAACCGATACACCAGTCCAGCTTCTTTAGTTTCTTCCAGCACCACTTCATGATTCCTTTTCATGTGAAGCAGCAATTCATGTACACTCCGTTTTGCTTCGGGAACAAACCCCCCTACAATGATGATTTCCATGACAGACAGTCCATCATTCCGGGATAAAAGGTTTAAAATCCGTTCACGGTATTCCTTTTCCATATCTTCAATCCTGCTCACCTGAAAACCCTTTGCCTGGTAAGATTGTTTGGACAGCTTTCACATGATTTAGCGGTACTGCCGTGATCGTATTTCTCCGGCATTCTTGCAGGGGGCACAGAGCGTAGTCCTGATTGCTTCCAGCCGTTCCTTGGGAATTTCACGACCGCATTCCGTGCAGCAGCCATCAAAATTGTCCGGAATGATCACATCCATCGCCTTCTTGTTCTGCGCCAGAAGGTTTTCCACATGGCTCAATTCAATCCGGGTCGCCTGATCGCTGATGTCAGCCACACGCTCAAAGGGTTCTGTTAAAGTCATATCCATTACCTTTCTTAACTTTTGCCTATTTCCATCCTGTTCATTCTAGGGAGTTGTTCCCTGTTTATTTCTCCAAATGACAGCGTTTTTGAGCGCCTTTTCATTCCATAGGCATGACCGCAAGAGCCCATGATTAATCCATGGCCAGTGCATTCCCGTGACTTGTGTTTTGGAATAAGCCTGTATAATTATTTAATGTAAAACATTTAGTTAAGATAACAATATAAAGCTGTTTATAAAAAGGGATTATTCATGGCAAAGCCCAATTTCAAGATAGACCGTGATGGCGTGGTGCATGGTACAAACAATCCATGTGAACAACCGAAAGAATCAGAAATCAAAATTGCTGCCAACTTTTTAAAAGCTTGTCGAATCGGGTATGTCACCAAATTGGGTTCTGTACAGGTCAATGCACCTCAATCCTACCATTTGAAACATGTTATTGAACGGATAAGTGGGCATTACATCTCGAATGGTGCCGTCATTCTTGCTGCACGACGACTTGGACTACCCATGAAGATATTAAAGGATTCACCCAATGTTTTGATCGGGGTTTGCCTTTAATGAAAAAACAGGAAAATAAAACCTTATCCAGGCCTTTGCCCAGACCCTTTATAAAATGGGCAGGCGGGAAACGCCAATTATTGCCTGTTCTGCAAAATGCCATGCCAGTTACCTATACAGGCCGCTATTTTGAACCGTTCATTGGCGGCGGCGCCTTGTTTTTCGCTCTACAACCACATCGAGCTACCATATCAGATACCAACACGGAGCTGATTAATGCCTACCAGGTTATCAGGGATGAACTCCATGCCCTTCTGGATCGTTTGAAACAACACCTAAACAATGCTGATTACTTCTACGCCATCCGTGCCTGTAATGTATCCCAATTAACACCCCTAGAACGAGCTAGCCGGTTCATTTTTTTGAATAAAACATGCTTTAATGGGCTTCATCGCGTAAATAGTAAAGGCCTGTTCAATGTCCCGTTTGGCCGGTACACAAATCCGAGCATCGTGGATGAAAACAATCTGAGGGCAGTAAGCCATTATCTGAATAATGCAGACATCCAGATCAAGTGCCAGGATTATCAATCTGTTCTTGACCTTGCCAATGCGGGTGATTTCGTTTATTTTGACCCTCCTTATGCACCCTTGAGCAAGACAGCCAGTTTTGCTGGTTATGCCCAAAGAGGGTTTGGATTGAAGGATCAAACGGAACTGGCAGACGTATTCACCAGGTTAACGGCAAAAGGCGTGGCCGCCATGCTGTCCAATTCCAATACGCCTGTCATCCATGAACTCTACCAGGGATTTTCCATACAAACCGTTCATGCAACCCGAACCATCAATTCCAACGGGGCAAAACGCGGTAAGGCAGCCAATGAGGTGCTGGTGACCAATTATTGATGAGATGGTTGCCACCATTGGTTAAAAAAGATCTGATTTGTTTCTGGCTATCATAAAAACAGGAAAATGGAAAATAAAGAAACTTTGGATACTCAGCTCTTCAACCGTTATGCCCCGATGATTCGTACCCTTACATCTGCAGAACTCAATGGCAACTCTTCACTCAAATCGAAGTTTCTCCTGGCAAGGGAAGGTAGCATCGAAATCTGCTATGCTCCAGTAGAATATATCAATTCCAAGGCACGTGTCGTCATTGTTGGCATCACACCTGGATTTACACAAATGGTTAATTTTATCAAAGAAGCACACCGGTTATTAAATAATGGCAGCGACGTTCAGGAAACAATGTCAGCAATCAAATCTGCCGGTTCATTTAGTGGGAATATGCGTTCAGACCTCGTGGCCATGCTTGATAGCATTGGTGTCAATCGTTGGCTTGCAATCAGTTCTTGCAATGCCCTGTTTAACACGCACAGCCATCTGGCTCATATGACTTCAATTCTGCGAAACCCCGTATTTGTTAATGGTGATAATTACAAGGGAACCCCAGATATCCTGCGCACACCGATTCTTAAAGCGCAACTGATGTCAGGGTTTTTCCAGGATGCAAGCTTATTGCCAAGTGCCATATTTGTACCGTTAGGAGATGTGGTAGTAAAAGCGTTTGGTTATTTAATAGATCAGGGCATTGTTAAAGGCAGTCAGGTACTGGTTGGACTTCCCCATCCGTCACCGGCAAACCGGGAACGAATACATTACTTCCTTGGCAAAAAACCTCGACACTTACTTTCCAAAAAAACCAATGCAGATAAAATTGATCAGGCACGCGAAACCATACAGAGACAGGTTAACGTCCTCCCATAAATTATAAATTTTGGTTATAGCAAAAAACTTGTTAACCCTGGATGTCCTTTCAGGTCAAATCTGATATCTCCTTAATATCCACTTAAGCCAACCCTTCCGGCAACATGATTAATGTGCAATAATCATGTTCATCATGTCAGAATCTACTAAATCAAGACGAGGAGGCTTTCGTCCCGGTGCGGGCCGTAAGCCGGGGTATGGCTCCTTTGGGGAACCTACCCATCCCATACGGGTGCCACAAAGCCAGGTCAAGATCATTCTTGATTACCTTACTGCCTACCGCAAAAAAGAGAATACCTCTGTTGAATCCTGCGACATTCTGCCACTTGCTATGGATACCCCTCGCCAGTTATTTCCGGTGATGTCGCACCACGTTCCGGCCGGATTCCCCAGCCCTGCGGATGACTACATCCAGGACCCGATCGATCTCAACGAACATCTGATCCTGCATCGTGCCGCTTCCTTCATCCTCAGGGTATCAGGTTGGTCCATGATTGGTGCAGGAATCCATGACGGGGACGAAATCATTGTCGACCGGGCCATTGACCCCGTGGACGGGCATGTGGTGGTGGCAGTCATTGACGGGGAACTTACCGTAAAGCGCCTGAAGAAGCTTGGCAATAAGATTCGACTTGTGGCGGAGAATCCCGACTATCCCGACATCGAGTTCTCGAAAGGTGAGGAACTGACCATCTGGGGGGTGGTCACACGTGTCCTGCACAAGGTATGAGAATCGCCCTGGTTGATGTCAACAACTGCTATGTAAGCTGCGAGCGGGTGTTCAACCCCTCCCTTGAAGGCAAACCCATGGTGGTGCTCTCCAACAACGATGGTTGCGTGGTGGCCCGATCGGCAGAGGTGAAGGCGCTGGGGGTTCCCATGGGCGAACCCTGGTTCAAAATAAGGCATCTGGCCAGAAAGCACGGCATCGTGGCCTATTCCAGCAACTATGCCCTCTATGCCGACATGTCGAACCGGTTCATGTCGGTCATCTCCACCTTCACCCCGAACTTCGAGATCTATTCCATCGATGAATGCTTCCTGGATTTATCGGGTTTCCCATCTGGCCTCACCGACTATGCCCAGGGAATCCGAAAGAAAGTCAGACAATGGGTGGGCCTGCCGGTTTCTATCGGCATTGGGTCCACCAAGACGTTGGCCAAACTCGCCAACCATGTGGCGAAGAAGCGGCCGGAATGGAACGGGGTGTGTGATCTCTCCACGCTCTCACCCTTTGAGCAGGAAAAGCTGTTTGCCGAAATCGGGGTGGGGGAAGTCTGGGGAGTAGGCAGACGCCTCAGGGAAAGCCTGAATGCGCTCGGCATCCTGACGGTCAAGGATTTGAAGCATGCAGATTCGGGCAGGATCCGGAAGCGCTTCAGCGTGGTCCTTGAACGCACCGTGCAGGAACTGAACGGGGTTCCCTGTCTCGTTCTTGAGGCCATCGCCCCCAACAAACAGCAGATCATGTCGAGCCGCTCCTTCGGTCAACCCATCCATTCCCTGCAGCAACTTGAGGAATCAGTTACCCTGTATGTTGCCCGAGCGGCGAAAAAATTGAGGAGCCAGGGATCCGTTGCCGGAGGCATCCAGGTCCATATCCGCACCAATCCCTTCAAGCCGGAAGACCCGCAATATTCACAGGGGATGATCGTGCCGCTTGCCGAATCCACCGACGACACGTTGAAACTGACCCGTTCCGCCCTCTTCGGATTGAAGAGAATCTTCCGTCCGGGGTATGCTTATGCCAAGGCCGGGATCATGCTGGTTGAAATCAGCCCGAAAGGACAGGAACCTGTTGATCTTTTCGCGGATGTCGAGACCATGCAGCGACGCACGAACTTAATGGGAGTGATGGATGCAATCAACCATCGCTATGGCAAGAACACGGTGGGACCGGGAATCTGCGGAATCGCTGAAAGGCGTGCCTGGTCGATGAAGCGTGGCAACAAGATGCCTGCCTACACCACCGACTGGAATGAGCTCGCCATTGTCCGGGCTTAAGAACAAGGAACAGCTTTATGTGCGGCCGTTTTGCCCAGTCACAGCCCCTGATCCATTACGCCCATGCCCTGGATCCTAACTGGAACCCGGAGCAGGACAAACGCCCCCCAACCTGGAACCTCGCACCAGAGCAGTTTTCCTGGGCTTTTGTCTCGGGCGGGGAGGAAATCCTTACAACGGTACTCAAATGGGGATTGCTGCCCTCCTGGGCGGACAAGGACGACACCCGGCCAATCAACGCCAAGGCTGAGACCGCAGCAACGAAACCCTATTTCAGGAAAGCCTGGAAATCCGGGCGCTGCCTGATTCCCGCCGATGGCTGGTATGAATGGACAGAAGTGCCGAAAGTGGGAAAGCAGCCCTGGTTCCTGCACCGAGCCGACAATGACCCGGTGCTGTTTGCCGGTCTCTGGGAACACAACTCCCATTCGGGGAATTCAACCTTCGTTATCCTGACCATGGCAACCGACGGAAAAATGAAGGAGGTTCATGACAGGAAACCTGTCGTGCTTGAACGGAAGGAGGCCCGACACTGGATTGAGCCGACCCTGTCCCTGGATGAAATCCAGAGAGTCGCCAGCTCAGCCCTGAAAGACAACCAGTTTGAATGGTACCGGGTCAGCACTCAGGTGAACAGTCCGAGGAACGACGGCCCTGATCTGCTCAATCCAGTCTGAAAACAAAACAAGATGAATATATAGACTATTACAATTTTCCTGATGCACATCATTTATCATACAAAACGCCTTCATACCCATTTCAGACCTGTGCGGTACTACCGTTCTACACTAGGTATGATTGTCTTGGATTTGCCGCACCAGAAAAAGCGATATACTGAACCATCTTAAGATAAGTAATTGCATCTACTCTATTTGAGCAATAACTGAAATTGATTGGCTTTACTAAATACTTCCTTCACACGAATGGCCAACTCTGTGATTTTTTTCACCAAACTTCCATCATGTATTAACAACCATGGTTTTTCGCTGGTTTGCCAATCATCCATTCCTTCACCAAACTCTTGTTCAGCCCATGAATACCATGGCCACTTAGATTCTGACTCTTCGCGGCCAAATTCGGTAATCATTAATTCATTAATTTTTTTCCAAGTATGGGCATCGCTATATGGATCATCAGTTCCTGCAATACCCCAAAAAAAATCAATCAAATTTTTATTATTAAATTCAAAACGAAGATTCGAAGATTGTAAACGTTCCCCAAACTGAATAATGAAACCTCTGTATGCCTTCCAATTATCTAAATCCCAGACAAGTTTCATGCCTTGTTTATTAAAGCTTCCTTCAAGATCCTTGCGAAATTTTTCCAGCAATTCTTTTTTTACATCATCAATCGCCCTAACAACATGAAATGCAGATTCAAGATGTTCTTTTGATTTAAGAATAACGTCCTTCAATTCTTTTTGCTCTGACATATCCAATTCCCCATTGATATCCATTCGAATATATTTGGCGAGTTCTTCTATAAATATCCGCACAACTAATGCTTTGGATTTTCTGGCACAATCTTCTAGCCAATCAATGATATTTTTATAGGTAAGCTGAAAGAAGTGTCCAGATTTTTCAAGCTCCTTAAGCTCATCTTTTTTTATGCTTACTTCTGATGGGTCACTGTTACTTAAGTAAATCAGCAACCTTTTAGTATGCTTTTCAATAAACTTAGCATAATCTGACAGTTGCTGCTTTTGATCTTTTGCCCAGGGCTTATTTTCGATAGCTATAATCCCAACCTTTCCAAAATCCAAACAGATATCGATACGGCGTTGCCCATTAGCCTGCTTTTCTGTAATAACTTTACAATCCTGTGTAGCATTTACAGCCCACGCTGAAGTGGGGCCTATTTGATTCAGAAAAGCATCTAAAAATACACTTCCTTGTCCGTGCAACCCATTGGGGTTCAGCAAGGTTGAGATGCACCTGGACAACCCCATTTCATCATTACGTAAATAGTCAAATATCCTGAATTCAGGAGCAAGTTGAGCAGAAAAGCGTTTTCTGGCTTCTCGCAAAGCACCTATTTTGAAGGCTACTTCGTTGAGTAGCTTACCTACTATTTGTTCCATTTCTACCCCTTGGTTATTCACAATACCATTATTAATGAAGCTTTTCTTAACCCCGGACGGAAAGACAGTGCCTGAAAATTGCCAGTTGCTCTGCAAGATGGATAACAGGACAAAAAGTGGAAAATAAATGTAAAAGAAATCATTTCAGGTTCCAGAACATGAACATCAGCAAGTCAAAGCATAAATTTCCAGAATTATCGTGACCTGCATTAAACACCAATAATTCTTATCTGCCTCGACGGTTCAATGATATCGTCCAGGCGGTAAATTTTGGATGGATGTCGTATTGTCCCATCTTTTGAGACAACAATAATCTCCCTGGATGCATGCAACTGTCTTGTTGCCTCTTGTAAGTGAGATTCTGCGGCAGTGGATTCGCTTACACATCCTTGATACAGATCCCTTACCTGAACAGGTTTATCCAGTGCGTATATCCTTTCTCCAAAATGTTCCCTTACTCCATTAATGCATGCTTCTTTCGACTGGTCTCCAAACTCAAAAGTATTTTGCCCCGTATAATCTTTATCCTTATTAGCGTTATAACCCATCACAAAAACACCAGGCTCCAGTTCATGTCCAAAATCCGTAGCATGTTCCCAATGAAGGGTTTTCATGACTTCGTGGGCACGATATTGATTAGACAAATGAATTAACCAGTAACCCCAAGAGTTGGATCCATAGGGCTTTATAAAAAACAGGGTCATAAACTGGGCACCTGACTCCTTTTTAATTCCATAAGCCAGATGCTGCTGCAATATTCTTCGCCATTCCTGTCTATGCGTGGCTTTTAACTCTCTTATTTTATCCCATGGCATATATTGATTTAACCCGATATTTTCTATCGGTTTACGATTTCCTGCACAGTCAGCTAAATAAGTGGTGAGATTGTCCACATTTAAAGTCATGATGATTTCTGCAGCCGTGATGCTATGCAGAATTTTGGCAATCGCCTGCAATGGAATGTCTTTATAACTATATTGATCGAGCATAAAAATAGCATGCTCGCCCATCTTGCGCTGCTTGATTTTGTTGATAATGGCGGGTAGTGCAGGTAAAAATTGGCTATGAATTATCTCGGCATGATTGTAATCAATCAAATCAACTGCATTCTCCTGTTGTTTCGCATCCAGGTAATTTCGCAAATAGACAATGGTGTCATGTGCAACATCTATAAATGTATAGTCAACATTAATATTCCTGGGAGTACGACGTTCCAGATTCAGCAGCATTCTCGCCTCACGTACTGCACGCATCATCAAGACCGGTGAACCATCTACTAACTCACCCATTTCGGTCCTATAACATCCACCACCACTGAACCCATCAATCAATGAAAAATGAAGCTCAGGAATAATCGCCTGAGACATGATGGTCATCACATACAGCTTAATATAATCTTCAACAATATGGTGTTTGATCAGGCTATGCTGATCGATAAGCGGCGGAGGACTCCCAACTTTCCAGACATATTTGGCGAGCGTTGTCATTTATATACTTTGTCGCGAAGAAGGCATGTCATCCCATGTTCGCCCATGTAACTGACGGCCATTCTGCTTTTTAGCCCGTTTAACGCCATCAGATCCCCATCCTCCCCACTGCTTGAAGAAAAATGCAGCCGCCGCCAGTTCCGCCTGTGCCTTGACGTTTTCCACCCATTCCTTACGCATCAGACGTGCTTTAGGGCCCGACTCCCCTCCTACGATTACCCAGTGAATATCACGCAGATTCATGTCACCCAGATCTTCCAGTAAAGGCTCCACAGAAAGAAAACGGATAGCCGCATCAACCTGGCGCAGGTAATCAATACGTGGAAGACCGTATTGCTTGTCTTCAACCGAAACCCCAAGCCATACATTCCTGGGACATTGGCGGTCAGCAAAATAATCAGGTAAACGCTCCGCCCGTTTCGTCAGTATCTGGTATGTGTGTTGAGGCGTCTGTCGAATGATGGAAAACACCTGATCCAGGAACTGATCCGGTATGTCTTCATGAAAGAGGTCACTCATCGAATTCACAAAATAGATGGTTGGCTTCTTACGCTGAAGCGGCTGCGCCAAACGCTCCGGAAGAACGGCCAGCCTAAATCCATCTTTATAGCCAGGTGTGCCCATGGCATGAAGACGACGTGCCATCACTTCGGCATAACAATGTTTGCATCCTGGAGAAATCTTTGTGCAACCTGTTGTCGGGTTCCAGGTCTGTTCCGTCCATTCAATACTCGATTGCGTTGCCATATTCCCCCCCTTCCAGCTTGGTTTATACCAGAAATCACGTACCCCTGCCTTTTTCTGCTACCAGCAATGCATCAATCAGGTTCGACACGGCTACCCGTAGTGAGGCCTGTTCCTTGCGACTAAGCTGCTTTCTCACCTTGTCTGCCAGTTCATCCACCGTTAAGGCAGGCAATGAAGGGTTCCAATGCACACGATGCATGCATTCCTCAATCACCCTTGCCTTCGGATTGGCTTCACCCTTTTCATATCGGCTTAACGTAGACTGCTTTACACCCAATTCCCGTGCGAATTCAGCCTGGCTACGCTTACCTCTGGCCGCTTTGATTAATTCAGGAATGCTTGTAATGGTCACTGTTTAATTACTCAGTTAATGCATAGTGTGCATTATATGCGCTAATTAATGCATAGTATGCATTAATTTGAGTAAATTATTAACTTATCAGGATGATTAATTAAATAGTTAAACCGGATTAAAAAAAGCAGCGCATTTCATTCCATATACCATATACAGGTTAGAAAATATTTTTCTCAACCATTACTTATAAGGAATGAAGAAATGAATACTTTTAATTCTGGTAAATGTGCGCTTGAACAGGCATTAGCGGAGATATTAAACAATATTGGCCAGGCTAATATGGCAAATGGAATTTCACGTCATGCGGAGCTTGGTGATTTTGTCTATAACATTTCATCCGACTGCCCGGGTTGCAGGATTGGATTGCTACATACCATTCCTGAAAATCGAGATATCCATAATGAACGAAGTAATGTTCAACACTGGAGAATCCGTCTCGTTAAGGGAAATTTCGTGGATTGGAATCCTGAACATATCAGGGTGATTGAGCAAGAGGTAATAGCAAGACTTCCAGCTTGTTCTTTTTTGCCACGTTCTTTAGTTGAATGGTAAAAAAACAATATGGTTGAATAAACTCATTTTTGGTGACATTCTTAACTGAATTCCAATAATAAATACTGGACAGCCAAGCCTGACATGCATCCAGAATTCAAATACCTGTCAGTGTCGCAAATTGAAGGGTATCCATGGAAAAGATTCTCCTGGCTGCATGCTTCATTAGTTTGGCTATAGTCAGTTTTCCTTCTTTCGCCATGACAAATGAAATGGCAAGGCAACTGGAAAGCAATGCTGTCCAGGATCTTAAGGACACTACTGATTTAGCGCAACTGCAGTCTGCAGCCCTATCAGGCGATCCAATAGCCCAATATTGGCTGGGCAGTTTCTACTTTACGACAAACCACCTCTCAAAAGCAGTTTACTGGGATCGAAAGTCTGCTTATCAGGGATATGCTGCTGCTGAATACCAGTTGTCTGTTGACTATATCTTGGGCTTAGGGGTAACAAAAGACTCAGCAAAGAGTGAATATTGGAGCCAGAAAGCTTCTTTCAAGAAAAACAACCCGAAGGATGCCCAACAAGAAAACAAACCTGTGCAGCCAATAAAAGAAACTGATCTGCAAATTACCTATGATCATGAAGCGCAGAACCTCGCATATCGGGCTTTCTATGGTAATCACCAAGCTTTCGTTACCTTAAAAAACCGTTCGAAATCCAACCCGGCTTACCTTTGGGGGCTATCCGAGTTTTATGCATTAAAACATGAAAAATCAAATTATTATTCACTAAAACATTCGAAGCCAGGGCTTGATATATCTGATCCACTATTCGATAAAGCCATGGGCCGCTACCAGTATGGCGGCTTCTACGGACAATTTCATGAAATGAGTAATGGTGTTGTGTCAGGATCTGGA
>JAGWIG010000152.1 GCA_028873515.1 Pseudomonadota bacterium | reverse complement strand
GATGCCATGAACGAGATTGTATGGAGGGATGACAAGCAGGTCTGCGAAGTGCATATCTCCAAACGGTACCGGGAATTTTCATCAGCCGTAGTCACGGTCAGATACAAAGGGAGCCACGAACAGTGACGCTAGATGCTTACCTTTTTCAAGATCCAGCGATTGTCTATGAAATTAACGAATCTCGTTCATGCAAGGGATGCATATTCCTTTTTGAAATTCTCGGACGCCGAGGATGCACGAAAGGGAAGAAAACAACATACCGATGCAAACATTACAGGGAGGAACCGATGACAGACGAGAAAATGGATTGGCTGAAAGGACTGCTCGAAGATTGGGCGGTCTGGATGCGATCCGGGGGACAAGTCCAGGGATATGCTCATCGTTCTGCCGTGTTCTCTGCTGCGGGCACCAAGAATGTCGAAGATACAGAGCGTGAAGTGTTTATGAGCACCTGTTCAGCTGTCAACGCCTGCATTGATGATTTATCGACCATTCAGCAATGTGCTATCCAGAAACGTTACATGTATGCCGTATGGCGTTTCCCGCGGGATAACTATGCCGAGCAACTGCTCAAGGCTCATGAACTTTTACTGATTTCGGTGCCAAAACGCGTGGAGTTTGTATAAATGCAGCGTTTGACATCAGGTTTTTTTTGGTTTATCTTGAGGGCTCGTGGGCATCCTATTGTCCGAAGAAACGCTCAAGCCTCCTATTCCTGGGGGCTTTTTTATTGCCTATCGAAAACGTCACAAACAATCAAACCAGGTAATCGTAATGTGGAGTGGGCGCGCCTTCCTGAATTGGACGGGCGAAAAAACAATGGCATGAGCCAGAAAACACTCCACATTCCCATTCCCTTTGAGTCATCGCTTCTTACCCCTTTGCGGAGGTGATGATATGCCCGTGTGTTGCGGGCTTTTTTATTTTGGAGGTAAGAAAAATCCATGATGCGATTAAGCGCCCTTAAAGCAACCCACATGATAGCTCTTGCCATGCAGTCAATACCTCAAGCCGGGAAACTCGGGTTGATGACACCTGCAGACATGATGGCTGAAATTGACATCAAGAAATCCAGTAAAGGCCGTCATCCGCCATTTATCGCTTCGCAATTTTCCAGATCACAAACCAAGGGTTCGTATTCCAGCAAATATATGCCGCACCAGGGCACGAAAGAAAAAGCCAGACGGTTACGCCAGTTGGCTGCCAATACTAAGTTTTAAGATAACCACACAGGTTCAAGATTATGGCAAACCGGACAAAGTGGACACGTATAACGCGCGAGGAATTTATTGCCGAGCTGGCAAAGTCTGGAAACGTAGCCAAGGCAGCCAAAAAAATAGGCTTATCACGTAGTCGCGTATATGAACTACGCGATGTCGATAAAAAATTTGCTGACGAGTGGAATGAGGCCATTGAGACAGGCATTGATAACCTGGAAGAAGAAGCTCGACGTCGAGCCTATAACGGAACACTGAAGCCTGTTTTTTACCAAGGATCAAAATGCGGAAGCGTGCGCGAGTATTCCGACACGCTCATGGTTGTGCTGCTTAAGGCACATCGCCCAGAAAAGTACAAAGAACGTGTGCAAAACGAAGTGACAGGCAAAAATGGCGAACCACTCCCGGCTGCTGTCCAAATCATTGCCATCCCCGACAATCAAAGAAACTGAGACCATTGGGCCCCAACCTGGGCCCCAAACTGAATTTCTTGCTACTTCGGCGGACATAGCAATTTATGGCGGATCTGCAGGGAGCGGAAAATCTTTCGCCCTGTTGCTGGAGCCGCTTCGCCACGTTACAAATAATGCTGGATTTGCAGCAGTCTTTTTCAGGCGCACGAATGTCCAAACCAGAAATCCCGGTGGATTGTGGGATGAAAGTGTCAGTCTGTATGGCCTGATGAATGCCTCTCCATTACAAGGTCCTATGGAATGGCGATTTGATGGTGGCGGAAAAGTAAAATTTGCCCATCTTGAATATGAAACGACGGTTCTTGATTGGCAGGGATCTCAAATCCCCTTGATATGTTTCGATGAACTGACGCATTTCACGAAACAGCAGTTTTTTTACATGCTCTCCAGAAATCGTTCGATGTGTGGAGTACGGCCTTATGTTCGTGCAACATGCAACCCGGATGCTGATAGCTGGGTGGCTGAGTTCATCGCCTGGTGGATTGATCCAGATTCTGGCCTTCCGATTCCCGAACGTGGTGGTGTCATTCGCTGGTTCGTGCGCATTAATGACACGATTGTCTGGGCAAACAGCTGTGAAGATTTGATTGAGCAGTTTGGCGAAGAAACGATGCCGAAATCGGCAACGTTTATTCCTGCCAGCATCTATGACAACAAGAAACTGCTCGCTGCCGATCCGGGTTACCTTGCAAACCTGAAAGCTCTTCCCGCAGTGGAACAGGCGAGGCTTTTAGGGGGCAACTGGAAAATCAGGCCAGCAGCCGGTCTCTATTTCAGACGCGAATGGTGTGAGGTCGTTGAAGCCTTACCAGCTGGTATCAAGATTGTCCGGTATTGGGATTTGGCAGCCACAGAAAAGACGGAAAACAACGATCCTGACTGGACGGTCGGAGCAAAGCTCGGATGGGACAGTAAGACCGGCCTTTATTACATGATCCACACGGTCCGTATGCGATCTTCTCCCCTCAAGGTTGAGGAAGGAATAAAAAATTCAGCCAGTGCCGATACTGCATCAACAAGGATCGGGTTGCCACAGGATCCGGGGCAGGCTGGTAAAGCCCAAGCAGCATATCTTGTGAGACAGCTTGCCGGTTTCAATGTTTCTACACGTCCGGAGCGAGGTGACAAGATAGTCCGATTTGGACCCTTCTCTGCACAATGCCAGGCCGGAAATGTAAAAGTGCTTCGAGGTCCCTGGAATGAAGATACATTTGTTGCACTCGAAGGGTTTCCAGACGCAGCGCATGACGACGATGCTGACGCATGGGCGGGCGCATTCGGGATGTTCACAGATAACAGCTTTGGAATGCTTGAATTCATGCGGCGAGAAATTGAAGAACGGGATGATCTGGCTGAACTAAAGGAAAAAAATGCCTGAAAAGAAACCCATTAATCCAGGTCTTCTGGGTCGGTTCGCTGTAGCAGCCCGGTACATGAAAACCGGAGAGATTCCAGATGCTTGGTATAGCCCTCTTGAACCGTTGCAGCCGATACTGGATCCCAAG
>JAGWIG010000151.1 GCA_028873515.1 Pseudomonadota bacterium | reverse complement strand
TCATTGGCGCTAGACCTGGGGCGAGAAATCGCCCTGGGTTTTTTATTCTCTGAGGATCTGTTAATGGCATCTACAGACTTTGTAATTGACTTTGAGACAACGGATAAGGATCCTCTCAAAGCTAGGCCAGTTGAACTGGCTTATATCCGCATTGATACTCCGATTGCATATGAGATATTGATCAATCCAGGCTGCGCAATTCCGCCCGAGACAAGTGCAGTCCATCATATCACAGACGAGGATGTTGTGGGATCTCCTGGATGGGGTGATGTAGAACAGTTATTGGTAGATGATCTGCACTTTGCTTCCAACAGTGGGCAGGTAACCCTGATTGCACACAATGCTCAGTATGAACAAGGTATCCTTCGTAGTACAACCTTTAACCCGGAAGTACAGTGGGTGTGCACATACAAGTGTGCAATGCGCATCTGGCCAGAGGCCCCTTCCTTCAGCAATGAAGCGCTACGGTACTATCTGAAGCTTGGCGGTCTTGGTAGGACGTACAACCAGCGTACTCACTCCGCGCTGCATGACTGCAAGGTCACTGAGCTGATCTACAAGGAGTGCCTCAAGCATGCCAGCAAAGAAGAAATGGTTGGTTGGTCTAAGCTACCAGCTAAACTCCCCAAGATTCCCTTTGGTAAGCACAGAGGTATGGAATGGGATAAGGTTCCAACTGACTATCTGCAATGGGTACTATCTCAGCAGGATATGGATGACTCCGTTAAGGCTTGTAGCAAAGACGAGCTGACAAGACGGAAGGCTCCTCTGGTGAAACAGTATGGGAGAAGGTAATGCAACTCGATGATCTTGTAAAGCCCATCGACTCCATGTCAGACGAGGAGTTGCGGGAACGATTGAAGGAACTCCGAAACCGACGATCTGTGGAGAGGCCTGCGGCTAAGAAGCATAAGGAAAAAGCTGTGAAGAAAGAATCAGCTCCCAAGATTACAAAGGTAAAGAATCTTCTGGAAGGCCTATCACCTGAAGATATGGCCGCACTTCTTAAGCAACTGGAGGGATAAGATGGAACTGGTTAAGCATAAAGATAAGCTGAAGATGGTTAACATCTCTGATATTACAGTGGACTCTCGTTACCGTGAGGATCTTGGTGATATCGAAGGGCTGATGGCATCCATTGCAGAGAAGGGAGTTATCCAGCCGATCACTCTGAGTTCTGATCTAAAGTTGTTGGCAGGTTGTCGTCGCTATACATCTAGCAAGAACCTCGGACTCAAGCAGATCCCTGCACTAATCCGAGATATCGAAGGGGAAGTCGATGAACGAGAAATCGAACTCTTTGAGAATATACATCGCAAGAGTTTCACTTGGCAAGAAGAAGCCAATCTTGTTGCAGAGATCGATCGCCTGTATAAGAGTAAAAACCCAGAATGGTCTGGGCGTAAGACAGCTGAGCTTCTGGACAAGGGAAAGAGTAATGTAAACCGCTCGCTTAAACTGGCCTCTGCAATCGAGGCAATACCTGAATTGAAGGATTGTAAGACTGCCGACGAAGCTCTTAAGAGCATCCAGAAGCTGGAGCGTGAGGCGATCGTGCAAGAGCTATCGCGCCGCCAGGCAGCCTCGGTGTCGAACACCTCGCTGCCGGCTTCGCAGGGCGGCATGGATGCGGGAGTGCGCTCCGCACTCAAGGTCGCCGATGCGAACTACGTGATCTGCGATGTATTTAAGGGTCTTGCAGGAATGCGTGACCATAGTAATATCGACTTCATCGAGTGCGACCCACCTTACGGAATTGATCTAAATGAACAGAAATCAGGCGACAGCGCGGCCTCCTACAAAGAAGTATCTCGTATGGAGTATCCAGCGTTCCTTAAGAAACTGGCCAATGAGTTATACAGAGTGGCTGGCAAAGACTGCTGGATGGTCTTTTGGTTTGGCCCGACCTGGCACTCCGAGGTTATCAAGGCTCTTAGGGATGCCAATTGGTTAGTGGATGACATTCCAGCCATCTGGTCTAAGGGGCAGGGGCAAACTAAACAGCCAGAGATTAATCTTGCTCGTACATACGAACCGTTTTTCGTGTGTAGGAAGGGAAACCCAACACTAGTACATCGAGGGGTAGGTAATGTTTTCTCAAATTCTCCATGCCCAACATCTGGCGATGATGCTAAGTATCATCCAACTCAAAGGCCCATTACTCTTATCTCTATGTTATTTAGGATCTTTATAGCAGGAGCAGGCCATGTACTTGTACCATTTGCTGGCAGTGGAGCCACCTTGCGGGCAGCTTATAAAGAAGGTCATCAGGTACTTGGTTTTGATCTTGACGATCAGTATAAGCCAAAGTTCCTACTGAAGGTGGAGGAAGATACAAGGGAGCTGATGAAAAAAGAGGCTAAGCAGAAATAGCTAATATAATTAGGACAAATAATATGAAGACTGTTTGTTGTAATTGTACCTGTGAGTTTGATATATTAACAGGCCATTACAATAGAGCAAAGAAGCTTGGAATGAATGTCTACTGCGGCCGCACTTGCGCTGGTATAGCACATAGAAAAGATATCAGCGAGCGCCAGAGAAAGGCAGATAAGGCAGCCTATAACAAGGCTCGTAGAGAGCGCGAACATGATCGCATCAACGCGCAAAAAAGAGAGAGATATCACGCGACCAAGGAGTATCGAGCCGATATTCTCAGAGCACACAGGAAGAAGCGTGCAAGCAAACATGCGGAGTATTGCCGACGTTATGAATACAGGGAATACAAGAAAGATTATGATCGCAAACGCCTAGCAAAAAAGAACTATGGTGAGTTTGCGGAAGCTGCGTTAATATGCCGAAAAGTAGAAGAAATCCTTGACCAACAAGCAACAAAATACGATAGAAGGTTAGTCAATGGAACCCTCAATAAAGCTCAATCCAGAAGGAGAGCACTATGAAAGACGAAGCCGCTGCTCTGACAGCTACGAATCTCAAGAATGCCCTGTGGGACACGTTGCAGGACTTGCAAGCTGGAGTAGTTCAGCCTGGGCAAGGCGATGCTATCGCTGCGCAGGCTCGTGAGATTCTACGCACAGTGAAGGTACAGCTTCAGGTGGCTAACCAGACGCAGCGGAGTGTATCGCTTGATGTAGTCAACTTCGCTGAGAAGTAATAGGAGAACAACAATGTTCCTCCCAGCCATGAATCAAAGAAGGACTATCCCCCCCTCTGGCAGTCCTTCCTCCAAGATAGCCATTGT
>JAGWIG010000150.1 GCA_028873515.1 Pseudomonadota bacterium | reverse complement strand
CACAGGCATGGCTTAGTACATGGTCAGAAGGCTTAGCAGGATTAACCACGTTGGAAATTCAGACTGGATTGCAAAGCAGCTTGAATGTCGAATGGCCTCCAAGTCTGCCTCAATTCCGTAATCTCTGTAAACCCTTACCCGATTACGAAACCCTGTTCAACGAAGCCTGTCGGGAAATCGGGAAACATGCCGCGACCCGAAAGTGGACAAGCCTAATGGCTTACCACGGGGCGAACGTATTCGGCCATTTCGAGCTAAAAAACGCCACCTGGTCAGCTGCCAAAACGCGCTGGACAAAAATCATTGATGAGATGCGAGCCATTGGTGAACTCGACCCGATCCCGGAATATCACGAGGCTCTCCCCAAACCGGGACGCACAACACCTGACATGAAACGCATCAATCACTACCTGGCTGACCTGCATCGCATCGTCGGCAATCAGGATCGTGCAAAGGAACTCGGACAATGAGAGAGGATTAAATGAAGCGCATAAATGCCATTTGCTGGCGATTCTACAGGGGTAGATTCAATTATCTTTTGAAGTTGGTAGATTGATATGGGTAAAGTAAAAATAATTGATTGTAGAGCGTTTGAGGAATGATGAAATTCGCCCATCTTGATAAATCACCCCGTCTCCAGAGAGTGCGGGCTTTTCTTGCTGACCACAAAGAGCATACCACCCGCGACATTATTTACGGAGCGCAGGTCATGGCGGCGGCAGCATGTCATCCGTGATTGCTTGCAACAACATGGGTTTTGAATGTGTCTGTTGTGAATTGGACACATCTTATTTCAATGCAGCCTGCGAACGGATTGAAAATGCCTATCGTCAGCAAAGGATGTTTCCATGAGCCGCGATATATTCCTGACGCGCACCATTCTTTTGCGAAGCCTGGATCAGGTCAAGGTATGTCATCGTATTCTGGATAATCTTCCTGTTGATCCTGATCATCCCCTACAAGTGAAATTCAGTGAACAGCAGAAAATCAGGACACCTGACCAGAACGCGCTGATGTGGTCTGGCCCGCTCAGGGATATCAGTGAGCAGGGTTGGGTAAACGGACAGACGTTCAGCGCGGATGCGTGGCATTACCAGTTCAAGGTTTGGTTTTTGCCAGAGGAAGCCGAAGAGGGCATCACCAAGGAAGGTTATCGAAAATGGGATATCTCGCCGCGCGGAGAACGCATTCTGGTGGGTTCAACGACGGATTTGCTGACCAAGGGCTTCTCAAATTACCTTGAGCAAGTTTACGCTTACGGCGCCGGGGAACTAGGGGTAAGGTTTTCGACAAAGGAGGACGGATCATGGCAAGGCCACGTTCAGAAGCCTTGAAACAGGCTCTCATCGACATAAAAAACGGGATGTCTATCACGGCTGCTGCCAATCTGCACGGCGCACAACCAGTGAGCATCTACAGGTTGATTAAAAGCGGTGAAATCCCTGTACCACCGGGGTCAGAGTTGCATCCAAATGCAAGCGTGATCGAAAAAGAGAATGGGAACGAAAATTGCATGCTCCAGCCGCTTTTGCTCAAAAAATGGGGAAAATTGTGCATTTCTTCCAACTTGCCGAGGTTTTCATGAATTACCGCAATAAGAAAATACTGCAATCCGCGCGTGACGAAACCTGCATTGTCTGCGGATCGCGTTATGGGGTGGTATGGGCGCACTCAAACGAGCTGACACATGGCAAAGGACGGGGGATCAAGGCGCATGACCTGCTTGGGCTTTATCTGTGTTTTGACCATCATCAGTGGTATGATTCAGGGGATGCGCCGCGCGATAAGAAAAGGGAGTTTTTCAGGGAACATTATCCCGCCTGCATGGTGCGATTATGTGAAAAGGGGATACTGGAATGAGCAAGTACCGCAATAAACCGGTGGTCGTGGACAATATCCGTTTCGCATCGATGCGGGAGGCTGCACATTATGAAAAACTGCGGCTGTTGCAGAAAGCCGGGGCCATCTCGGATCTGCGGTTGCAGGTTAGATATGAGCTGTTGCCCAGGCAGGATGGAGAACAGGGTGTTGCCTATGTCGCAGATTTTGTCTACCTGGATTCGCGAGGGGTGGAGCGCGTGCAGGATGTGAAAGGGGTGCGTAATCCTGTGTACGTGATCAAGCGCAAGATGATGCTGTTTTTCCACAAGATACGAATCGAGGAAGTATGACTTCCCGCATTTTTCGCGACCCAGCCATAATTTACGAAGAAAAGGAAATGCGTTCGTGTAAGGGTTGCATCCATAAAATTATTATCGTAAACGAAGAAAAATGCCTAAAAAACCGGAAGTTCATGCAAAAATGTTGTTATTATCAAAATAAGGATAACACACATGTCCAATCTTAGGGAATCCGTAGCTTCTGCCCTCAATTCATCGCTGGATTCGGATGAAATGCATGAGCGGCCTATAGACCGATTGGGGGCGTTCTCCAAATCAAAACGATTAGGAACAGTACTTTGGAGGCTTAAATATGATAATGACCCGCGATGTTATAAAACGGCTATTTTTTTACTTACAAAGGCAATGAGAAAACATGGAGAAAGCCGAGAATTGTGCGAGAAACTTTGTCAATGTGCGCTGGATGAATGGCTTGTTGACAAGTGCCTGCACTGCGGGGGTGGAGGACAAGTCATTTTTTCGCAGAGGTTGGTGAACTGTATGGAATGTAACGGAACAGGAATTAGAAGAACCAGTGATAAAGACAGGATGAAGGCATTAAAAATGAATTTGGAACAGGTGCAGAAGCTGGGTAAACGGCTGGGAGTCATTCATGATCTGATCGGTGAATGGGACAGGAAGGTCAATGTGAGAACGATGATAGAATTGGAGCGATGATGAAAATTAATAAATTACCTTGCAGGTAAAAAAAAGCATGCTTTTTCTCAAACTCTTCCGGCGTGCACTCTTTTTGTATAAAAACTTGCTTCACTAATAAATCAGTGGTATAAATATTGATAAGGCTTACAGATTCCCGCGAATTGCGGGAAATTACAACATGGCTGAATGAGCGATGATTCCGTTCGCCCTTAATATTTATACGTTTGGAGATTGACCGAGCGGCAGGTGGGAATATGGCGATCCCGTCACTTCAGGCGCTTCCCTTTATAATCTCCAGCCGTATGAGTGAAAGCACAATGGTGATGTGCTGAAGAATGAACGAGACGGCAAAGCCCTGAAACATTGGGTGTGCGAGAGCATGGTGCGTAC
>JAGWIG010000149.1 GCA_028873515.1 Pseudomonadota bacterium | reverse complement strand
AAAAATATTTCAGGTGCAAAAAACATAAAAAACGCAAGGAGTAAAATCCCTAAGAGAACAGCCATGTTAAAAACTCCCTTTAAATTTGTCGAAGTGAAACTCTGGATCCAGCTTGGCAGGTTTCAACATTTAAATCAATAGATTGATTTTGATTCACGCATAAAAATTTTGTAACTGGTGCTTGGAATTCAAAATCCATATGCCAATGCCCGTAAAGCCATATTTTAGGCTGATGCGCTTCATACATTGCCTGCAAAGCAAGTGCCGTTCTTGACGGCCTATATGGTGCTCCTGGCAATCCGCCGCCTCTTTGCAGCATTAGCGGCCCTAGAAAATCCGGCGCTTCGTGAGACAGCATAATATCAGGTTTGAAATCTATGTACTGGTCAATCACCTCTTCAAGTTCAGAAACTGGCAATTCTTCGTTTTCCCACCAGCTAACGCCTGGAATCCGATACGCCCAATCTATGGAGTACCCACCGCCGCACCAAAAAAGTTTTTCTGCGCGAGAGGAACCGCAGGTGCCAAGAAATGATTTGAAGGTTTTGCATTCGTCTGGATTATCATGATTGCCGTTGAAGAAAAAATCTTTATCCGGTAAAAATTCAAAGCAATGATTTAAACCGAAACCAACGCCCATATCTCCAATTTGAATGGATCGGACTGCATTTTCTTTTAAACGCCGATGTAGATAGGCATCTCCATGCACATCGCCAATGATTCTAATTTCATTTAGCATGTGATTGCCTTTTGTAATAATTTATTTCGTTGATTGCGTTTTCTAGTGCGTAAGATAAAACGGACGGCCTTCTTTCCAATTCCAAAACCGAAATTTCCTTTCGGTTTTGGATATGTTTTCCGTTTACCTCATCCCAAACTTCAACAAAAATACGCATTTTAAACTTAATTTCCTATGCTCGATGCAGCCTTTAGCGCCATATGCACCAATTCCAGTTTAGGTGTAAAAAGGCCCATGAGGTTATCTGGCTGTACAACGATTATAAATGGAATACCAGTTAGTAGTAAAACTGCTATTGCTGCGAACATTCCAAAACCAAATCGTTCGTGATCTTTTTCGTGTATCCCAGAAACAATAAGAAAACGCATTACCGCCCAAAGGATTGCGCACAATAGCAAAAAAATTATACCCCAAACAGCAGTCGTGATAATTGCCTGAACGTGAATATATTCCGTAGCGAGTTGAACCGCTTGAGGTCCGTATTGAGTAGCCTGATGCGCCACATCGCTAGACAGTTTTTCAATCGCGGATGTAACCGCGACAACAGTTTGATTTGTATCAGTCATTCTGGTAACTCCATTGGAATAGCTTTGTTCTCCCACTCACGCGCCCGAGATGGCGCGTGTTTTCGTAATACGCGCTTTTCAATTCTGGCAATCTGCCATCCATGAACATTGCAGGGGATGCGCTGACAAACCGCATCGTAAACACGCATGGTGTAATCAGGCATCGGGGGTTCCCTTTCAATCGTTTCCAAACGCTTCAAGCGCATGAACATGCATCTCAATTGCACGTAAAATACGTGGTGCGCGGGTTGGCAATTCAGACAATCCAGTTCCTAACCCATCTTCAGGAATAACAACATTTCCCGTGGAAATCAACCACTTTTTTGCAAAAAGAAAGGGATCTCGAATTGCATTTTGAACTACTTCTTTGTCTATATCGTCATCGGTAAAAAAGGCGGATTCGTCCATACTGGGCCGCCATTTCGTAGGGACTCCAACCGCGTTAGGTTCGCCACGCATTGCACCGGCTTGGCCGCCAAGCCCGATGCGCTCCATATTATCGCCAAACATAAATAAAACAGTAGGATGCTGGCGCACGTATTCTCTGGTAATAAACTTCATTCGGATGACGTGGTTCATGATGATTTACTCCACTCTAAAAACTAAAAATTTTGTTTCTGCGATATTGATTTTTAATGCGCCCATTTCAGTGTTCATCTCCAAAATGGTTTGGCACTAATTTCCTTTTCCCATGCCGGTAGCGCACATCCGCCTGCAAAATCTGCGCCTCGGATCCTTTTTCCACAAATCCGGTTCCGTCGCAATCAGGGCATTCCTCTCCGTCTCTGAGAAGGCCGATATTATCGCAAAGTTTGCAAGGAAAGTTAAGTGCCATTTTCACGACTCCAATCAGCATCGCTTACGCGGCCAAGCCAGAATGTGAAACCACAAACCGAGTTAGATGATATCTCTTTAAAGTAATTGATTGCGCTTAGGTGAGGCTCAAATGCGCGGTGTACGGTCATGTTCTCCAGCGGATAATAGCCCACGCAATTTTGATAAATATCCGTTTCCATTTCAAAAACTCCTTATCCGTTGTTGATAATAGGGAGAATTCAAAGGCCATTCTCCGGTTGTGAAATTTTCAGACATTTTATTTTACCTCCTCGGGTTCACCTTCAGAATTTAAGGTATACCAGACATTTGGTTTGATTCCTTTTTCTCCCACGATTCCAGACCAATGGTGTTTGATGGATCCATCAGAGTTTCTGTAAACTAGAAACAACACGTTTCCTTTCTCTCCCATGACTTTTCCTTCAGCACCAGCTGCCATTGCAGCACCGTGAAGCCCTGTACTAGAGGCTGTACCTTGAAAACCGCTGTTGGTGGCTATGCCACAAGTGGCGCTGTTGGTGGCTATGCCTTGAAAACCGCTGTTGGTGGCTGCGCCTTGATAACCGCTGTTGGTGGCTGCGCCTTGAAAACCGCTGTTGGTGGCTGCGCCTTGATAACCGCTGTTGGTGGCTATGCCACAAGTGCCGCTGTTGGTGGCTGCGCCTTGATAACCGCTGTTGGTGGCTATGCCACAAGTGCCGCTGTTGGTGGCTGCACCGCAAGAGCCGCTGTTGGTGGCGGCGCCGCAATAGCCACTGTTGGTGGCTATCCCGTAATAACCGCTGTTGGCGGCTGCGCCGTGAGAGCCGCTGTTGGTGGCTGCGCCGTAATCTCCGCTGTTGGCGGCTGCGCCGCAAGAGCCGCTGTTGGCGGCTGCGCCGCAAGAGCCGCTGTTGGCGGCTGCGCCGCGAAAACCACTGTTGGTGGCTGCGCCGTAATCTCCGCTGTTGGTGGCTGCACCGCAAGAGCCGCTGTTGGCGGCTGCGCCGCGAGAGCCGCTGTTGGTGGCTGCACCATAATTGCCGCTGTTGGCGGCTACGCCGCGAGTGCCGCTGTTGGTGGCTGCGCCTTGGTACCCGCTGTTGGCGGC
>JAGWIG010000148.1 GCA_028873515.1 Pseudomonadota bacterium | reverse complement strand
TTGTCCTCCTGATGCAGATATGTGCCGCCCTGGCTCTCGTGGATCGCCGTTCCGAGCGAAAGGACAAGCGCCGCCTCGGTATTCCACGCAGGGCCGAACGCCGCATGAACCGGCTGCACGACATAAACTTTAAGCTGAGAGAGGTCGATACCCATCAATTCGCTCCTTTATTGGGGCGTTATTATACTTGCCAAACCCAAGCGCAATGTATAGTGTTTGGGCATGAGCATTTTTAACGCGCCCTATTTTCAGGATGAAGCCGCCGCTTACGCCAAGCTGGAGAGCATCATCTGGCCGCATGGTCCCGTGTGCCCGCACTGCGGCGCAATGGAGAAAATGAGCCGTCTTAAGGGTAAGGCAACCCGTCCTGGCCTCTACAAATGCTACGCCTGCCGCAAGCAATCCCGCGTGACGGTGGGGACTGTGTTCGAGTCCAGCCACATCAAGTTGCACATTTGGCTGCAAGCCGTGTTCTTGATGTGCAGCAGCAAAAAAGGCATCTCCAGCAACCAGCTCTCCCGCGTTCTCGGTGTAACGGTAAAAACGGGCTGGTTCATGTCTCAGCGCATCCGCGAGGCTATGCGTACCGGCGCTTTTGCTCCGATGGGTGGCCCTGGGGCGATTGTTGAGGTTGACGAGACTTTTATCGGCAAGAAGCTGGGGGCTGAGGTCAAGTCCGGCTTCGGCCACAAAAATGCTGTGCTTACCCTTGTAGAGCGCGGCAAGGGCAGCCGTTCTTTTCATGTGGACGGAACTTCCAGTGCTGATATTATGCCGATTTTAAAGGCCAATATCGCGGCGGAGACCGTAATTATGACTGATGAGGCGCGTCAATATAACCGGGTTTATCAACACTTTGCCGCCCATGGGTTCACCCGTCATAGCGCCGGTGAATATGTTCGCGGCAAAACTCACACCAATACCGTTGAGGGCTTTTACAGTGTTTTTAAGCGAGGAATGAGGGGCGTTTACCAGCATTGCTCTGAGAAGCATCTGCACCGTTATGTGGCTGAATTTGATTTTCGCTATAACCAGCGCGCTCGGCTGGGATTCGATGATAATGCTCGCACGGATAGCGCCTTAATTGGTATCGTTGGAAAACGGCTTACTTACCGGGACTCATCAATTTAGTTCAAAAAAAGACAATACGCGATTGGGCGATACATATTATGGCGGCAGATGACAAAATCAAACTGATAATCGAAGGTTTGCCAGAAGATGAGGGGCGTGTTCGGCTGTCCGCGTTTTTGTCTCAATTACAAAGTCTAAGCGCTGCACTGAACAAGTTGGATCGAGAATCTAACGATGGCAAAGCCGCGAGCGTTTTTGAAATTTCCTCTATTTCTTCCAATAGCCCGGTAAGTGTTATTTTAGAGCCTCGGCCCATCGCTTCTCAGCGCTTTATCGCCGGAGCAATAGTTGAAAAATTCAAGCTTGTTGCTGATGCGTTAAGTTCTGAAAAAGATTTGTCCAACTTCGACGCTGACTTATTGGAGGATATTCGTGCACTGGCAAAACCAGTGGGAAAAACTCTAAAAGCGGCCACCGTCTATTTTAACGGCACGGCGCTTAACCTTAATTCTCAGATCGCTGATCGCGTCGATAAAGCTTTGGCTATTGAAGATGAGTGCGAAGGTTCCATTGAGGGTATGCTTGAACAAATTAACGTTCACCAAGGGGCAAATACGTTTCATATTTACCCAGAAATCGGCCCCAAAAAAGTGACATGCCATTTTCCAGTAGATTTATTGGACGACGCAGTTGCCGCTGTTGGGCGGAAAGTAGAAGTATTTGGTGTTTTAAAATATCGCATACGCACTCCTTTTGCTCATCAAATTGCGGTAAAAAGCTTAGAGGCATTTCCGTCGGATTATGACCTGCCAGATTGGGATGATTTGCGCGGCCGCGCCCCGGACGCAACCGGAGCATTAAGTAGCGAAGATTTTGTCAGGGAACTTCGTGATGCCTGGTAATGCCAGCGTCTATTACTGGGATGCGTGTCTGTTTCTCGCTTGGCTTAAGGATGAAGAGCGACAAAATGGAGAAATGGATGGCGTTCGTGAGGTAATCGAACGATCAAAACGCCGCGATGCCAAAATTGTAACGTCCACACTTACATCTATAGAAGTTTTGTCCTCGCGTATTCCTGCGGGCATGAAAACCCTTTTTGATGGGCTAATGAAAAGGATATCGCGGCTTGGAATGGACACCAAAGTAGCTTTCTTGGCCCATGATTTACGAGACCACTATGCGCTCTTGGGAGGCAAAACCCTTTCAACTCCAGACGCAATACACCTAGCGACCGCAATTCTTTATCGCGTGGATGAGTTTCATACTTTCGACAAAATTGGCAAAAATAATAGTTTGGGCCTGATACCTTTGTCGGGCAACGTAGCTGGTAATAGGCTGATGATATGCAAACCGGATGCAAAAAGACCTCAGCTCGATCTAAGAAAACCCAAGATACCGTGACCGATCAATCACAGATTGACCGCTTCAAAGAAGCTGCTCGCCAACTAGAAGCTGACGAGGGTGAGGCAGCGTTTGATGAAAAGCTAAAGCAGATATTGCCTCAGAAAACTCCGGCTTCAGAGTCAAAACACCCTAACAAGCCCCGAAATAAGCGTTAGAACGATTTCGGGCTTCAATCCGAAATTTTCGTTTTTTCTTGCAATTATCGGTTATTTTTGCTTGGGTTTGGCAAGTATAATAACGCCTTTATTGGCGGTTACGGCTGCGGCCAACGTATTGCGGCAATCATCAGCCGCGCCAGTGGCGGCAGCGTCATGCGCCCTTAGCTCAAGGATATTCCGCGCGATCTTGGATGCGGCGTGCGGGTCTGTGGCCAGGATATGCGGCACCGGAAGCGGCGCGGGGTCAGGCGCACAGGATTGCAGCACGGCGGGCCATACCCACGGCACGTAAACCGTTTTTGTGAGTGTGATAGTCTGGGGTATTTGCGGGGCGCTGGCGCAACCGGAGAGCAGCGCCAGAGCGACGAGGGAGATGAGCCTCACGGATAAACACTCCCCAGCACGGGCGGTACAGGTCCATCCTGCCCCGCTTGCATCGCTTGCGTTGTGACTGTGCCCAGTTGCTGCCCGAGCGCCTGCTCAGCTTGTGATGACACGGTATTCGCGGCGCTGCGCTGGCTGAATAGTTGCACCTCGGCTTGAGATGCGGAGGCGTCTGCTTTGGCCTGTTGCGCCACAACCAAGGCGCTTGCATTGGCAGCCTGCGCGCT
>JAGWIG010000147.1 GCA_028873515.1 Pseudomonadota bacterium | reverse complement strand
TAGGTTAATGAAGAAGGTGTAAAAAGCCCTGGCGAATACAGAGTATTTGCCAGATTTTGAAGAGAAGTCGAATTTGATGTTTGTGCGGTATTTAAATTATCAGCACTTACATATTGGCCTTTATACCAAATTGGAAATTCAAACGGAGACATTATCGTTATATACCATATACGTTTATGAATTCAAAACAGGGTCAGATAGGTAAGTTGTAGGCAATGTAGGCTGAGATTGGTTTGTAATCCCAGAAGGTCCAAACGGCACTATGCTAGTTGGGGTGGTTAAAAAGGCCCCTGTAACACTTGGAGCATCTAAGTAATTAATGGAATCTAAGTAAAGGCCGCCAAACGGAACAGTAATTTCAAACGGTACTCCCGCTGGACGTACTTGAGATATGCTGCCAATAATTTGTTTGTAAATAGAATTGGTATTGGATTGAACTAAATTAAGTTGCCAATAAGGATATGAAAAATTCTCAACAACAAAATTTTGATAACCTAATCCATTAAAAACATAATTCTCAATAGCTGGAGCAGCGGATCGCCCCTGTTGCAGGAGTATCGTTATTCTCTGCCTTACTTGCGTATCTGATTCATTGCTAAATCTTACGTTTCCAGTTAATTGCGTCCATACATCTAGCCATGTGTTTTGCGCGGTTGCAAAATCATATTGTTCATTCAAGCCATCAGTAACATAAGTATAGCCGGTCAAACCATTTGTTAAAGAATTTTGCCACCACGTAAATGTATCGCCTGAGCGTAAATATCCGGCTGGTAAAGTATATAGGACTGAATTGACAGATGCCCAATCCATTTTAGATAATGTTTACCGTATATGTTTGTAAAATATTACGCTCATTGAACAATGTTGTAATCCCGGAAACTGATACACCAGAAACATTTTGCAAATAAACCGCTAGATTTGTCAAATAAGGAGCGGTTGAATCAGCGATTTCAGCGATGATTTCAGATAGCAAAAGAGTCTGCGAGAAACTTAGGCTGGCATAAGTGGATTGAATTGCATTAACGGCGTTTTGGGTAAGTGCTGGATTTAAATTAGAATTTGTTGAAGTTCCGCTTACAATAACTGAAGAATAAACAGGCGTTACGCCGCTCACAGAATACGGAACTCCAGCCGGGCGATATCCTAATGTACTTGTTCCTTGCACACCATTTAAATTTGATTTAACTTGAGAAATCAAATCATACGAAGCAGCGCCGGAACCATTATCAATATAAACTGTATATCCAGGAGTTTGAGTACCGTAATAAGCCCATGGTTCAAAACAATTTGCGTATTGAACTTCTTCACCTGTGCCTGAAACTGACACTCCAATGCACGCATTTGCAATAGAAACAGGCGTACCTAAACCAATTGCAGCAATTGCAGAAGTGAAGCGGGCGAAAGTTGCGGAAGGAGATTCTGCTGCTGCGCCGTTACTGGTTGCAGAATAATTGTTGCAAAAAAGAGTATAGCTTAATCCTGTAACAATGTTTGTAATTGTATTGGCATTTACATTGCCGGTAATACCAGAAGTTAAAGCAATTATGCCAACTGTTACTGAAGTTCCGCCTTGTGGAATTGTAGCTGCGGCGGTAGTTTGAAAGGATATGCCGCCTGTAGTTTGCACAATTGTATTTTTAGGGATTGAAACATTTTGGGTTGCAACTGGAGGGTTTGCGCCTGTTCCAGTTAGAAATGTAATATTTCCAGTTGCATAGGAAGCAGTTTTTGGATAGATGCCAAATGCGGAATACGCACTGTAAACAAGCGCCTGAAAAGCCTGCGCTTGTCCTGCAACACCGTCTTGCTCTTCAACTGCGCCAATTGATTCCGCCAGTGTTCTAATTTGAGAACCAGTATTATAGTCCGTTACGACGCCGCTTTGGCCGGTCATCCAGGACATAATGCCAGCAGCGGTGCTTGTCGCTGTTGGAGGTGCTGGAATTGTTATTGTTAAACTTGAACTCATCGGATTACCTCATTGACATTTACACTATTACCGCTAAATCCGTTAGGGGTAACATTCGCCTGAACTGCGATTGCATAATTATTGTATTGAGCGGAGGAAGTTAAAACAGTTGCGGATCTAGGATCAGACAGAAGAGAGGACTTAGTATATTCTTGCGCAACTTGCAGATCATTGGCGGTCATAATGGAACCAACCATGAAAGGAAGACGCGAACCAAAATTTTCATGGTATATCAAAGCCCCGAGGGGTGTCTGCAATCTTCTTCCTAGTGCCATTGCTAAATTATTGTAGCCTGAAATCGTGTTAAAATCTCCCGTCCAAGTTAACATGTTTTGGCCTATAGGACCGTAATAGATATCAACGCCTAAATAATTTGTGGTGTAAGAGGGAACAGCAGTTCCAGCTTGGATTGTTGCTCCTGTTGGCAGGAATATATATTGCCCAGGTGCTGCGGTATTTGGAATTGTTATATCAGAACTTATATAAGGTGGTAGCAGACTATTAACCATTGCAATTTGCTGCCAAAGCTCAAAATTACCCAAAGCCCGTGCAGCAATGCTCATCAAGGTATCGCCTTCTAGAATTTGAACAGTTTGAATATTGCCAGAAATTTGTTCTCGCAAGGCGACGAGAAGTTGATTCATACCATTTAAATTTTGATAAATAGCGTATTTTGCGGTATTGAAATTTTGATTTATAACAGAAGTCGGATCATTTCCAATCAACGCTGATAAAGTCAAATAGGCCGGAACCGCGACAACCATATTCCACAAATCCAACAGTGCATAGTTTGCTGTAAAACTTGCATTTGAAAGATTTTGAACAACTGCCATAGAAGCATTGTACATGTTTATACACATTTGATATTGTGCACCAATTTGGCCAAAACCTGATTGAATCAACAATCCAGCCAAAGTATTCCACGCGCCTGCTGCGGCTGTTGCCATAGATATGAAATTTGAATCTGTTAATCCAGTTGGAATTGCTTCTCCTGCAAAATCTAAAACATATTCAAGATATTTAGGATCAGGAATTGAAACTTGACCGCTAGATAATGTGGTGTTTACGTCAGGTAAGGTTAATTGAAAACGAGTTAGATTGGAGGAAAAGGACAATAGGCCATTTAATCTATCTGTTAGATAAGCGAGGGTTGTTGGATCTAGAGAAACAGGTGCCGCTAAAGCCTCTGACAAAATAGTGTAGGCGGTGTAAATCTGATTTATATCAAAATTTGCGTCCATCAAATTGACCGCATTTTTTAATGATAAAGACGAAACAGA
>JAGWIG010000002.1 GCA_028873515.1 Pseudomonadota bacterium | reverse complement strand
GTTTCGGCGGATTTCAGCGGCCTTTTTTTCGCCTTCCTGGCGGGGTATGTTTATGTATTGAAATAAATCGGCCATAGGAATTTCCAGAATCTAAAGGTTAGAATAGGGTTAATCATTTGGTGTAGAGAATTAGCCCTGCAATAGGCTGTCCAGTTTTGCAGCTTTAGGTTTAATGAGCCAGAAACGGCTGATTTCGTCGTTGAAATGAGATAAAAGGTTTTTTGCCTTTTCACTTTGCGTCAGGCTATGGTGTTTTTCAACCTGCTCACGGAGAAATTGGCGGTACTGTTCGGTGCTTTCAGTATTAATAAAATGAATGTCGATTACTTCATTGTTATAACGGTAGGCAAATTGTCCTGATTCATCATAGACAAAAGCAAACCCTCCCGTCATGCCTGCGCCAAAGTTGAGTCCGGTTTCACCAAGAATGATTACACAGCCTCCAGTCATATATTCGCATCCGTGATCTCCTACTCCTTCAATGACTGCTATTGCTCCAGAATTACGTACCGCAAATCGTTCACCTGCGATTCCAGCAGCATGGAGTCTTCCCCCTGTTGCCCCATATAGACAGGTGTTGCCAATAATAATGTTTTCGGAGGCCACGAAAGATGATTCGCTAGGAGGATAGATGCAGATAAGACCACCTGACATGCCTTTACCTACATAATCATTGGCGTCTCCTTCCAATATGAGATCAAGTCCCGCTGCGTTCCATACCCCGAAACTTTGACCAGCATGACCAGTAAGTTCGATACGAATGCAACCATCAGGTAGGCCTTGAGCCCCATGAATACGGGCTATTTCTCCTGACAGACGGGCGCCAATGGAACGGTTTGTATTTTTTATTTCATATCTACATGAGATGGGCAGCTTTGATTGGATTGCCAACTGGGTATCTGCAAGCATTCTTTCTGCGAGTTCACCTTTATCAAATGAAGGGTTGGATGGTTGAATACAATAGCGTGGCTCTGAGTCAGGGATATTTCCTTGGTTGAGCAGGACGTTAAGTTTGAGATGTTGCTGGCGGTTGTTTGCACCTTCTGTAAGTTCTAGTAAATCAAACCGACCGATCAATTCATTCAGGCTACGTACACCTATTTTGGCCATCCATTCACGTGTTTCCTGTGCGATAAAGGTAAAGAAGTTCACGACCATATCTGGCAGCCCAATAAAATATTTTGCCCTAAGTCGCATTTCCTGGGTAGCAACACCTGTTGCACAATTGTTAAGATGACATATACGCAGGTATTTACAGCCTAGAGCAATCATGGGAGCTGTTCCGAATCCGAAGGATTCGGCACCCATAATGGCAGCTTTTATGATATCAAGTCCGGTTTTCAGTCCCCCGTCAGTTTGTACACGAACGCGTCCTCTTAAGCCATTTGCTCGAAGAACTTGCTGGGTTTCGGTTAAGCCTAGCTCCCATGGGGTTCCCGCATATTTAACTGAAGATAGGGGGCTTGCTCCAGTGCCTCCATCATAGCCTGATATGGTAATGAGGTCGGCGTATGCCTTGGCTACACCTGCAGCAACGGTGCCCACACCCGGTTCGGCGACTAGTTTGACTGAAACCAGCGCCTTGGGATTGACCTGTTTTAAATCAAAAATTAACTGGGCCAGATCCTCGATGGAATATATGTCATGATGAGGTGGTGGTGAAATCAGGGAGATACCTGGCTTGGAGCAGCGAAGCCTTGCAATCATGGGTGAAACTTTTTCCCCGGGAAGTTGGCCGCCTTCACCCGGTTTTGCACCCTGAGCTATTTTGATTTGCAATACTTCTGCATTGACAAGGTAGTGTGGCGTAACCCCGAAGCGCCCTGAAGCAACCTGCTTGATTTTTGACATGCGAATAGTGCCGTAGCGCTTCGGGTCCTCACCGCCTTCCCCAGAATTTGAGCGTCCGCCCAAACGGTTCATTCCTTCTGCCAAAGCTTCATGTGCTTCAGGAGATAGCGCGCCAAGGCTCATCCCCGCAGAATCAAACCGTTTTAGAATGGCTTCAATAGGCTCTACTTCATCAATAGGAATGGGAGCCGTATCGCCTTTAACGCGCATTAGATCGCGGAGCATGGCAACAGGTCTTTCGTTTACCAGCCTTGAATAGCGCAAGAAGGCGTTGTAGTCTTCTTCTTGCACAGCTCGCTGAAGTTGCATGACTACATCTGGATTGTAGGCGTGATACTCCTCACCAAAGACAAATTTGAGTAGCCCCCCTTGCCGTATTGACTTAATGGGATTAAATGCAGATTTGGCCAAAGCTTTCTGATCGGCTTCAAAATCTTCAAAGTTAGCCCCACTAATACGGCTTACCGTTCCTGGCAGGCAAAGCTCAATTATATCTTCATGGATTCCTATGGCTTCATAAAGCTGTGCACCACGATAGCTGGCAATAGTAGAGATACCCATTTTCGAGATGATTTTGAGTAACCCTTTATTGATCCCCTTTCGATAATTTGCCAATGCTTGAGGTAACTCAGTAGAAATTTTGCCCGATTGAACCATTTCGGCAATAACCTGGAAGGCAAGGTAAGGGTAGACGGCAGTAGCTCCATAACCAATCAGTGAAGCAACCTGGTGGGGATCGCGGACTGCTCCGGTCTCGATCACCAAATTGGAGTCACAACGCAAACCGGCGCGAATCAGTGCATGGTGGACGCAGCCTGTTGCGAGAAGTGAAGGGATGACAATTTTTTCTTGATCAGGATGTCGATCGCTGAGAACCAGAATAACAGTTCCATTTCGAACAGCATTTACGGCATTTGATGCCAGCTCTCTGAGGGCTATACGTAGATCTGAGGTATTAGGATTATAATGCAGGTTGAGAACCTGGCTTTGGTAATCAGGGTCATTTTGGCTTAACAATAGCGAGAATTTATCATGGCTAAGTAACGGAGAATTGATTTCAATTCTTTTGGCATGCCTGGGTGTTTCCTCGAAAAGATTGAGTTCGCTCCCGAAGCAGGTATTTAATGACATGACTATGGCTTCACGAATGGGATCGATAGGCGGATTGGTTACCTGTGCGAATTGTTGACGCAAGTAATCAAAAGGCTGGCGGATTTGTTGCGAGAGAACAGCCATGGGCGTGTCATCACCCATTGATCCGGTCGCTTCCTGCCCATCTTCTGCAAGAACACGAACAACCTGATCACGTTCTTCAAGGGTAATATTGAAGAGCTTCTGATGTAAGGCGAGATCTTCGGTTTCCATCAAGGGAAGCCCGGCATCTTCATTAGGGCCCAGTTCTATGTGTTTCGCATAGGTTTTAAGCCAGCTTCTGTAGGGGGCTTGGCTTTTTAAGCTCTGATCGATGGATTCAGACAGTAATAGTTCACCCTTTGTGAGATCTACCGCAACAATTTCCCCGGGTTTAACACGGCCCTTTATTGCTACATTTTCCGGTTCGTAAGGCCAGACACCGACCTCAGAAGCAATAGTGAAATAGCGATCTTTGGTTATTACATATCGGGCTGGGCGAAGTCCATTACGATCAAGAATGCAGGCGCCATAACGTCCATCAGTCAGAACTATTCCAGCAGGCCCATCCCAAGGCTCCATGTGCATGGAGTTGTATTCGTAAAAGGCACGGAGATCTGGATCCATATGCTCCACATTTTGCCATGCAGGGGGAATTACGAGTCGTAGGGCATGAAATAAGGGTAAGCCACCCATGACTAAACCTTCAACCATGTTATCAAGGGAAAGTGAATCTGAACCTGTCATCGAGACGATCGGCAGAATATCACTTATATTTGGAATATTCGGGGATGAAAATTTGTTTTCTCTCGCGCGTGACCAGTTTCTGTTACCTTGGAGGGTATTGATTTCCCCATTGTGGGCTAACATCCTAAATGGTTGTGCAAGACGCCATTGTGGCCAAGTATTGGTTGAAAACCGTTGATGATAGACGGCCATGCTGGATTCAAATCTTCCATCGCATAAATCCGGGTAAAATATTGACAGAAGCGAAGGCATCACCAAGCCTTTATAAGACACTGTTCGTGGATTAAGTGAGGAGACGTAAAAATCAGCGTCATTAGACGCAATAGCCTTTTCTGCTAATCTGCGGGCGCAATAGAGGCTTCGCTCGAAAACTTCTTCAGCCATTCCTCGGGGGCAGTTTACAAAAATTTGCTCGATTTGAGGGAGTGTGTTTAAAGCATAAGCGCCACATACATCTGGATTAGTCGGAACGACCCTGAATGAGGCGTCAGCCAACCCCTGTTTTGCAAGTTCAGAAAGCAGTTTTCTTCTGGCCGACTCAGCCAGGTTTTTATCCTGGTTTAAAAAAACTACACCACATGCATAAATGGCGCCTAATTTAATACCGGATTGAGACGCCATTTCTCGCAGGAACAAGTCCGGCTTCTTGAACATTAGCCCACACCCATCGCCAGAAAGCCCATCAGCAGCAACGGCTCCACGATGTGTGAGGCAGCCCAGAGACGAAATGGCAGTCTCGACAAGCCAATGGCTTGGATGGTCATCCATCTGGGCCATCAGGCCGAAGCCGCAGCTATCCTGCTCGAATTGGGGGCTGTAAAGTGTGTCATTGAGCCAATCAGGTTTGTTCATGAGCAGAAGCCTTGAATTCCAGAGAAAATCATTTGATTTTACATCGGCTACATGCCTGTCGCAATGGCATAGATGTTTGTGGGCGACGATGACTTTCTGTCAGCGGGTATTGGCTTTAAGAACTTTTTCTACAAGTTCTCGCGATACATTGTCGCAGATAGCAGCTTTACCCAGTTTTTTAAGCAGAATAAAGCGGATTTTTCCATTTTCTACCTTTTTATCGAGTTCCATCAAATCAAAATAGCGGGATATTCCAAGTTCAGGAGCGACGATCGGCAAGTGTGCGCGCTTCAATAACCCGATGATACGTTCAACATCCTTATCGTTAAGCCAACCCAACGTTTCAGACAAGCTGGCTGCGATTGCGGTTCCAGCAGCAACGGCCTCACCATGCAGCCATTTACCATATCCTACACCATTTTCAATTGCATGCCCGAATGTGTGGCCTAAGTTCAGGGTAGCGCGGATACCTGCTTCTTTTTCATCTTCACTTACAACCTGAGCCTTGTTGTAACAGGAGCGGCTTATTGCATAGATAAGTGCATCCGGATTTTTTTCAGTAAGCGCTTCCATATTGTTCTCAAGCCATTCAAAAAAAGGAAGATCCCGAATGAGACCATATTTTATTATTTCGGCAAGACCGGCAGAAAGCTCGCGGTTTTCAAGGGTATTTAGCGTGTCTGTGTCAGCAACTACCATGCGTGGCTGATAGAAGGCGCCTATCATATTTTTACCTAATGCATGGTTGATTCCTGTTTTCCCTCCTACAGATGAATCTACCTGGGCAAGCAGGGTAGTCGGGATTTGAATGAAAGGGACGCCACGTAGATAGGTAGCTGCAGCAAAACCAGCCATATCTCCGATCACCCCCCCCCCCAAGGCAAGGATAGGCGTTTTTCGTTCGCAATGATTTTCAAGAAGTTTGGTATAAATGCTGTTGAGGGTATCAGAGGTTTTGTAGACCTCTCCATCTGGAAGAATTATTGAAATGCAGTTTGTGCCTAGACGAGCAAGCATGGTACAAACCTGATCAAGGTATAAAGGACCTACTTTAGTATTCGTGACGACAGCGACTTTGTTTGAAACATGTGGAGCGAAAAGGGCCTCGTTATCAAGTAAACCTTGGCCGATATGAATTGGGTAAGATGTATTTAGATTAACGGTTAATGTTTGCATTTGTAGCTTTGTCTTGAGAGTGTTTGGCAATATAGGCATCAACGCTCTGGCCTATTTGCTGTACGAGATTGTACAGATTGCGTTTTCCGGTATCGATAATAATGTCAGCCAGGGATTCATAGAGTAGCTTTCGTTGGCATTCAAGCTGTTTCAGTTTGGCAAGAGGATCTTCAGTAAGCAGGAGTGGTCGGTGTTTGTCGTATCTTGTGCGTTCCCATAATTCTTCGGCAGAAGCCCTGAGGTAGATAATTATTCCTCGTGTAGCGAGTATTTTTCGATTCTTTTCATTCAGGACTGTACCACCACCCGTAGCAATTACTTTGTTATCTCCACGGGTAAGCTCTTCTATTACTTCTATTTCGCGGTTACGGAATCCTTCTTCACCTTCGAGCTCAAATATAAGCGGGATTGTAACGCCCGTCCGGTGCTCAATTTCCTGGTCAGAATCTAAAAAAGTAAGGTTTCGGGTTCGCGCCAGTTGCCGCCCAATAGTTGTCTTTCCAGCCCCCATAAGACCTATAAGGAATAGATTGTTACAGTTTTTCATCATAACTCAAAGGATACTCCATCCCCGCGGGGATAGGAATTGGATGGAGTATCTTGCAGATTGAAAGTCGTTCCTTCTAGATTATTGCACCGCGACAGGGGCTGAAATATTCGGACCTGATGTACTGCCCAGGATATGTGGCGTTACAAATATCAGTAATTCAGTTCGTTGTCGATTAACCACAGTTTCCCGAAATGCGGCTCCTACATAGGGCAAATCACCCAGGAAGGGGATTTTATTTACTGATTTGGTATCATTTTGCATATAAATTCCACCAATTACGAGAGTATCTCCATTATTGATAAGCACCTGGGTAACGATTTTTTTGGTATCTATTGGCGGACCTGCGGGAGTTGTAGTTGTTCCGGGACTATCTTTGTTGACCTGAATATCCATGATGATTTTGTTGTCGGGTGTAATTTGTGGCTTGACCTTTAGGCTTAAGACAGCTTCTTTGAAAGCTACGGAAGTTGCACCGCTACTCGTAGCTTGTTCATATGGGATTTCAGTGCCCTGTGCAATGGTTGCTTCAACCTGATCTGAGGTGATGAGGCGTGGATTTGAAATAATTTTTCCCTTCCCGTCTGCTTCCAGTGCGGAAAGCTCCAAACCCAGGGTATCACTAGCACCATGAATAATTTGCACCGCCAAACTTCCTGGTGAAATGCCGGATGCATTGGTTAGAGCAGGAAGGTTTACTGCATTGATTACACCAGGAGTGAGCGAAGCACCAACAGATGCGCTCGTTAATCCGTTGGTTTTTACTGCATTGAGCCTGAGGCGGGCTCCAAGATCCCTTGCAAAACTTTGATCGGCTTCAACGATACGGGCCTCAATCATGACCTGCCTTACAGGGACGTCTATTTCATTTACCAGTTTGCGAATAGCCTCAAGTTTTGCGGCTGTATCTTCGATGAACACAGTATTTGTCCTTGGATCAACAACAGCTGAGCCTCTTTTGGACAGTATGGGTTGTTTGGAATCTGTTATCATTTCTTTGAAATCTTCAGCCTTTTTGTATTTAAGTCTGATGGTTTCAGAATACAAGGGTTCCATGTCCGCAATTTCCTGCTGCTCTTGTAATTTTTGTAGATCCATTGCCGCCATATCTTTGGCCGGAGCAACCCAGATAATATTGCCATCGCGTCGCATGGCGAGCCCCTTGGTCTGGAGGATTATGTTAAGAGCTTGATCCCAAGGCACATTTTTGAGATTGAGTGTAAGGTTACCTGTAACATTGTCGCTGGTTATAATATTAAGCCCTGCTTCTCCTGCAATAATCTGCAAAATATCTCTCACGCTGACATCCTGCAGGTTGAAGGAAATTTTCTTCCCATGGAAATGATTCTCTTGATTAAGACCAGAAAGATTCGGGGTGGCAGGTTTTATATAAAGGATAAAGTGGTTTTCACTTTGTATGGCGGAATGCTCCCACAATCCTCGCGCAGAGATGATCATACGCGTGTTGCGACCTGATTTAAAAGTTTTGATAGTATCCACTGGAGTGTGAAAATCTGTAACGTCTAGTTGACGCTGAAGTTTTTCTGGAAGCTCCGTATTAAGAAAATCAACTATTAGATTACCTTCTTTTTTATGGATATTTATACCTACATTTCTGTCAGAAAGGTTGACGCTTATTTGCCCTGTCTCATCAGGCTCTACATGAAAGGATATAGTGTTGATACTATGTAGTGTATCTTCGAGAGGAGGTTGTATGAATGTCGTTGATGCATGTACTGGTGCGGGGGGACTGGCCATGGCAGGTTTGCCAAGTGAGACGACAAGGGTATTTCCTTTTAACCTTGTTTGATATGGAGTCTGGCGGGTTAAAGTCAGAATGACCCGGGTTCTTCCTGTTGACTGGGCAATGTAAATGGATTGAAGTGAACCGATTTGTATGGCCTGTAAATTGTTTTTGAGGGTACTTTGTGTATTTGGTAAATCAATAGCAACTCGTGGGGGTGTGTCAATGCTGAAATCTTTAGGTAGCTTTGTCAATGGCTTGTCCATAACAATTCGTACAATGGCGTTTCCATTTTCACCCAAGCCAAAATGCAGGGCTACAATATGGTTGAATGAAGCTGCCATGACAGGTTGGCTGGCAAGTAACAGGCCTATTATTGTAACCCTGTATAACCAATGAATTATTCTCATTTTGATTTTCCCTGTAAGACGACCTTGGTGTGTCGAATGACCCAAACCCCCTTGTCGTCTAGAATCGTTTCCTGAAGATCTATGCTATGGTTGCTGATAGCTGTGATGAGACCGAAATCTTGTCCCATATATTGCCCTGAAGAAACAGTAATGATGCGTCCATCTGGAATTCGAATGAGGGCTTGCATATGCCCATTCATATAAAGTGTTCCCACAAATTTCAGAGAAGACAACGGGTACATTTCAAGCGGTTGCCGTGGTCTTTTAAGGTTTGGACCTTCACCGCTTGCCTGAAGGGTAACATGTTGGGGTTCAAAGGGATCACGAAGGTTTTGCGCAGTATACGTATACGGATTTTTTTGCTGAATGCTCGGAATAGGTGTAACTTGACCTTTCATGGCTTGACCTGCTTTTCTTACAAAGGATTTGAGATCCTGAAGATTATGTCTCCCGCACCCAGAGAGGAACAGCAGTATGAGAACAACTGGAGTCAAGCGTTTCATTCATTCCCCTTTTTAAGCCTGGCTCCTGGAGATTTTTTTTGCGCTGCAAGTTCGTTGGCATCGAGATAGCGATAGGTTCTGGCAGTCACATTCATCAAGAGTTGTCCATTTGATTGCATGCTGATATCAGCATTGGACAGCGTAACAATTCGAGGTAGGTGAGCGACTGCACTAGCAAAGGCTCCCATTTCATGGTAATGGCCTTCGACTTTTATGGTTATGGGTAATTCTGCATAAAAGTTATTCAGGATTTCCTTGCCGGGGCGGAACAGATCAAAAGCAAGGTTTTCGCTGACACCGGCCTGATTGATGGCCCGAAGGAGTTCATCCATTTGGCCGCGATTGGGTAATTGCTTGAGAAAAGTACTTAAAGTACGTTTGAGATCTGTTAATTGCTGCCTATAGGCCGGAAGATTAACAGCTTCGCGTTTTTTTATAAGGAAAATTTGGCGGAGCTGGTTTTCCTGATTTTTGGCAGTAGATAGTTCTTTTAGCTGGTTGCTGAAGTCAAACCAGTATGCAGCACCAAGCAGGACCATAAACAGAAAAGCGAGGGTTAGAGTTTTAGCAGTTTGTGACCAGCGGTAGATATCCCTCAGATTAAGTTCCCTAAGTTCGCTTAAAGTCATTGGGAAACCCCGGTCGAATTGTGAAATTGGCTAGAATACATTTTGACGCTTAATGAAAAGGCTATGAGGCGAGGCCCATTGCCAGTTACCAGTTGTGTCTGGATAAGAGTTGGCGTGCTAAAAAAAGATGATTTTTCAATACTATGCATAAAATCAGCAACTTTTGAATTGCTAGGAGCCATCCCGTTAAGCGTAATCGTGGTATTGACCTGTTTGAGTGAGGTCAGATAAACGCCATCAGGTATCAGACGAGGTATCTCATCCAGCATATGAACGACTCTAGAGCGTTTTTCTTCTAGAGCCTCAATAATTTTTTTTCTTGCCAGTACTTTTGTCCGCTCGATTTTTAATTTCTGGATTTGTGCTATTTGTTGATCGAGTTGATTGTTGATCTGTTCGAGATAATTATTTCTTTCTACCTGGGTGTGTAGACGGCTGACAAGCCAAACGTGTATTAGGGCAATCAAGATTACAGCAGCACCTGCAGTTGCAGCAGTGATAAGGCTAAATTGCCTCCGACGTGCAGCCCGTTTTAGCTCTCTGTGCGGTAACAGGTTGATTCGCATCATGGATGGAATTTCCTGAGGGCAAGACCACAGGCAACGAGTAGCATGGGCGCGTCCTGTTGAAATTGAGATGCTTTTATTTTTGGGCCAGTAGTCATCAAAGTAAAAGGATTGGCAAGCTCTGTTATGACTCCAGTAGCCTCCATGACCTTTTTCGACAAATCCTGCAGCAAACAGCCACCCCCGGCCAGAATAATATGGTCAACTTTGTTAAAGTGAGTTGAGGAATAAAAAAACTGCAAAAGTCGTAAAATCTCCTGAACAAGTGTTTCTCGGAATGGCTCAAAAATTTCAATGTCATAGTCCGATGGTAGATCATTGTGTTTTTTTGCAAGTTCCGCTTCTTCTAGAGACATTTCATATCTCGAAGCAATTTCTTGTGTTAGCAGATCGCCCCCAAAGGCTTGTTCACGGGTATACACAATCTCATCTTTATGGAGCACGATAAGGTGACTTAGGGTCGCACCAATATCAACAAGAGCGATTGTTTCTGCGGTTACCTCCTTAGACCACGCTTTACGGATTTCAGAACAGGATGCTTGAAGAGCATATTGTTCAACATCCATTATGGTCGGTCGTATCCCAGCTCCTTCAGCTATGGCAACGCGGTCTTCTATTTTTTCTTTACGAGAAGCTGCAATCAGTATCTCCAGTTCATCTGGATTTCCTGCTGAAGGGCCGATTATTTGAAAATCTAGATTGATTTCATCAAGGGGGAAAGGAATGTATTGGGTAGCTTCGGTTTCGACCTGGATTTCCAGATCATCTTCGCCTAATTCAGCAGGGGCAAGAATTTTTTTTGTGATGACTGCTGCAGATGGCATGGCCAATGCGGCCAGCTTGGTTCGGCTTCCGATCCTTCGAAGTCCTCGACGAACTGCATCAATTACTATGTCTAATTGAATGATGTTTCCATCTACTACTGCATCCCTTGGCAAGGATTCAATGGCATAATGTGCAATTTTATAGCGATGTGACTCATCCTGATCCAATTCAATCATTTTGACTGCAGAGGAACTGATGTCTATCCCGATAAGTCCAGGGATTGATTTGTTTGAAAACGGCAGCTTCAAGCTCCCCCCTTTTTAACGCGATATGAGCGTCCTGCTGCTAGATCGGAATTTAATTGCTGATCCTTAAAATTATTTTGTGTAGGATTGCGCCTTATATTAGGCGAATTTCCATTCCAATTTGGTTACCATTGTATCCAGAAAGTTTGTAGATGCAATGGTTTGTTGCGTGGACGTTTGCAAAAGGATATTAAATAGGCATAAAAGCAACATTAAGACCGGATCAATTTGTAATTGTTCAAGGGGTTGCTGATTTTGTCGCTAATTTATGGGCGCTAGCCATTTTGGTCGTTATAATAGGTAAATTTTGAAAATTGCTAGTAATGGTTGATTGTTCTCACCCAGATTTGAAATTAGCGGCAAGGTTTATAGGTCAAATTGTGAGCTTTCGGCCAGTCTATTGCAGGCGTATCATTGATACCGCTCTGTATATCTGATAAAAGTGTTGGCTGCACCCTCTTTGTGGGGTGGTTCCTGTGCTTCGCGGAGTTGTTATGAAGTTATCCAGATGGGTAAGCATACCCTTGTTTACAGCTGTTGTGCTTGTTGTTATTGCAGTTATACCTTTGGGGCTTGCGGCTACTCTGGTTTATCCACGACTCCCTTCTTTAGAAACCATGCGGCATTACCATCCTAAGGTACCATTGAGAGTCTATACAGAGGATGGAGCCCTTATTGGGGAATTTGGAGTTGAGAATCGTGCCTTGGTTAAAATTGACCAAGTTCCGAAATTAATGAAAGAGGCGATAATTTCTGCTGAAGACGATCGCTTTTATAAGCATCACGGGGTTGATTACATAGGTGTTGTGCGGGCAGCATTAGCCGATTTGGTAAATGGTGGCAAAGTTGAGGGTGCTTCTACAATTACCATGCAAGTTGCACGGAATTTTTTCCTGAGTAACGAAAAAACGTTTTCTCGAAAGATTAGTGAAGTATTGCTGGCCTGGAAAATAGAGCATAATTTTACCAAGGATCAGATTTTAGAGCTGTATATAAACCAAATTTACCTTGGGCAGAGGGCTTATGGTTTTGAAGCAGCCTCTGAAACATATTTTGGTAAACATCTTAAGCAGCTCAACCTGGCAGAAATGGCTGTTCTTGCCGGTTTGCCTAAAGCACCTTCCAGTTTTAATCCTATCGCCAGCCTGTCTCGCTGCCGAGAACGGCAGCATTATGTGCTTGGCAGGATGCTTGCCCTGAAATATATTACAAATACTCAGTATGAAGTGGCACTTAAAACTCCAATTATAGTTCGTCATGCACATTTTTTTGATGTTAGGGCTAATTATGTTGCCGAGATGGTGCGTGAGGCAATGTACAGCAAATATGGGCCGAGTATCTATACAAGTGGCATGAAAGTATACACCACCCTGCGCCGGGCCGATCAGGCTGCTGCGGATGTAGGCCTTCATGATGAGGTTATGGCGTATGATCATCGGCATGGTTATCGTGGCCCGGAAGGTAAAGTCAGTTCGCTTGACCCAGTCGTCATGGAAGATCGGCTTTCCGGGCTATATGCAATTCAGGGGCTGGAGCCTGCTGTGGTCCTTTCAGCATCAGCAAAGAGAGTGGAGGCCTATCTTCAAGGCGGGCGAAAAATCTGGATAAAAGGAGCCGGATTATCATTTGCCAGTTCTTCATTGAAGGTTTCGAGTAATCATCGAATTGTTCCGGGTTCGATTATACGGGTTGAACGGCTAGGTAAATTCTGGCAGATTTCCCAGTTACCACTTGTAGAAGCAGCCTTCGTATCGGTTGATCCTAAAACTGGAGCCATACTGGCACTTGATGGGGGTTTTGATTACAGTGCCAACAAGTTTAATCATGTCATTCAGGCTTGGCGGCAACCTGGCTCGAGTTTTAAGCCATTTATTTATTCAGCTGCATTGGAGAAGGGATTTACCCCAGCTTCAGTGATCAACGATTCACCGCTTTCTCTTCCAAATGGTTCAGGCGGTATTTGGCAGCCTAAGGACTATGAGGATAATTTTGAAGGACCAATGAGATTACGTGATGCATTGGCAAAATCAAAGAATTTAGTTGCAATTCGACTTTTGATGGCAATTGGCACTAAATATGCACAAAATTATGTAACACGTTTTGGATTTTCCCCTTCACAGATTCCAGATTACCTAACGATGGCACTTGGGGCTGTTTCGGTCACGCCACTACAGATGGCTGAAGGATACTCGGTCTTCGCTAATGGAGGCTATCTGGTCAAGCCATATTTCATTGACCGAATTGTAGATGAATCAGGGCGTGTACTGTCACAATCTCATCCTGTTCAGGCTGGTAAAGGTGCCCAAAGGGTTATTGATGCGAGAAACGCATTTATAATGACCAGCATGATGCAATCTGTAGTTCAGTACGGAACGGCTGCTGCTGCGATGAGTTTGGGTCGGCATGATCTTGCCGGTAAAACAGGAACAACAAATCAGCAGGTAGATGGCTGGTTCTGTGGTTATAATCCAAAAGTCGTTGCCATAGCCTGGATGGGCTTTGACAAGCCGCAACCTCTTGGAAGAGGAGAAACCGGTGCAAACGTTGCATTACCAATCTGGATGCATTACATGGGATCGGTATTAAAAGGAACTCCAGATATACCGATGCCTGTTCCACCTGGGGTTGTAGTTGCTCAGATAGACAAAACTACCGGACTGTTGAGCGATAGTCCAGTAAACAGCATGAGTGAATTTTTCTATCAGGAATATGTCCCGGGACGGGGTGCTCCAGCCATGAATCCCGAACAGCCGGTGCTACCTGGCCAGAGTGTTCCACTGATGCAACCTCTTGGACCTGTCCCCCCTGAAGAGGTAACCCAACCTTCGTCTGGATCTGGTACCAGCACTACATCTCATGCACCCCCTGCAACAGAGGCACCTTGGCCATCTTCCCGTCCAAATGGGTAAATGAGGGTAAGCTATGGCAAAGTCTGATAGTTCGGGGCGCCTAAGATTGCGCGAAGAGATTGCAGCCCAGGCCGCGCGCCTTATTGCTGAGGATGGAATCGAGGATTTTGCTGTCGCAAAACGTAAGGCTGCGAAAATAATCGGCGCACCTGATCGCATCATGCCCAATAATAGTGAGGTTGAAGATGCGTTACGGGCCTATCATTCACTTTACCAGTCTGAAGAGCAGGCCGAAAGGTTAAAACACTTTCGTGCAATTGCCCTTGAGACGATGCGGTGGATTTCCATCTTCAAGCCTCGTCTTGTTGGCCCAGTTCTAACTGGACTTGCATCACGGTATGCTCAGGTTAATATTGAGATTTTTGCTGAGAGTGCCAAGGATGTGGAAATTTTTCTGATTAATGAAAATTGTCCCTATGTTGCAGGTGAAAAGCGGGTAATGTTGCGGGAACGTATACGCAGTATACCTGTATATGAGCTGTATGCCGAAGATGTAACCATAGAATTGTCTGTTTATGAAAATGATGACTGGAGAAGTTTGCCAAAAACACGTGCTGATGGGACGGTAATTGAACGTGCATCTCTTGATGAAGTTAAAAGGCTTTTGGATTAAAAATCCGTTTTGTTAGTTTGGTGATTGTTGCAAAAGATTTAGCCTGTATGATAATAAAAAGTATTAGGATTCAAGGTTTGAACAAGTTGACGTACAACTAGAGCAGCTGCAGATATTTTAATTTAATGTTCTGGCTTTTATCGAGAAATTTTGAAAATGACGCATAAATCCGGATCAGATATTAATGATGGGAGCAGTCCCGTATTAACTGGTGGATACCTATGGGGAGACTGGGCGTAGGCTGATTACCTATCCCTGGACGCAAGCATGGCTGAAGAAAACAAACAGGCACTGATCAGTGACAATGACTCAGGCCGCTATCTGGTAACGTCTCAGCTAGAAATCAGGACTTTATTACATTCTATTGCCGAGAAAAGACAATGGGTTACCGCGTATTTTAATCATGGCGCCGATTTTCTGTTGACTTCAATTATTCGTATTCATCATCAGCGCAAAGAAGTTTTTCTCGATTATGGAGGAAGTAATCGAACCAACCTCAGGATAACAGAAGCCGGGCGGGTAATTTTTGTTACAGCGCATGATCGTGTCAAGATTCAGTTTGCAGCGGACAAGGTTGTTGCGATAACAGATAAGTCCCTGCCCGCATTGAGCATCCCCTTGCCTGGCTCATTAATAAAACTTCAAAGACGAGAATATTATCGGGTTGCCACACCGATAACCCGCCCATTGGATGGTGAGCTCTTTGTTTCGAATGGTGAGGCAGTAGAGCTCAGCATATTTGATATCAGTGCAGGTGGAATTTGCATGTCTCCAAAAGACGGGCTCAAGCTGTCCTTAAATGAAACATTCAATCAGTGCCGCATACATTTACCAGATGAAGGCACGATTGAAACGGGTTTAAAAATCCGGCATGTGATGGATTCGGGAGTTAGAAATGGAAATCCTGATTTTCGATATGGGTGTATGTTTGTTAATATTGAGCCCGATATGCAAATTAGAATACAACGATATATATTGGATGTAGAACGTGAACAGCTTGCAAGGAAACGGAGCTAGCTTTTAAGCCAGCGTGCTGCATCCAGTGCATAATAGGTCAGGATGGCATCGGCTCCAGCACGTTTAAATCCCGTTAAGACTTCCATAACGCATTCTTTTTCTGATATCATGCCGCGCTCTGCTGCAGCTTTGATCATGGCATATTCCCCGCTGACCTGATATATAGCGGTGGGCATGAGGAAATTCTGTTTTATTCTCCAGAGAATATCGAGATAGGGCATACCAGGTTTTATCATCAACATATCTGCACCTTCATGCACATCAAGGCCCGCTTCCCATAGTGCTTCATTGCCATTGGCAGGATCCATCTGATAAGTTTTTTTATTACCCCGGAGAGATGTGGCGGAACCGATCGCTTCACGAAATGGGCCATAAAATGCCGATGCATATTTTGCAGAATAGGCAAGAATACGAGTCTGATAGTGTTTTTCTGTGTCCAGAGCAAGCCGTATAGCACCAATGCGGCCATCCATCATATCTGAAGGTGCGACCATGTCGGAGCCATTCTGGGCTTGGACCAGCGCTTGCCTGATTAGTGCTTCTACAGTTGATTCGTTATCGATGTGACCAAAAGCATCAATAAGCCCATCCTGTCCGTGTGTAGTATATGGATCGAGGGCTACATCGGTAATAATGCCAAGATCGGGAAAAGACGATTTGAGTTTACGTACTATTTTGGGTATGAGTCCGTCAGGATTCCATGCTTCCGATGCATCTTCAGTTTTTAGGGTGGGGTCAATGAAAGGAAACAGGGCAAGTGCAGGAATGCTAAGATTTACTGCAGTTTCAGCCATATTCAGTAAACCATCAATGTTTAACCTGTTGATGCCCGGCATGCTTGATATGGCCGATGCTTTGGTTTTCCCGTCCATGACAAAAACTGGATAGATTAAATCTCCAGGTAGAAGAGCATGTTCCTGCATGAGGATTCTGCTGAAGTTGTCTCGACGCATTCGACGCATGCGTCGGGAAGGAAAGGTGGCATCAAAGGTCATCATGAATCCTAAAATTTTTTAATATTCGGGAACTTTATCATCTGAAGCTGGTCTTATCTAGCAGGTGGCGAAAGGCCATCTCCTGCTTACCTCCCTGAGCGGGGCCTTAACACCCGTTAAGGCGTTGTACCCCCGGGTTTTCTTCCCCTTTTAACCCGGGGGTTTTTTTTATAATAGGGAACTAATTATTTTTTCCTTTGTCCTATGGCTAGGTGATGGATACATCATCAACCCGCTCTATCCCTATGCGGGTGCCTTAACCTTATAAGGCATATGCCCCCGGCCTTCCTCCCCTTTACCGGGGGCTTCTTTTTCAATTGAAAAGGGTTCATCCAGCCATTTCAGTATAATTTTACATGCCTCTTCTACACCTTGTTTTTTCGGGCTTGAAAAGAGCTGGACACTTGTTGATGGATAATTATTTGTTAAAACAGATTTGACTTGATTTAATACCGAAGCTGCCTGCCCCTTGGAAAGTTTGTCTGCTTTGCTAAGTAGGATATGAACAGGTTTTCCTGTAGGAGCGAACCATTCAAGCATCTGACAGTCAAGGGGGGTAAGTGGATGCCTCGCATCCATTATAAGGATTAAGCCTTTAAGAACTTCACGCGATTGAAGGTATGCTGCAAGGATATCCTGCCAATGCAGCCTGATTTTTTCAGGTACTTTGGCATATCCATACCCTGGCAGATCTACTATGTAATGTGCTCCAAGAGAAAAATAGTTGATAAGCTGTGTCCGACCGGGGGTCTTGCTTACGAATGCGAGTCGATTTTGATTCGTAAGCGTGTTTATTGCGCTAGATTTTCCCGCATTGGAACGGCCTGCAAATGCGATTTCTGAACGACCTTCTTTTGGTAAGTCAGAAAGGCTGTTCGCGGAGGTTATAAATTTAAGATTGTTTAGCATAACTCAGAATAACTATTCAATCTGGTATCATAGCCTAGAATTGATGTAAAATGTCGCTTTTGGTCAATGGGCAGGCTAAAACATAAGGAGCAGTTGCATGCGACAGTTTGGGGCAATGATGGTATTGACCGGATTAATGGTCTTTTCACGTGTGGTTTTGGCGGATGCGTCATCTGCCGGGGATCCTTCGGCCCGGGCTGGGCAGATTGTGACTCAGGTATGTGCTGCATGCCATGGCGCAGATGGCAACAGTACAAGTGGAATGTACCCTAAACTTGCTGGACAGCATGCAGCGTATATCTATCACCAATTGACTGATTTCAAGTCTGGCCGGCGTAAAAGTCCGATTATGAATGGAATTGCTTCTACTTTAAGTGATGCGGACATGCATGCATTGGCTGATTATTTTTCCAGCCAGTCCATTAAACCCGGAACCGGCAAAGACCCTGTTCTTGTTGCTCAGGGAGAGCAAATTTATAGGGCTGGAGACAAGGGAACTGGTGTGCCAGCCTGTATGGCTTGCCATGGCCCTACTGGAGAGGGTATCCCGACTGAATTTCCGCGGATAGGCGAACAACATGCAGAATACATCGTTTCACAGCTCAAGGCCTTCAGTACTGGTGAACGGGCAAATGATCCAAATAAAATGATGCGTGATATCGCATCACGGATGACGGACGCTCAAATGCAGGCAGTTTCACAGTACATTGCAGGTTTGCATTGATTTCCAGATATGAAATCCGGTTTCAACGATTCTGGCGAAGGGGTATGGGAAGCTTTGCCAGAATTGATAGCGTTTTTTTTCATTTTGGATTTTTAGTCATTCCTGTTGAGATTTTCTTTATTTTTAATTCTGATAGCTGGTAGTCGTGGCCAATTCCCGCTCTTCTTTTTTACGTCGAACACATGAACTACTGAGTTCAATGCGTTTTGCGATTAGCTTGTTGCTTGTTCTCGCTATTGCGTCAATTATAGGTACTGTTCTGAAACAGAATGAACCCTATCCCAATTATTTATTTGAATTTGGGACATACTGGTTTGATATGTTCAGGACGCTAGGCCTGTTTGATGTTTATCACAGTCTCTGGTTTCTGGTAATTCTTCTCTTTCTGGTTATTTCTACGAGTTTTTGCATTATCCGTCTTTCTCCCATAATGTTGAAAGAGATGAAAAGCTATCGAGAGCGGTCTACACTTTCATCACTTCGGCATTTTCGTTTTCGTCAGGAGCTTGTTACTTCTTTGGCGCCAGAGCAGTCTGTAAGATTGATGGATAAGGTTTTAGCCGGGTACGGCTATAAAAGCCGTACCCAGATTCGTAAGACTGGTCAATTGCTTGCAGCCAAGCGAGGGAGCTGGAACAGGCTTGGCTATATCTTGACCCATTCAGCGATAGTAATTATTTGCATAGGAGGTTTGATTGATGGAAACATTCCACTGAAGGTTGACCAGTTTCTTGGATACAAGCGCATTGAAACACGGGATATGCCTGAATCCCAGGTACCATCAGTTAGCCGGCTTGGATCTAATAATCTCTCATTTCGTGGTGATGTGACGATTCCTGAAGGCTCTTCGGCAGATGTTATATTTCTTAATGTTGCCAATGGATACCTGGTACAGGAACTACCATTTATCGTTTCTGTTAAAAAGTTTATCGTTAAATATTATTCGACCGGTCAACCTCGCCTGTTTGCAAGTGATTTAGTGATCCAGGACAAGAAAACAGGCAAATCAAAATCAGTACGCCTTGAAGTCAATCATCCATTAACAATGGATGGGGTTGATATTTATCAGGCAAGTTTCGGTGATGGGGGAAGTCATCTTCATTTCCTGGTGTGGCCATTGACAGGCGCTTCTACATTAACTACGCCGCTTGATGGGATAGTTAAGCATCATGAGCCCATGACCATAAATGGCCATCCTTATGCTATAGAATTTGATGATTTCCGAAAGTTTAATGTTGAAGATCTATCGCAAGGAGTTGTTAAGGCGCCTTCCAGTTTTATGCAGAATATACTTAGCGTTTTCTCACCCGCAGCGCATAAAGATCAAGAGTTACGTAATGTTGGACCCAGTGTCCAGTTTAAGATTCGAAATGCTCAGGGCGAGGCGCGAGAGTATTTGAATTACATGCTGCCGATTACGCTAGGCGGTCATTCCTATTTTTTGACCGGAATGCGAGATAACCCCGGAGCAAGCTATCAGTATATTCGTTTACCACTTGATGATAATGGCAATGTGAATTCGTTTATGCAGTTACGCGCTCATTTGGATGATCCTTCTGCAGCGAATGGGATAGCATCAAGATTTGCTAAAAAGGCATTGGCTGGTATTCCAAATATGCAGGCAATGAAACCCAAGCTAGCACAGATCAGCGAAAGCGTTTTGGCTCTTTTTCGTCAAGGGGGTTACAATGCCCTTGCCGGTTTCATTTCAAAAGACGTGCCTCAGAATGAACAGGAAAATGCGGCGCAGACTTATCTGAAAGTACTCCAGGGTACGGCTCTGGAAGCTTTGAATGAAGTAATCCCACCTGGCACGCCAATTAAAGATAAAGCATCCTTTGTCCGGGATAGCCTAAACGCAATGAATGATTCCTTTTTGTACGGGCCACCTGTTTATCTCCAACTTCAAAGTTTCAAGCCGGTCATGGCAACAGGCTTACAAATGACCAGAGCACCAGGTAAGTATCTGGTTTATTTTGGTTCATTATGTTTGGTGTTGGGTATCTTTGCCATGTTCTATATTCGTGAACGTCGGGTATTTGTTTATGCCAGTTCAGATGGTAAAGTACTTTTTGCGATGTCGTCATCGAGACAAACGCTTGATTTCGAATTAGAATTCAAGAAGTTATCAAATATAATCAGTAAGGCTTTTGCAGATAATAAGGAATTGTAATAAAAGCTTGTTGGAAATCATGAAAAGAAATTACCAGTTAATGAGTATTAGAGGTTTGCATAAAAATGGCAATTTTATTGTAATGCCGATGCTTGAAAGGAAAATGCAATGGAACTTGTACATGAATCAAAGCCTGCCCTCTTAAGAGAATTGCGTCTTGGGGATTGGGGTTATGCGCTTGTCTGGCTTTTAGGTTGCCTATATACCTTGGATAAGTTTGGTGCTGGGATGAACGTATATTCAAAAGGAATCCTTTGTGCTGCTTCCTTGGGATTTATTGCATTAGGCTGGTTTTGGAAGCCTTTTAGGCTTATGTGTGTAATTACCGCTGTACTTAGTCTTTTTGCCATATATGAGTACCATGGTCAGATTGCATCGGCCGAGCAAGAGCTTTGGCTCAAGTATTTATTGGGTAGCCAGACCGCCATTATGTGGATGAGCTTTCTATTTGTCCTGGCAACATTGATTTATTGGGTGGCTTTGCTTGGACGTTCTGAGTTTGCCGGGAAATTTGCTAGCGTATTGACTTGGTGTGCCGTCGTGATGGGATTGGTTGGCATGTTGACGCGCTGGTATGTGTCCTATTTGATGGGGCCGGACATTGGGCACATCCCCATCTCAAACCTGTATGAAGTTTTCATCTTGTTTTCGTTCATGACAGCGCTGTTTTATCTTTATTATGAAGACCGTTATGAATCATACCAGATGGGTGCGTTTGTTTTGCTTGTAATTGCGGCAGCCATTGGCTTTTTACTCTGGTACACTTTCGATCGTCATGCAAATGGAATTGAGCCTTTGGTTCCCGCATTGCAATCTTACTGGATGAAAATTCATGTGCCCGCAAATTTTGTCGGCTATGGCTCATTTTCGCTTTCGGCGATGTTGGGTGTTGCATATCTCCTTAAAAGTAAAGGAATTCTTGCCGATAGATTGCCTGATTTGGTTATGCTAGATGATGTAATGTACAAATCGATAGCGATTGGATTTCTATTTTTTACGATAGCGACGATTTTAGGCGCTCTTTGGGCTGCTCAGGCATGGGGTGGGTACTGGTCATGGGACCCGAAAGAAACATGGGCATTGATAGTATGGTTAAATTATGCAGCATGGCTTCATATGCGGCTGGTTAAGGGAGTTAGGGGCCCTATACTAGCGTGGTGGTCGATTGGAGGACTAATGGTTACGACTTTTGCATTTCTTGGTGTGAATATGTTCCTTTCAGGATTGCACTCATACGGGAAGTTATGATGTTCAGTTTCCGGCCAAAAGGCCGGAAATGTCATTCTTTTGCTGACGTATGATTAATGGTTGAAAAGGCTAGCTCAGATTTTTCAATTGTTGTCTTTATATCATTTTCTGTATGAGCAGCGCTCATGAACCCTGCTTCGTAAGCGGAAGGGGCAAGGTAGACATTATGGCTAAGCATGGCATGAAAAAATCGGTTAAATGCAATTGAATCTGCAGTTTTTGCTTCTTCCAGGCATGTTGGTATTTCTTCTCGAAAATAAAGACCGAACATTCCTCCAACTGACTGAGCAGAAAAGGGAACGCCATAGACGGATGCAGCGTCAATAAGTCCATGAATCAGCAATTCGGCTTTGGTGTGGAGTTTTTCATAAAATCCCGGAGACTGGATCTTGCCTAGAGTGGCAAGACCTGCAGCCACAGCTACTGGATTGCCTGATAAAGTCCCTGCTTGATAAACAGAACCTTCTGGAGCCAGATTTTTCATAATGTCGCTTCTTCCACCGAAGGCCCCCACTGGTAACCCCCCTCCAATAATCTTGCCAAGCGTGGTTAGATCCGGTTTTATGCCAAATTTATACTGCGCACCACCTAAAGCTACCCTGAAACCGGTCATGACCTCGTCAAAAATAAGAATGCTTCCATATTGGGTGCTTAAGTTGCGAAGTGTTTGTAGAAACTGTGGGTCTGGGATGACAAGGTTCATATTGCCTGCAATGGGTTCAACTATGATTGCTGCGATATCATTACCATAAGCATTAAAGGTAGAAATTACGGCATCAATATTGTTGTATGGCAGTGGAAGGGTTAATTGTGCAATGGATTTTGGCACGCCAGCTGAGGTTGGTTGACCAAATGTTAGTGCTCCTGAACCAGACTTGACGAGGAGTGAATCAGCATGTCCGTGATAACATCCTTCAAATTTTATGATTAGATCACGCTTTGTATAAGCCCTTGCTAAACGAATGGCACTCATTGTTGCTTCAGTGCCTGAACTGACAAGACGAACCATCTCAACAGACGGGATCAGACGACAGATTTCTTCTGCAAGTCGAAGCTCTCCTTCTGTGGGGGTCCCGAAGCTTAATCCCTTGTTTATGGCATTTAAGACAGCGATACGAACATCAGGATCGTTATGCCCTAAAATCAATGGGCCCCATGAGCCAACATAATCAATATAGCTGTTTCCTTCGACATCAATAATTTTGCAACCATCGCCACGTTCAATAAAGATAGGATTTCCGCCTACAGCTCCAAAAGCGCGAACTGGCGAGTTGACACCCCCTGGTATAAGGTGGCGTGATTGGTTGAAAAGCTCCTGGTTGGTCATGTTGGAAGTGACTCCAAATTAAATAGTTCCGAAAATGATCGGGCTGAAGTTGCTGGATCAGGGCTAGAGTATAGTGCATGGAGGACAGCAAGAGCGTTTGCGCCTGCTTCGACAAGTTTTTTACCGTTTTGGGGTGTGATACCTCCTATGGCAACAATTGGTATTTTGAGTTTTATGCGGGCTGTGGTTAAAAGGGAAAGAGGAGCAGGTTGGGCAGCAGGTTTGGTTTGAGAAGGGAAAAAACTTCCGAATGCAACATAATCAGCTCCCTTTGCTTCGGCTTCATGTGCCCGATCTATAAGGTTATAGCAGGAAATCCCTATAAGCTTATGAGGTCCAAGTTTACGCCTAGCATCAGTCAAGGATACATCCTTCGAGCCAAGGTGGACACCATCGGCGTTAACAGCAAGTGCGAGATTAATATCATCGTTAACAATAAATAGTGATCCGGATTGACTGCACCAGAGTCGGAGTATTCCTGCCTGTTCAAGTTTTTGGGCGGGTGTGGCACACTTGTTTCGATATTGGAGTACCTGCGCCCCTTGGGCAAGGATGGAACGAGTGTGGTCACTGTATAAATCGAATTCCTGTAAATCCGGAGTTATTGCATACAGTCCATAAATTCTAGGATTCGCCATCTTCCTCTCCATCCGCATCCTGCGCCCAGAAAAATCTGTCAGGCAGGAATTGCCCCATGCCCGGGCGGAATCCTGCTGCAAGACTTTCCCAAGTATAATCCTGAGCCTCTTTTACAGCCGTCTCGATTGGCAGGCCATGCGCTAACATTGCAGTTATGGCTGCGGAAAGTGTACATCCTGAGCCGTGATAACTGCCAGGTAAGCGTTTCCAGCTGTCCTGGCGAATGATACCGTTATGTCCATAAAGGGTATTGAGTACTTTTGGAGTGTTCTCATGAGTTCCCGTGATGAGAGCATATTCACAACCTGTACTTAGTAATTTGGTAGCACATGAATCCAGATTCAGCTCCTCGTCTTGATCGTCAATGGTTAGCCGTCTGGCTTCCAGACTGTTTGGAGTAATAAGGGTAGCTTGCGGGATGAGGAGTTCCAGTAGCGCACGTGTCATGTCTTCACTGCTAATTTCATCCCCTCTGCCGCTCGACAAAACTGGATCAACAATTAAGGGTATGTCTGGATAATCAGCCATGATTTCAGCGATGGCAGCGATATTTTCAATGCTTCCGATCATGCCTACCTTAAATGCTGAGACAGGCATATCTTCAAGTACCTGTCTTGCTTGATCGCTGATCCACTCCGCTTCAATTGGCAGAATATTTTCAATGCCCAGAGTATCTTGCACTGTTATAGCTGTAATAACAGTTAAACCATGACAACCCATACTTGCAAAAGTCATCAAATCTGCCTGCAATCCGGCGCCACCAGAAGGGTCGCTACCAGCAAAAGTCAGGGTAATGGGAGGGGTGTTGGCCATATAGACTCGTTAAATGACGGGAGTGAACAGATGAGGCCTGTCTTTCCCGGCGTAATGACGTTAAAATTACTATTTTAGCTGAAATCTTGGGAATGATGAAAACTTACATGTGTCTGATTTGCGGATGGCTTTATGAAGAGGAAAAAGGTGACCCTGAGGGAGGTGTTCCACCTGGAACACGCTGGGAAGATGTGCCGCCGAACTGGACTTGCCCAGAATGCGGAGCCCGCAAGGAAGATTTCGAAATGATCGAAATCTAGGGCGTTTGACGAACAACCCAGAAAATCATGGTGGGGTTAGAAAGATATTTTCTCGATGTATGGGTTGAAAATATGACCGATCTTGCAAGATTCAGGTTTTGCCTGTTTGGTCGGGTTCATTTTATGCTTGCTGGTATCCTGAATCAGGTATTTTTGGAAGATCACATGTTGAGCTAAGTGAAGTGAGTGAAAAGATCCTAAAGTTTTATCAATCCCGGCCATTATCATTTTGAACCGGGATTGATGTAATTAGGTTTTTTGATAGATGTTTACACCTTTTTCAATGAACTCAACCGATTTTGCTTGCATGCCGTTATTAATTGCTGCTGTTTCTTCTATTTTGTTGTTTTTTGCATAATCTCGAACATCTTGTGTAATTTTCATAGAGCAGAAATGGGGGCCGCACATGGAACAGAAGTGCGCAACTTTGGCAGATTCCTTCGGTAGGGTTTCATCATGAAAGCTCCTTGCCCTGTCAGGATCAAGTCCAAGATTAAATTGGTCTTCCCACCTAAACTCAAAGCGTGCCTTGGATAAGGCATTATCCCGAATTTGTGCACCTGGATGGCCCTTGGCCAGATCAGCTGCATGAGCTGCAATCTTGTAGGTGATGATTCCTTCCTTGACATCATCCTTGTTAGGAAGGCCAAGGTGTTCCTTGGGGGTTACATAACAAAGCATGGCGCAGCCAAACCATCCGATCATTGCAGCACCAATTCCAGAAGTAATGTGGTCATATCCGGGGGCAATGTCTGTTGTGAGAGGCCCAAGTGTATAGAAGGGGGCTTCTTTGCAAACCTCCAATTGTCGATCCATGTTCTCCTTGATCATGTGCATCGGCACATGTCCAGGACCTTCAATCATGACCTGAACATCATTTTCCCAGGCTATCTTGGTCAATTCACCTAGTGTATCGAGTTCAGCAAACTGTGCGGCATCATTGGCATCATAAATGGAGCCTGGACGCAAACCATCACCCAGGCTGAAAGATACATCATAGGTCTTCATGATCTCACAGATTTCTGTGAAATGTGTGTAGGCAAAGTTTTCTTTATGGTGGGCAAGACACCATTTGGCATGGATGGAGCCGCCACGTGAAACGATACCTGTCATTCTTCCAGCAGTTAGCGGAACATAACGCAAAAGCACCCCCGCATGAATTGTAAAATAATCTACACCCTGCTCTGCCTGTTCAATGAGCGTATCGCGAAAGATCTCCCAAGTTAGGTCTTCGGCTTTCCCATCTACTTTTTCCAGGGCTTGATAGATCGGGACTGTTCCTATGGGTACAGGGCTGTTACGTAGAATCCATTCCCTTGTTTCATGAATGTTTTTTCCCGTTGAGAGATCCATAATGGTGTCAGCGCCCCAACGTATCCCCCAGGTCATTTTTTCAACTTCTTCCTGAATTGAAGACGTCACTGCTGAATTTCCGATGTTTCCGTTAATTTTGACGAGGAAATTCCTGCCAATAATCATAGGTTCAATTTCGGGATGGTTGATATTTGACGGGATAATGGCTCGGCCTCTAGCAACTTCGTCACGAACAAAATCGGGTGTAATGATGCGGGGCAAATTTGCGCCGTGGCTCATACCCGGATGCTGGCGGGTAACAAGTTCAGAAAGCATTTCTTGGCGCTGATTTTCACGGATGGCAATATATTCCATTTCCGGTGTAATTATGCCAAGTCGTGCATAATGCATCTGTGTAACATTCATACCGGGCTTGGCCCGCCTTGGAAGACGTCTGAGGTTGAAGCGCAGCTTTTCAAGTTCTTGGTCTGCGAGACGGCGCTGACCAAATTCTGAAGTTGGTCCGGAAAGTTCGAAAGTGTCGTTACGTTCTTTAATCCAGACACTTCGAACAGAGGGAAGTCCAGATCGGATGTCTATTGAAACTGAGGGATCAGTGTAGGGCCCTGAAGTATCATAAACGTGAATGGGAGGATTTGTTTCGGCCCCTAACATGGCGGGCGTTTCATATTGCTCAATTTCCCGCATCGGAACCCGGATGTCTGAACGAGAACCCAGGACATAAACTTTGCGTGAATTGGGTAGTGGCCGAACTGCATTTTCGTCAACGTGGGCATTTTGTGCGAGGAATTCAGGCTTGGCATTCATTCTGGCTCTCCTTGAGGAAAAGGACGACAGAGAGCATCGGAGTGATGCTTCCCTTCGCCGGCATTATCCGGATCAGGTTCAAAGGGCCTCTCTCACCCCGTCAGTATAAAATTGACGAGGACCCCTAGCTTTAAGATGAGAAGGTACTAAAAATGTGGCAGAATTGCAAGCTGAACCTGATTGGGTTAATGCCAGATCGAAATCTGGACTGGTATCAGGCGGACAGGGTGGAGACGCTACATGTTTGTTCCTGATTGTGTATGAGAATCATTTTTGTAAGGAGGAAACACTTCGTGCACTATAAGAAAGTGCCGAAGCCGTCATATTATGATGAATGTTGAACAAGCTCGTTTTAACATGGTAGAGCAGCAAATTCGAACCTGGGAGGTGCTGGATCCTGGATTGCTGGATCTGTTGTTCAGGATCAAGCGTGAGGATTTTGTGCCAGAAGGCAGTGAAGATTTGGCTTTTGCGGATGTGGAATTGCCTATTGGCCATGATCAGCTGATGTTACAACCGAAGCTTGAAGCGAGGTTATTGCAGGAAGCGCTTATCAAAAGTGAAGACAAGGTACTTGAAATTGGAACCGGAACAGGATATATGACGGCCCTGCTTTCATATATGGCAAGGCAGGTGATAAGCGTGGATATTTTTTCTGATTTTATCGATGCGGCAACAATTAGGCTGGCAAAACTTGGCATCGGTAATGTTTTACTACGAACAGGCGATGCTTCAAGAGGCTGGGCGGAAAAAGCGCCGTATGATGTTATTATCATGACAGGTTCGGAACCCGTTCTTCCAGGAGGACTAATCGAAATGCTAAATCCGGGAGGCAGGCTTATTGCAATATTGGGAGATGTACCGGTAATGAGTGTAGAACGTATACAGAATATTAGTCCTGGCAATCATCAGGTTACCGATTTGTTTGAAACTTGCGTTTTGCCTCTTATTAATGCCGTGCAACCTGAACGTTTTGTATTTTAATTGAAATTACACCATAGAGGTTTCTGTCAGAACCTGTGGTGAAACAGGATAATTGCCTATACCCTGTAAGTGCCCATATGCTGTATAGAGCCAGGATTGAAAATCCCATTTGGGGATTATCAATCTTCTGCTCTGTTGATTCATTACATTGATGTCTTTTTATGGTTACCATGAAGGTTATAAAGTGGGGAAATGATACTGTACCAAATTAAAATGTCCTTAATGTGTAATGGGATCCAGATAAAATATAAGCCAGAGAAGTAAGGGTATTTTATGGAATGTATGAAAGTCTGGATTTGATTCCTTCTTATATTTGATAGCCTATGAAAGCTCTTGTCTGAGGTGTTCAATGATTCGCTGCGTGGCTCCGGTATGTGTCTTTGCAAAAATTCTGGCAGCAATCTGCATATCTTTGAGTTGTTGAGGTGAGTCAAACAACTGGATTATCGCCCTCGCAAGACTTGATATGTCTTCCACTTTTATGGCAGCACCAGCCTGTATGGCATCTTTGGCAACTTGGTTGAAGTTAAAAGTATGTGGGCCCAGTAGAACTGGTGTTCCCATGGCGGTCGCTTCTATAAGATTCTGACCCCCGAATGGTAAAAGGCTTCCGCCGATTAATGCGATGTCACTTACTCCGTAATACCCATACATTTCCCCCATGCTGTCTCCAATCCATACTCTTGTTTTTTCTTCAATATTATTGCAATCACTGCGTAGTTGTATCTTGAACCCAGAAGCTGTAATCAATGCTGCGACCTCGTCAAACCGTTGAGGATGTCTTGGAACAATGATAGTTAGAATATCTTCCGGTAATTGCCTGATTGTATCCAGAATAATCCGTTCTTCACCTTCTCTGGTGCTGGCAGCAAGCCAGACCCGACGTTTTCCAATCAGGGAGAGAAATTGATGGGTCAAAGAATCGGTCCCATCTGGTGGATTAATGTCAAATTTGATGTTCCCAGCAATGATGGGGTTTTTTGCACCGAGTTTTGCAAGACGTTTAGCATCGTCTTCACTCTGGGCAATTACTCCGCTTAATGCGGCAAGGCCTTCACGGGTCAGCTTCTGAAAGTGTGCATAACCCTCTGCGCTCTTTTCAGAGAGGCGTGCATTGATGAGATAAAGCGGGATATGTCTTGTTTTTGCACAGTTAATGAGATTAAACCAGATTTCAGTCTCAAGGAGCAAGCCGAAGGTGGGAGAAAAATGCTTAAGGAATCGCCGGCAGGCGAAGGGTAAATCATAGGGCAACCAGGTTTGAATGACTCTGTTATTGAAAAGATTCTTACCCGTTTCCAACCCTGCTGCAGTCATGTGGGTAAGAAGAAGAGTATGTTCCGGGTAGGATTTTTCAAGGGCATTAATGAGAGGAAGAGCGGCCCGGGTTTCCCCAACTGATACTGCATGAATCCAGATGACTGGCCTGTTAAAAGACGGGTAGCCGTAACCTAGCCGCTGTTCTGGAGATTTTAGATAATGGGACTGTTTTCGCCCGCGTATGAACAATCTGGCAAAAACAAAGGGAGCCAGAAGATAAAGCAGTAAAGTATAGAGGGCAATTCGCCAGTTACGCCTGTTCATTCCTGGTCAACCATATGCAACTGTTGTATGAACAGCTACAATCGGGCTTCATCAAATATAGGATTATGCCAGCTTTTCTATGGATCACGACAGCTTTTGTTTGCTCAGGTTATCGGCATTGGGAGATTTAGTGCAAACTTTGCCTGTAGCTAATGCCTTAAAACGGATGTGGCCTGAAGCGCGCCTGACCTGGATTATCGGGGCGCAAGGTCAGGAGCTTTTTGCCGCAGTAAAAGGTATTGAATTTATAGTTTTTGATAAACTGGCTGGTGTGTCATCTTATGTCAATTTGAGGCGGCGTATGAAGGGCAGGAATTTTGACTGGCTTTTGCATATGCAGCCGACATTCAGGGCTAATCTACTGGCACCACTGATTCCTGCTCGGCATAAGCTTGGTTATGATCGAAAGCGTTCTCGAGAAGGACAGACATTGGTGACTGGCTTTCGGCTGGCTCCAAATCCGCGAAAGCACGCACAGGAAAATTTTTTGGACTTTGCTCGACATCTTGGCGCTTTCCCGATTGAAGATGACTGGCAGTTGCCTATTCTCCCACAAGCTTTAGAAACTGTTCAGGCTTTATTAAGTGTAATTGTGAATAAAAATTATGTCATTATTCACCCAGCCGCAAGTGATGCTTCCCGTAACTGGTTGCCTCAGCGATACGCAGAATTGGCATGTTACTTTCAAAGCAAAGGGTTGAATGTAATTCTTACTGGAGGCAATAATCTGCTTGAACAAGCAGTAGTTCAGAATATTATCAATTATTCACCTGACTGTATTAATTTTAGGGGTAAGCTGGGATTACAGGAATTGCTGGCCTTGATTAGGGGAGCAAAACTCCTTGTTGCTCCGGATACAGGCCCAGTACATATGGCTGATATATTGGGAACCCCGGTTATTGGGCTTTATGCCGTATCTAATCCGTATAGCACTGGTCCCTGGCATCAGATAGGGAATGTGGTGAATTGTTATCCGGAAGCGTTGGTTTCGTTGGATAGGCGATCCATGGAACATGTCGTATTTGGCTCCCGTGTACGCTCACCGGGTGCAATGGGATTAATTGGGATGGAAGCTGTTAAGGAGAAGGTTGATCAATTGCTTTTCACTCCATGATTGGTTTTGTAATCTGGACTTTATATAAATGCGCATAAGTTCCATTTTTGGTTAATAAATCCTGGTGTGACCCGGATTCAACAATCCGGCCCCTTTGAAGGACAATAATTCGGTTTGCTTTTTCTACGGTGGAGAGGCGATGTGCAATTACGAGTGTTGTCCTGTTTTTCATAAGCCTGTCAAGAGCTGTTTGTACCAGACCTTCTGATACGGCGTCCAGAGCCGATGTTGCCTCATCAAGAATAAGAATGGGTGCATTCTTGAGCAGTGCCCGAGCAATTGCGACTCGTTGACGTTGACCACCTGAAAGCTTGGCTCCGTTTTCACCTACCATTGTGTCATAGCCCTTCGCTAACTGAAGAATGAATTCTTCAGCATTTGCTATTTTTGACGCTTCCATAACTTGTTCCCTACTGGCAGAAGATTGGCCGCCATAGGCAATGTTATTGGCAATCGTATCATTGAACAGGACAATGTCCTGGCTTACTAGGGCAATATGTGCTCGAAGCTCGGGCAAAATAATATCGGAAAGGTTGATCCCATCAAGGAGGATAGCTCCACTGTCAGGGATATAAAAACGGGGAATAAGGTTAACCAGAGTAGTTTTACCACTACCTGAAGCTCCAACAAGAGCAATGGTTTCTCCTGCTGCAATTTCGAGGCTTAAGTCATTAAGAGCAGCTTTTGTGCTACCCGGATACTTTATTGTTATGTTTTTGAAGCTCAATGCTCCTTGAATTCCGGATGGTTTTATGTGCCCGGAATCGGTTTCGATTGGTGCGTCTACTAAGGCGAAAATGGTTTCTGCCGCTGCAAGTCCCCTCTGTAATGTTTCGTTTACGCTGGTAAGGCGCTTAATTGGAGAAAATAGAAGTAGCATTGCAGTAATGAAGCTGACAAACCCACCTACAGTAGTATGATTGTCCAATGCTTGTTTGGTTGCTACATAAATGATCCCGGACAAGGCAATCGCTGAAATGAGCTGAACTAGCGGAACATTTGCTGCAGAAGCAGCCAGACGTTTCATAGTAAACCGTCGGGACCAGTTGCTGGCATCTATGAAGCGAGCATATTCTCTGTTTTCGCCTCCAAAAATCTTGACGACTTTCTGACCAATTATGGCTTCTTCAAGAATATGGGTCAGATCGCCAAGATTTGCCTGTGATTTAAGGCTCATGCTGCGTAATCTGGACGAAGCCTGCCTTACTACAATATAAATGAGGGGGATGACAGCAAAGGCAATGCATGTAAGTTTCCAGTTCAGGTAGACCATCCAGGCCAATAGTCCAATAATTGTGAACGAATCTCGTACAAGAACCGAAATGGCAGATGTTCCCGCATCTGTAACCTGATTAACGTTAAAGGCAATGTCTGCAATGAGCTCACCTGAAGAATGTTCATCATGATAACTGCTAGGCAAACGAAGAAGTTGGCTAAACATCAGATTGCGTAAGTCCATTACTAGCCGGCTGGATATCCAGCCAAGTGAATAGCTGGACAAGAAACTTGAGACTCCTCTCACCAGGAAAAGAGAAATCAGCACGACAGGTACCAAATGTAATAAGGTTGGATCCTTGTGCACAAAACTGCCATCGAGCAGAGGTTTGAGCAATGCTGGGATTGCGGGTTCGGTGGCTGCATAAATGATGGTTGACAGAACCGACAGGCCAAATATTCGCCAGTAGGGTAGAACATAAAGCAGCAGCCTATGGTAAAGCTTTTTGCTGTCTGGAGTGTCTGTCACGTTTTTGGAGATCCTGTGGAAGATGCGGGGATTATAACTGATATCGTTATTTCTCGCCTGCTGCAGCAGGCTGCTACATTTGATACAATGGACTGACATGCTGGTGTATCCGGCCTATGCATTGCTAATTGCAGGATAATCGAGATTGAAAATTACTATTATCGGAACCGGTTATGTCGGACTCGTTACGGGAACCTGTCTGGCTGAAATGGGCAATGAAGTGTTATGTCTGGATGTTGATCCGGTAAAGATTGAAATGCTGAATCGTGGCGAAATTCCAATCTTTGAGCCAGGACTTGAAGCCATGGTTCAAAAAAATTGCAGAGAGAACCGGTTAAGATTTACCACGGACATCGTTGAGAGCGTGGAATATGGGTTGCTACAGTTCATTGCTGTCGGCACTCCTCCCGATGAGGATGGATCAGCTGATTTGCAATATGTTTTAACTGCCGCCCGGAATATTGGCCGTTATATGACGCATGATGTAACGATAGTAGATAAATCTACTGTGCCCGTAGGTACAGCCTATCGCGTGCAGGGTGTTGTTCGGGAAGAATTGCAAAAACGCGGACTGGATTTGCCTTTCAGTGTAGCCTCCAATCCGGAATTTCTCAAGGAAGGCGCAGCCATAGATGATTTTATGCGACCTGACAGAATCATCATAGGAGCAGATGATGACGAAGCGATTCATAGGCTACGTACTCTTTATGCCCCGTTTCAGAGAAATCATGAGCGTATTCTTGTTATGGATATTTGCTCAGCTGAGCTGACCAAGTATGCGGCAAATGCGATGCTTGCTACTCGTATTTCTTTCATGAATGAGCTTGCCCAGCTAGCTGAAAAACTGGGTGCAGATATTGAACAGGTGCGTCAGGGAGTAGGTTCAGATGCACGTATTGGATATCACTTTCTGTATGCTGGGTGTGGTTACGGGGGGTCATGTTTTCCCAAGGATGTTCAAGCACTTCAACGTCGCGCCATGGATGAAGGAATGAATCTGCGCATTATTGATGCAGTTCAGAAAGTCAATGAAGATCAGAAACAGGTGCTCGTAGATAAAATATTGTTACGATATGGCAAGGATCTTGGTGGATATCATTTTGCTTTATGGGGTCTCGCTTTCAAACCGAATACAGATGACATGCGTGAGGCACCAAGCCGTTCTGTGATAAGCTTGCTTTTGAGTCACGGTGCGACAGTTTGTGCCTATGATCCTGCTGCTTTGCATGAGGCCAAGCGAGTTTTTGGCAATAAACCGGGATTAAGCTATGCCAATTCAGCCATGGAGGCCCTTGATTCTGCTGATGCACTGATTATTGTTACGGAATGGAAAAGTTTCCGAAGCCCGGATTTCGGGCTGATGGCTTCTAGACTTAGGACGCCTGTTATTTTTGATGGCCGGAATCTTTATGAACCAATAGAAATGAAAAACGAGGGTTTTGAGTATTATCCCATTGGGCGCCGTAGGCCGTGAAAATAAGTGGCACCCTTTGGGTTATGGGGGCAATGGGGAGCATTATAATTAATAATTTATTGTTTTAATCTGGTGAATAATTAAAGCCGACAAAAATGTTGCTTCCTGGCGTATTATAACCCTGTGCCAATTCATACTGCTTGTTGAAAATATTATCCCAACGGGAATACCAGGAAAATTCTGAGTTCACCCTGTAAGTTGCAGTTAAATTGGCGATTCCGTAGCCTCCAAGCCTGTTTGAACTGTTGTTGCTGACTGATGAATCATACCGTTTCCCTGAGAAAACTGTCTCTATTCCCACTCCCCAGCGATTGAAGTTTCTGCTGACCCTGATAAAGCCGTGCTGCCGTGCCCTGCGACCCAAGAGTGTATTGGTATCTTCATTGATAGGTTGCTGGAAGGTAATGGACGAATGAAATCTAAACCCCTTTAATTTGGTGTCATAGCCGATTTCCAATCCCTTTATCCTAGCCGAACCTACATTTGTCATGACGTAATTGAAATTTGTATCGGTGTACCCGGTGATTAAATTCCTGATTTTATTATCAAAATAAATAAGACTGAATCCACCATGTCCGCCGGAATAATGTAGCCCCACTTCCCTGTCTAGGGCAAATTCCGGTTTCAGGTTTGGATTTGCAATATAGTATGGATATACAGCGTATAGATCATCAAAAGTCGGAGCCCTGAAAGCGGTGCCGATCGTAGCAGTAACTCTTAAATCCGGTATAAGCCTGTAACCGTAACCTACTGTGCCGGTATTTTGGCCACCAAACTGGCTATTCTGGTCATGACGCCCGCTTATCATGAAAGACTGGGGACCGAAATTTTCATGATAAGCGCCAAAGAGTGAAGAGTTGGTTCTTCTGTTAATTACGAAAGTAGTTGCTGAGCCACCAACTGACTGCCATTGATTCTCTTCACCTAGGGTTATTATGCCGAGTGAAGTACTGAAGTCGTTTTGCCAGTTAATCTCATTCTGGGTATTGTTGATGGAACCGTTGCTGCTGAAGGGATTGGCAGTTTGAGTGAATTCATTATCTACAGAATGATCAAAATTGACCTGGCTCACCCAATATGAATTGATCCGGTTTCTGCTATAGGCTTCATAGTTGCCTACTGTAGTTGTTGTATGATCCTGCAGGGAGGCTGGTCCATAAATCCCATCATCGTTGAATACCGTTGCATGGTTTCGTAAAAATACGATTCCCAGTTTTTGACCGGGGGCAAGGAGATAAGAAAGTTGTCCTGATACATAGTTATTTCGGTAAGGATCCGTGTCGGGATTAAAGCTGAATGGGTTGCTGGAATTCGTTTGCGAGATAGAGGTGGATTCATCGTGTCCGCCCAGAATGTTAAAACTCAGGTTTCCTTTTTGTCCTTCATAGCCTGTGCTGATCCGGGAGGTATTGTAGCTCCCCATTCCTGCAGAGATGTAGGGATGGGGGGTGCCTCTACCTTTTTTGGTAAATATCTGAATAACCCCTCCTATGGCATTCGCACCATACAAACTGCTTGCTGGGCCTTGAAGAATTTCAATATGATCAATTTCATTGACAGGAATGATATTGAAGGAGGCTGTGCCTATACTTCCTGTATTGATGGGAACGCCATCGAGTAATATAAGGGTCTGGTTTGAATTTGTTCCACGCATAAAGATGCTGCCAGTTTGTCCTGCACCTCCTGTTTGTGCTATTTCAATTCCTGGTGTCATCTGGAGCACTTCCCCAAGTGTTCTTTGACCAGAATTGAGAAGCTCGGCAGAACTGATTACAGTTACATCCTGAGTAGTGTTGCTTGCAGCTTCGGGAGTTCGTGTGGCTGTAACTACAAAATCCTGCCCTTTATACACGGTTGACCCATAGGTAAGGGCTGACTTCATTATTGATATTGCAAGCAGGGTTCTTCCAATTTTGATTGGACTCATCTTTTTTCTCCTTTCCGTCTGCATCCCGCAACGGAGCGTCTTTTAATAAGATGAGAATGAAGCGCGGGCCGACGAACGAGCCGGTTGGAAAGGGTGAGTGTTCATCTGCTTCCCCGCAGCATTCTCAATATGATGTGACAGGCCGGTCTTCGGACTTGCAAGACTTGGCGTATCGCCTTCCCGTGACTAAAATCACAGTGGCTTGCTGATACGCCCACACTTACTTACCGCTGCGGGTGCAGTGCAGGAATTGCATGGTGCTCACCTGCTTCCCGATTCTCCCTAACTCAGTAAAGTTTAGGGCACCTGAAACGGTGCTATTCTAACCTATTCTGCGAGGAAATCTTTGATCTGGTAGGTAGAATTTATTGATTTTCGGCTTATTGGCTTTAATGGGGATCCTCGATTATGTATTCAGGAGGGGTAAGCCCGATCTTTTTCCTGGTTTTTATATGTTTGTTTGGTTGACCAGGCTTTCCCTTTCCCATTATAGTGTGCGCATGGAGCAGGATATTCATCTTCTGGAAAACAGGATTGATGCGCTTATTGGACTTGCGCGTCGAATGCGCGAGATTATTGATGATCAGCGTATTGAGTTGGCTAAAGCACAAGCAATCAATGAGGCTTTAAGTCAGCATATCTCATCAGCCCAATTGGAGATCGATGCGCGTCAGCGCTTGATTGATGATGCGCAGATACAAAATCGCCTCCTGACAAGCAGGATGGAAGAGGCGAGGCTTCGTTTACAGGATTTGCTGGGAGAGATTCCTGAACCTCAAGGAAGACGCTGAATATGCCAGAAAATCAGGATTTAACTGTTTTGGTTATGGGGCGAGAATTTCGTATCGGTTGCCCAGAAAATGAACGGGAAGCTTTGCTTGCCTCAGTTGACATGCTTAATTTGCGTATGCAGGAAATCAAGAACTCTGGGGGAGTGCCCGGTAACGAGAGGGTGGCGATACTTGCTGCTTTGCAAATTGCTCATGAATTCTATTCTCGTAAGATAAGTAAATCCTTTGATGTTGCTGAAATTCGGAGTAAGATTAAATCGTTGCAGGACGCCCTAGGTACCGCCGTGGATGAACTGCAAGCTGGTCTTTAAAGTTCCTCCTGCTGTGTTGGTTAAGGTCAAAGACTCTTTGAACCAATATTTGAAACAGGGTTGCTGCAGGTGCTGGCCGTTGTGCGCATTCCTTTGCGAATGAGCCTGAAGCTGGGGCGTGGCGACCGCCTTGAACCACTAGGTTCAGGATGATGGCCTGACGGCATATGCGGGAGGCCCCTTCTGCCATCTGCTTTATCTTTCCAACAGTAGATTTAGCGTTGACTTCGAATCGTGAGAATGATTAGAAGCCTTCCTGAAATTTATCCATGGCTTGATCGGTTTTTTTAAATGCAGATCTTTGCAGGCGCATAAAAAAACAGGGGGAGTTTTCTGAGGCCAATAAAGGTTTTAGGATTTGACGTAGCTGGTTTAATGCTTATTCGTATTGATGTATTCTTTCAGCAATTATCTAGGTAATTGTGTGTGTGACTCTGGAGTTTTACAAATTGATTCGCTGGCCGGTTAAGCGCCATAATGCCTCAGCATATTTATTTGAGGTTTTTCTGACTATCTCCTCTGGTAAACGCGGGCCTGGTGAAGTTTTATCCCAGTCAATTTGTTCGAGGTAATCACGTACAAACTGTTTGTCAAAACTTGGTGGGTTATGGCCCGGGCTCCAGGCATCTTCAGGCCAGAACCTTGATGAATCAGGGGTGAGCGCTTCATCAATCCAACATAGCTGTCCTTGTGTGTCCAGACCAAATTCAAATTTTGTATCAGCAATGAGAATGCCCCGTGTCTCAGCGTACCTGCTGGCACGCCGATAGATATCCAAGCTTATTTCACGGATTTTGTTAGCGTGTTCCTTGCCAGTTATGCTTGCCATCTGTTCAAAAGAGATATTTTCATCATGACTTTTGTCTGAAGGTTTCGTCGAAGGAGTGAAGATGGCTTCGGGTAATGCATCTGCAATTTTAAGATTCCGAGGAAGATTGACCCCGCAAACAGCCCCGTTTCTTTGGTATTCCTTGAACCCGCTGCCAGCAAGGTACCCTCGCACGATTGCCTCAATGGCAAAGGGTTTTGTTCGTTTAACTACCAGAGATCTGTCTCGAATTTCGTCCCGCTCGGCTATCATGACAACAGACTCGGGATCAATGTTGGTCAATTGTGTAGTAAGGCTGCTACCGAGCATCTTGAACCAGAAGATCGACATCATGGTGAGAATTTTTCCTTTTCCTGGTATTGGATCAGGCAAAATTACATCAAATGCAGATAAACGATCAGTAGTGATTAGTAGTAAATATTCATTGTCAACCTCATAAATATCCCGCACTTTGCCACGGCTTAGAAGTTTGAGACTACTGAGGCTGGATTGGATCAGCGCTTCTTGTTTTATCATCGTACAACAGCCTGTAGCGCGCCTCTGGAATACTGAAGGGCAATTTCTTCGAGTGGGATGGGTTTGATCCGCTCTGCCTGGCCAGCGCTTCCAAAGGCTTCAAAGCGTTTCTTACAGATATCCTGAGCAGCAGCTTCTGCGTCATGCAAGTATTTACGGGGGTCGAACTCAGTCCGATGTGTTGCAAGGTGGCGCCGTATTGCCCCTGTCATGGCAAGCCTGATATCTGTATCTATATTTACTTTACGTACACCATGACGTATTCCTTCAACAATTTCTTCAACAGGAACTCCATAGGTCTCTTTCATGTCCCCGCCGAACTCTCGAATAATATCCAGCCATTCCTGAGGCACACTGCTCGAACCATGCATAACAAGATGAGTGTTGGGTAATCGGGCATGGATTTGCTTGATTCTGTGGATCGCTAGAATATCGCCGGTAGGTTTCCGGCTAAATTTGTAGGCCCCATGAGAAGTGCCGATTGCAATCGCCAGGGCATCAACGCCCGTTTGTTTCACAAAATCTGCAGCCTGGTTTACATCTGTCAAAAGCTGCTCCCTGGTCATTTTCCCTTCGGCTCCTATCCCATCCTCTTTGTCCGCTTTCATGGTTTCAAGCGAACCAAGCACTCCAAGTTCCCCTTCGACTGAGACGCCGACCGCATGAGCTATTTCAACAACTTTACGCGTGACTGTAATGTTGTAATTATAATCTGAAGGAGATCTGCCATTTTCGAGTAAAGAGCCGTCCATCATGACGCTAGAAAAGCCAGATCGAATAGCGTTGATACAGACTGCCGGAGACTGGCCATGATCCTGGTGCATGGCGACAGGAATGTGAGGGTAGGCCTCAATCGCGGCAAGAATAAGATGCCTTAGGAAAGGCTCGCCCGCATACTTTCTAGCCCCAGCGGAACCTTGCATTATAACGGGACTCGAGCAGGTGTTGGCAGCCTGCATAATAGCATGTACCTGTTCCATATTATTGACATTAAATGCAGGTAAACCATATGCATTGTCTGCTGCATGATCTAGAAGCTGCCGTAGAGTTACGAGTGCCACTTCAATCCCCTTTAATGATTTAGATTATCGATGCTCACCGACTTTGATGATTTTCATTGTATTTGTACCCCCTGGTTTTCCGATGGGCTCGCCAATGGTCATGATAACAAGATCTCCTTCCTTGACCGCGTGACACTGCCGGATCAATCTTTCAGCCTGAAGGAGTATTTCTTCACGGTTGTTAGTGGCATATACGAAATGAATGGGCTGAACACCGCGAAATAGTGTCACTTTACGACAGGTGCGAAGATCATCAGACAGCGCATAAATAGGGACATCGGAATTGAACCGTGACATCCAAAGTGGAGTGAGCCCGGTTTGTGTCATAGAAGCAATGGCTTTGACATCTAAATGATTGGCGGTATACATGGTAGCTTGTGCAATTGCTTCATCACGGTGCATGCCGCTTTGATGGGGTGCTACCTTTTGTGAATCGACATAAATTTCGATCATTCGCTCTGCCTGTCTGCAGACTCGATCAAGAGCCTCTACGGCTTCCACGGGATAGGTTCCAGCTGCAGATTCTGCTGAAAGCATGACCGCATCGGTTCCATCCAAAACAGCATTCGCGACGTCTGATACTTCCGCACGTGTTGGAATTGGATTGTTGATCATGGATTCCATCATATGTGTTGCAGTGATAATGGTTTTGTTCATTTTACGGGCTAGTCGGATCATCTGTTTCTGTAGGGCCGGAATTGCTGCATCACCCATTTCGACACCAAGGTCACCTCGCGCCACCATGATTGAATCAGATGCAGCGAGAATATCTTCAAGAGCACTGATGGCTTCAGTGCGCTCAATTTTTGCACAAAGCCAAGCGTGTCCACCTGCATCGTGCAAAAGACGGCGGGCTGTGTGCATGTCTTCACCCGATTTCGGGAAAGAAACAGCCAGATAGTCCGCATCTAGTAGAGCGGCAGTTTTGATATCTTCCTTGTCTTTGTCTGTAAGAACAGGTGCAGTTAACCCCCCACCCTGCCTATTGATTCCTTTATTATTGGAGAGTACTCCCCCAACAGTAACTGAACAAATAATCTCATTGCCTAAAACTTTGTCAACCACCATCTGGATAATGCCGTCATTTAGCATCAAGATTGCGCCCTGTTCGACATCACGTGGCAGTTCCTTGTAATCAATCCCGACTCTTTCTTCGTTGCCAAGCGTGCAGTTGGCATCAAGAATAAATTTGGCACCGGCTTTTAAAGTAACACTATTATTTTCAAATTTACCCACACGAATTTTTGGTCCTTGCAAATCCACCATAATACCAACCGTGCGCCCCCGGGCTTCGGCGAGTTCACGGACGAGTGCGGCGGAATTGATGTGATCTTGAGCCTTTCCATGTGAGAAATTCAGGCGAACGACATCCACACCGGCATCAATCAATCGACCCAGCACTATTGGATCACTGGACGAAGGTCCAAGTGTCGCGACAATTTTTGTTCTACGTAACACCGTATAAATCTCCATTGATATATTCGTTATACTTGGATTGAATAGTTGCTGCCACGTGTTTCAAGGATGGCTACAGCTGGAAGTACACGCCCTTCAAGATATTCCAGGAAAGCTCCACCACCGGTCGAGATATAGGAAATGTGGTCAGCGATATTAAACTGGGCGATAGCAGCAAGTGTATCCCCTCCACCAGCAATCGAGAAGGCCGGGGACTCAGCGATGGCTTGCGCAAGCCTTCTGGTGCCTTGAGAGAAGGCTGGAAATTCGAATACCCCAACTGGCCCATTCCAGACAATTGTTCCAGCACTTTTCATGATTTTTTCCAGGGTTTCACATGAATGGGGACCAATATCGAGTATCAGATCATCCGGTTCGACTTTATCTGTATTCTTGATGGCTGCCTTTGTTGTTGAGCTAAAGGATTTGCCACAGACAACATCAACCGGGATGGGAATCTGGATGCCCTTCATTTCCGCTTGATGAAGAATATTTCTTGCATCATCTACCAGTTTGGGTTCATACAGGGAGCAGCCAACAGGTTTACCGGTAGCTGCGAGAAAGGTATTCGCAATACCTCCTCCAACAATAAGAAATTCGGTCTGATCCAGTAAGTTTTCAAGAAGCTTCAGTTTTCCTGATACTTTTGCTCCCCCAACGATTGCAACCATGGGGCGTGCCGGGTTTTTTAACGCCTGATGCAATGCATTGAGTTCATTAACAAGCAAAGGCCCGGCTGCGGCGATAGGAGAAAATCGGGCTATCCCTTCTGTGGAGGCCTGTGCGCGATGAGCAGTTCCGAAGGCGTCCATTATAAAAATATCGCAAAGCGCAGCCATTTTTCGTGCGAGGTTTTCGTTGTTCGTTTCTTCACCGATGTTAAATCGAACATTCTCACAAAGGACGATTTCTCCAGGATTGATTGTTATGCCGTCTAGCCAGTTTTCTACGAATCTTACTGGATAATGAAGCAGTTGTTCCAGATGCCTGGCAACAGGTAAAAGAGACAGGGAAGCGTCAGGATATCCTTCTTTTGGCCGCCCAAGATGACTTAAAAGGATGATTTTTGCACTTTGCTTTAAAGCCGCTTTAATGGTTGGAATGCACGCCCGGATGCGTGTGTCATCAGTAATTTTTCCATCCTCTTTTAGCGGAACATTGAAATCTTCACGAATCATGACACGCTTATTGTGCAGATCCAGACTGAGCATGTTGATGATAGGCACTGATGTTATCCTCTAGGCATAGGATAGATTCCGAATCGGGGAAAAAACCGGATATATTCCTGTGTTTTTGTCATATCGGCTGAATCATGTTATTGAATGAAAATGGCTATCGCACTCATTTGTTAGCCATAAGGGTCTGGCGGACGAGTTTGCTTACGTTTTCGACCGTGAAACCGAAATAATCAAAAAGTTTGTCTGCTGGAGCGGATTCTCCGAAGGAGTTCATTCCAATGACTCCACCCTCCAGTCCGACGTACTTTCTCCAGAAATCAGCGGTTCCGGCTTCAAGAGCAAGACGTGGAATCCCATCAGGGAGCACATGTTGTTGCCATGATGGTTCCTGACGGTCAAAAATATTAGTACAGGGCATGGAGACCACCCGTACTCGCAAATCTGTCATGGCTTCCTGAGTTTTTAGGGCTAGACCAACCTCAGATCCAGTAGCAATAATGATGATTTCTGGTTGGCCTGCACAATCTTTCAGGATATAACCTCCACGTTTTATGTCCGAAATTTGCTCCACAGAGCGATCGGTGAAAGGCAGATTTTGTCTGGAAAGAAGTAAACAGCTTGGCCCATTGCTTTTTTTTACTGCAGAAACCCAGGCTTGCATTGTTTCCAGTGTGTCTGCCGGGCGCCAGACATCCATGCCTGGGATATAGCGCAATGAAGCTGCTTGCTCGATTGGTTGGTGTGTTGGGCCATCTTCGCCAAGCCCTATGGAGTCATGGGTAAAAATGAAAATGCTTCTGATTTTCATCAGGGAAGCTAGACGTAGGGCATTTCGGGCATAATCAGAAAAGGTAAGGAATGTGCCACCGAAAGAGATGAGTCCGCCATGAAGAGTTATCCCATTAATAATGGCTGACATTCCGAACTCACGTACCCCATAATGAAGATAATTACCATTTTTCTGATGGTTTATCTGCTGGGCATTTGCCCATTCAGTCAGGTTTGATTCAGTCAGGTCCGCCGATCCCCCAATAAGTTCTGGTAGAAGAGATGCAAGAACAGAAATGGCCTGCTGGCTAGCTTTTCTTGTTGCGATTGATTCGCGTTTGGCAATTATGGAGGAAATGGCTTTTTCGATACCTACTTCAAAGCCATCAGGGAGCTGACCAGAAACTCTACGTTCATATTCTGAAGCCAGTTCCGGAAAAGTCTTGCAGTATTTGGAAAATTTGATATTCCAGTCCTCTTCAAGTCTCTTACCTTGAACTTTGGCATCCCATGCTGCATAGATGTCTTCCGGGATTACAAAAGGCGGGTAAGGCCAGCCTAGCTCCTTTCGTGCTGCAGCAACCTCATCTATGCCAAGAGGGCTGCCGTGAGCTTTTTCACTCCCTGCTTTATTGGGGCTGCCAAATCCAATGACAGTTTTGCAACAGATTAGGGTTGGTCTGGCCTGATCCGATTTTGCCATTAGGATAGCTGATTCGATGGACTCTGCATTATGTCCGTCAACATGGGGAATTACTTGCCAGCCATAAGCCTCAAAACGTTTTGGGGTGTCGTCTGTAAACCAGCCTTTGACTGCTCCATCAATAGAAATCCCATTATCGTCGTAAAACATAATGAGTTTACCCAGGCCCAGAGTACCGGCTATAGAACAGGCTTCATGAGAGATTCCTTCCATGAGACAGCCATCCCCATGAAAGACATAGGTATAATGATTGACTATCTCATGGCCTGGACGATTGAAATATTCTGCCAGGATTCGCTCGGCTATGGCCATGCCTACCCCATTACCTATACCTTGACCTAATGGCCCTGTTGTTGTTTCCACACCGGGAGTAACACCATATTCGGGGTGGCCGGGGGTTTTGGAATGCAGTTGCCTGAACTGTTTAATTTCGCTCATAGGTAAATTGTACCCACTTAGATGGAGTAGAGCGTATAGCAGCATGCACCCATGGCCGTTAGATAAAACGAAACGATCGCGGTTTGGAAAATGTGGGTTGGCAGGATTATGGTGTAGATGTTTTCGCCAGAGTACTTCAGCTATATCAGCCATCCCCATGGGCATGCCAGGGTGGCCGGAATTTGCTTTTTGTACGGCATCCATTGCCAAGGCACGAATAGCGTTGGCGAGATCCTTGCGAGTTGCCATTTGATGATTCCTTGTCAATCAGAATGAAATCTGTATGCCAAAAAAATTATGCTTTTTCTCAAGAATCCGGCTCAAACCGAAATACCCAAATAGGATAAACAGGAGAATTGACAGGCTAATTACAGAGCCCATGCCAGAGTGGGTGCCTGAAATGTGAAATTATGGCTGAATAACTGGGCTATTTCAACTTTCGTAAAGGTACATTATTTGTTTTGGTTTTTCCATTTGATAGAACATCCAATTGATGGGGACTGGTTTTTAGGGCCTGAACCAGTTAAGGCAATGAGGTGCATTGCCTCAATGAGATCATTATTTCCGAAAGATCCTGTGCTTTTTCCCCTTGAGTCAAATCTTCCACGATACTGGAGTTCAAGATTGCTGTTATATCCAAAAAAATCTGGGGTGCAAATGGCACCAAATTTTTTGGCAATCTCCTGAGATGCATCATAAAGATAAGGGAAGGAAAAATGGAATGACTCGGACAGGGCTTTCATATTTTTAGGTGAATCTTCCGGATAATCGTTGATGTCATTGGACATGATGGCAAGACATCCGATTTTCATCGCCTGGCATTTATGAACTGTTATGACCAGATCGGGTAAAATGCATTTCACATAGGGACAGTGGTTGCACATGAAGATGACCAGAAGCCCCTTTTCATCTCTCACCTCATTTAAGGTGTAGGTTTTCTGGTTTTGAACTAGTTTGAATTCTGGGGCTTTTTCACCAAAATTACAAATAGGCGTCTGTAGGCTGATCATGGCATCAATTGGGCCTGCCTAGTTTAAATGTCTGTTAAGTGTAACCCCCTATTGCCAAAATAATAAGGTTGTCATGGTGAAAATTTAAGCTAAATATGCAACAGGAACTATGTCATTAAATCTTTATAGAACTTATACTCTGATTTATAACAAGTTGTCATTGGCCAATAAATCGATCAATCCGTTTTTTTGCTAAGTGTATTTATTGACTCGAAAAACCCAGAATTTAAGATTGGTTGGATGAATAATAAGAAGTGATGATGGTTTTCCAGGAGAAAATCAAGTTTTCTGTAAAGGCTCTGCATGCGTGAACCCCGTTTTTTTCATCCGGAATTACTATGTGTTGGAATAGAGACACGAATGTCAGAATCGGCCGGGCATCATGCTGCGCATGTTCTTCGCCTTAAACCTGGCGATCATGTCACACTTTTTGATGGGGAAGGGAAAGATTATCTTTCCCGGATATTAAGCCTGTCCAAATCTGGGGTATATATCATAACCGAAACCTGTTCAATACCGGATCGGGAATCACCTGTCATGATGGAATTGGCACAAGGCATATCGGCCGCGGACAAAATGGATTTTACATTGCAAAAAGCTGTGGAATTGGGGGTCGTAAAAATTGTTCCATTACTGACCCAGCGCTGTCTTAGCAAACTTGATGTAGAAAAGGCTACCCGCCGTGTTTCTCATTGGAGACAGGTTGTTGTTTCAGCTTGTGAGCAATGTGGGCGCAGCATAGTGCCAAAGGTAGCACCGATAGAGTCGTTGGATTCTTATTTGAAAACCAGTTCTGAGGAAGGGGTTAAGTTTATGCTGTCTCCTCGTTCAGATCATGGATTTAGCTCCTTTTTGGCGCCGAGCAATTTGAGTCTTCTTGTGGGGCCGGAAGGAGGTCTGACCGAGACTGAGGAGCAGAAAGCCTTAAGGTCGGGATTTGTAGCTGTAAAACTTGGCCCACGCATTCTTCGTACCGAAACTGCTGCTCTTGCTGCGCTTTCTGCCATTAACGCCCTTTGGGGGGATTTCTGAGGAGAATTGCTTGAGTATACGAAATAAACCTGTTCAGTTTGTACGCTGGTTTCGAGATGTGGCACCTTATATTCATGCTTTCCGTGGGCAAACTTTTGTACTCGCATTTGGGGGTGAAGTTCTGGTAGATGGGCAGTTTATTGCCTTGGCGCATGATTTGAATTTACTTAATAGTCTTGGTGTGAAGCTGGTTATGGTTTATGGCATCCGTCCACAGGTTGAAGAAAAGCTTCGAGCGCAGAATGCCAGGATTCAATATGCTGCGGGTTTACGAGTGACTGATCAGGAAGCGTTGGAGTGTGTGATTGAAACTTCGGCGATTGCACGCGTTGAAATCGAGGCCATTTTATCGATGGGGCTTGCTGATTCACCGATGCACAACGCAAGACTTCGTGTTGCAGGTGGAAATTTTGTTGTTGCCCGTCCTGCCGGGATTCGGGAAGGTGTGGATTTGCAGCATACTGGTGAAGTACGCCGTATTGATGCGGATGCAATTCGTTCCAGACTCGAATTTGGTGAAATGGTGTTGATGTCGCCTCTAGGATATTCTCCTACAGGAGAAGTGTTTAATCTTGCAGTTGAAGAAGTTGCCGCACAGGTAGCCATTGCACTTGAGGCAAATAAATTGATATTTCTAATGGATTCTCCCGGAGTCATGGGTAAAAATGGCGAATTACTGCGCGCGTTGACCGTGCAGGAAGGGATGACTTGGTTTAAGCATGCAAAGGCTGCTGATGAAGATATCAGGTTGTTTTTCCCTCATGCAGCCAATGCTCTGAAGCATGGTGTTCAAAGGGCACATTTTATTGGCAGACATACAGATGGGGCCATTCTGCATGAGTTATTTACGCATGATGGTTGTGGAACAATGTTAACCATTGATCGCATAGAATCCCTGCGACCCGCTGGGATTGATGATGTTTCGGGAATTCTGGCATTGATAAACCCTATGGTTGAGCAGGGCTTACTGGTTCCTCGTTCATCTGATCGAATCGAGCAGGATATTGAGCACTTTATCGTTATCGAGCATGACGGGCTTATAATTGGTTGTGTGTCATTTTATCCTTTTGTCAGTGAAAAACTTGCCGAAATGGCTTGTCTTGCTGTTCATCCCGATTATCGAGCGGGCAAGTACGGCGAGGTGTTACTTGAACACGTTACTGAGTTGGCAAGACAAGGAGGGATGGAAAGCCTTTTTGTTTTGACTACGCGGACAGCCCATTGGTTTATTGAACATGGTTTTCTCGAAGCCGATATTTCACAACTGCCAAAATCACGGCAGGAATTATATAATCATCAGAGGCGGTCAAAGATATTTATCCGCAGACTGAATATGTCTGCTTGCCTGATTAACATCTAACTGCGAATCCAGGGAGATTTATGGCTAGAACAGTACATTGCATTAAACTTGGAGTGGATGCCGATGGGCTTGATTTTCCCCCTTATCCAGGGGCGCTTGGCAAGCGTATCTATGATTGTGTTTCGAAGCAGGCTTGGCAGGAATGGGTTCGTCAACAGACCATGCTTGTTAATGAATATAGGCTGAATCTTGCAGATCCCAAAGCTCGGAAATATCTTGCCGAGCAAACTGAAAAACATTTTTTTGGTGATGGGGCAGAGACAGCTTCAGGTTATGTCCCCCCTTAATCCCGCGACTTGAAAGAATGAATGGTTTAATCCTGCAGTTCTTGCTCAAGTTCAAGGATGTTCGTATGACGGACATCCTTCCCCTTAACCATATACACAACATACTCAGCCATGTTTTTTGCATGATCCCCCATTCTTTCTATGGCTTTTGCAGCGAAGAGAATATCGATTGAGTCGGAAATAGTCCGTGGATCTTCCATCATGAACGTAATGAGATGGCGTAATAGGCCTTTAAATTCATCATCTACCTGCAGATCCTGTTTGGCGACCTGGACTGCTGAAGCCACCTCTAATCTAGCGAATGCATCTAACGAAGTACGCAGCATATCGAGCGCCTGGCTACTCATAAGCCGGATTTCTGAGAAACGCGGTGAAGTGAGTCGATTGGCTCCATAAAGTGTTAGGGTCATTCGGGCAATTTTTGCTGCTTCATCACCAATTCGCTCCAGATCAGTAATGGTCTTGACAACTGTCATGACCATGCGCAGATCTCCTGCTGTAGGCTGTCTTCTGGCAATAATGTGATTACAGTCTTCATCAATGGCAACTTCCATGCCATTGACAAGATGATCCTGTTGTTGCACCTGCTTTGCCAGTTCAATATTTCCTGTAGTAAGTGCTTCAACAGACTTGACTATTTGCTCTTCTACAAGGCCACCCATTTTGAGAACACGTGAGCGAACCGCTTCTAGATCGGCATCGAATTGTTTTGAAGTATGTTCATGCATGATATGAATTCCTGTTTTGCAGCACGCGTCATGGTTGTCAATAATTCAAGGTTAACAAATATGGCAGGGCTTTGTTAAGTAACTTTTGGCGATTTCATCTAAAATTCAAGAATGGCTGTAGGGAAGGAGTGTTTTGACGCCTGAATTGCAGCCTAGCAATAAAACATCGGCGCCCCGATGTGCGAAGAGACCACAGGAGACTACTCCCGCAATTTGATTGATTTCTGTTTCCAAGCTTACCGGATCGGTAATAACAAGGTTATGGACATCAATTATAACATTACCATTGTCGGTGATTTTTCCTTCCCGCACAATGGGTTTTCCTCCAAATGAAGCCATTTTCCTAGCAACATAGTTACAGGCCATAGGAATGACTTCAATAGGAAGAGGAAATGTGCCAAGATGTTCAACCAGTTTGGATGAATCAGCGATACACACAAAATCTGTACTGGCGGCGGCAAGAATTTTTTCTCGGGTTAAGGCACCGCCTCCGCCTTTTATCATGTGAAGTTGGCAATTGATCTCATCTGCACCATCGATATAGACAGGTAATTTATCGACTGAATTGAGATCAATGACCTCTATGCCCCAGTGGCGGAGTCTATCAGCAGATGCAATGGAACTTGCTACAGCGGCCCGGATTTTTCCAGCTTGCTGGTCGCCTAGTAAATCAATAAAACAGTTGACAGTTGAGCCTGTACCAATTCCGATAATTTCCTGGTCAGGTACATAGGCTAGCGCAGCTTTGGCAACTGCAAGTTTGAGCTGGTTTTGAATTTTAGACATGTCCTGCCTGAATGAAAGTTGTATAAACTGTTTATCTTAACAAATTTTGCTATGCAGGTGCTCGCTTCTGATTTGTCTTGTTTTTTGTTACGCTAGGTGCTTGTCTTAGAGGTGTCATTATGAATAATGCTGTATCCCGGAATGGGGCCCTTGAGTTGAATGCTACAGATTATCTTGAGCGTATCTTGCGCGCACGTGTATATGATGTTGCGATTGAGAGTCCTCTTGAAGTTTCGGTTAATCTGTCAAGACGGTTGTCTAACCAAGTCCTGCTTAAACGTGAGGATTTGCAGCAGGTATTTTCATTCAAGTTACGTGGGGCTTACAATAAAATGATCAATCTGCCACGTACAGCTATGGAACGTGGTGTTATTGCGGCTTCTGCTGGAAATCATGCGCAAGGTGTAGCTTTGGCTGCTCAGCGTTTGCAATGCTCTGCCATAATTGTAATGCCTGAAACAACACCACATATTAAAGTTGAGGCAGTAAAAGCACTTGGCGCTAAAGTGGTTCTGGCTGGAGATTCTTATGATGAGGCTTATGAGCATGCCCTTAAAATTTCTCTTGAGTCTGATTTTACGTTCATTCATCCTTATGATGATCCTGATGTAATTGCTGGACAAGGTACGATAGGAATGGAAATTCTGCGCCAGCATCAAAATCCGATTGATGCGATATTTGTACCTGTCGGAGGGGGAGGGTTGATAGCAGGGATTGCGGCTTACGTGAAAAGAATAAGCCCTTCTACCCGAATCATAGGGATTGAGCCTGTGGATGCAAATGCGATGAGCCTTTCTCTGGCTGCAGGACATCGTGTACGTCTTGATCAGGTGGGACTTTTTGCAGATGGGGTAGCAGTTAAGCAAGTAGGAGACCAGACTTTTCGATTGTGTCAGAATCTTGTGGATGAAATGATCGAAGTCAGCACTGACGAGATTTGTGCGGCAATCAAGGATGTATTCGAGGATACCCGTTCAATTCTTGAACCTGCCGGCGCCTTGGCCATTGCTGGGCTTAAGGCCTATGTTGAGCGAGAGTGTCTTGAAGGCGCAACGCTTGTTGCGATAGCCTCAGGCGCGAACATGAATTTTGATCGTCTTCAACATGTTGCTGAACGGGCCGAACTAGGAGAAAAACGCGAGGCAATTCTGGCTGTGACCATACCCGAAACACCTGGTAGCTTCAAGTCATTCTGTCGCCAGCTTGGTGCCCGCAGCATTACTGAATTCAATTATCGTTATGCCGACAAAAGACAGGCCCATGTTTTTGTAGGGATCCAGGTTACAAGTCGGGAAGAGACGACTAGAATTATTGATCATTTATTATCGGCAGGTTTTGAAACCTGGGACTTTAGTGATAATGAGATGGCAAAACTTCATATCCGCCATCTTGTGGGAGGCCATGCCCCGGAAATAAAAAACGAGTTGTTATATCGCTTTGAATTTCCTGAGCGTCCTGGGGCACTGATGCGTTTTCTGGATTCCATGAGTCTTGATTGGAACATTAGTCTTTTTCATTATCGGAATCATGGTACTGACTATGGAAGGGTGCTTGTGGGTATGCAGGTCCCTAAGGTGGAGATGAAGGAGTTTGAGAGTTTTCTGGATCGTTTGGGGTATGTTTCATATGACGAAACCGGGAATCCGGCATACCGGCTTTTCCTGAGTTAAATCGGGTTTCTTGCCGTGATGATTATCGGTATTAACTTGAATGAAATTTTTATTATTGATTATTTTGTTTGGTATAACGCAACCCCTTCTCGCCGCCGTTCAGGATGATGCATGGGTAGGCGCAAAACAGGCTTATGTCAATCATGATCCTGAATTACTGGCCCATTACGGATCTCTGCTTCAAAAAGACCCACTTTATTTTTATGTGAAGTATTGGCAGTTAAGGCTGAATTGGAATGCATTGACCAATGCGGAGGTGATGGCCTTTGTTGCTTCAAATAAATCCAGTGTACTCTCACAACGGTTATTGGGGCTATGGCTTGAGAAGCTTGGGAAGAGTGAAAATTATACAGCCTTCAGAAAAGACTATGTAAAGTTAATTAACCCTGACAATCAACTTTTCTGTGACGACCTGAATGCGCGTTTGCTGAAGGATGAAACTGGTGTACTGGATGAAGCCAGAAAACTGTGGCTTTCACCAAATCCTAGACCATCAAGCTGTCTTCCTGTATTTACCACTTTGATATCTAATAATAATTATTCGCTTGTTTGGGATAGGTTACGTTTGGTGCTTGATGCTGATGATGTAAGTCTTGCCCGCTTTATTGTGGATCATTTTCTGGAAGGAGAAGATCAGAAACGCATGAACCATTTGGGAGAGGTGAATCAGAATCCCATTAAGTTTTTAAAGGATGCTCATTATAACCTTTCCTTAAAACCTGATCGTGAATTAGTCAGGTTCGCGATTCTTAGAGCCTATAAGATTGATCCAGATGAGGCAGTTGCTCAGTGGAGAAAATTGCAGTTTGGCTTTCACCGTGCAGATCGGGAGAGTATTTGGGCTGGAATGGGCATGCGTGCCGCGCTCAATCATGATGAGAGGGCGGTCAGATACTTTTCTCATGCCGGGTTGACTCTGACATATGAAGAAATGGCCTGGAAGGCGAGAAGTGCATTGAGTGCCGGAGATTGGGCTTTGGTGAGGGACTCGATTAATGTGATGCCGACTGATATGGCTCATTTGCCAGAATGGCAGTACTGGCTTGCTAAAAGTGAAAATGAGCTTGGAAATAAGCGGCATGCACACGATATTTTGATGAATATTTCTCATGGTCAAGGATATTTTGCTTTGCTTGCAAGTGAAGATCTGGGCAAGAAAATAAATTGGCCTCATGAGTCTTATCAGCCTACTCAAAAGGATATTGCTAAAATTGCAAAGCGAACTGGTTTCCGTATAGTGGTTAGCCTCATGGTTAAGGGCATGCCTGAAGAAGCGAATGCCCAGTGGTTTTATGCAATTCGTGATCTGGATGATCGATCTTTGATTGCGGCATCAGCTTTTGCCAATGAACATCATTGGTATGATTTGGCCATTAATACAGCACTTCAATCTCATTTATTACATAATTATGCTCTAGAGTTTCCTATTCCATTTCGTCAGATCATCAGTAATTTTAGCGATAGCCGGCATCTGAATGAAGCGTTTGTTTTAGGGCTAATGAGACAGGAAAGCAGGTTTTCTCCGGACGCAGTTTCTCATACAGGCGCGATGGGGCTTATGCAGCTTATGCCGGAAACAAGCCATTGGATCGATCAGAAGAGTGGCGATGATTTGGTCGGAGGGGAAAACAGTGTCATTTCACGTAATATTGGTCAGGGAACATGGTATCTCGAGTATGTCTTGCAAAGGTGTAATAATTTGCTGGCCTTGGGTGCAGCTGCCTATAATGCTGGTCCAGAAAGGGTTTTTAGCTGGTTGCCAAAAAGCGAAATGGATGGGGAGGTATGGGTCGAGACCATCCCATTTGCTGAAACAAGAGACTATGTTGAGAAAGTGCTTGCCAATGCCACCTATTATTCAATGGGCCTGGGATTGACCAAACCCTCTTTGAAGGGCTGGCTTGCTCCTGTTCCACCTGCTCTTTCTTTGTTAAATGCAGATGACAAGGCTGTTAGTAGATAGCCCAGACTATCTGAGTGCTGGCAAGACTGTATTTTTACAGCGCTTGTTGAAAGGTAGACAGCTTTAGATTCTTGTTTTTCCCGTAGATATTTATATGGTAATGCTGGATCGCAGGGGTGGGTATTTGAAGCAGGAAATAGCGTTCAATTCTGTTCAGGGTGCAGTTTATATGCGAGAAGGGTAAAGGCTTACTTTTCCTAGATAGCAATTTTTCAGGGGGGCTTCATGCAAATCTTTGAGGTAGGTGGAGCGGTCAGAGATGAATTGCTGGGGTTGCCCGTTAAGGATAGGGATTATGTTGTAGTGGGTAGCACACCTTTGGAAATGGAGCAACTGGGTTTTAGATCAGTAGGTAGGGATTTTCCGGTATTTCTGCATCCAGAAACACAGGAAGAGTACGCTCTTGCAAGAATTGAACGAAAGAATGGCCATGGTTATCGAGGTTTTAGTGTGCAAGCCTCACCCGAGGTAACACTAGAAGAAGATTTAGGTCGGCGGGATTTGACTATAAATGCCATGGCCCGAAGCGCTGAGGGCAAGATTATTGATCCTTATGGGGGCCTTGCTGATTTGCGGGCTGGAATTCTACGCCATGTTGGTCCGGCATTTAAAGAAGACCCGGTAAGAATACTGAGAGTTGCCCGATTTCGGGCACGTTATGGTTTTGAAGTCGCACCTGAGACTTTTGAGTTGATGTGCCATATGGTGGAACTGGGGGAGTTGGAACATCTTGTTGCCGAACGAATCTGGCAGGAAATTGCTCGTGGCTTAACGGAGTTGCATCCCTCCGCCATGCTTGAAATTCTGGGTGAGTGTGGTGCGCTGGAGGTGTTGATTCCTTCCCTTGGAAGGGCTCGTAAAGATCATGTAACACGATATAGTCAATCGCTCTTTTGCCTTGACTGGGCCCCTTGGTTCGATCTTCCTCGACGTTTTGCGCTTATGCTTTTATCTCTTGATGAAGAATCTATTGAAGAGACCTGCAAGTTTCTAAGTGTGCCCAAACCCTGCCGTGCAATGGCGTTGTTGGCATTGCGTCTGGAAAGTTTAATCCTGAAAGGTTTTGTCTTGGAGGCAGAGGAATTGCAACATGTCTTGGTCTGCGCAGATGCATTTCGCCAACCGATCAGGTTTTATGAATTGATTCAATTAATGGCAGTGTGGGGAAATGCTCCTACCCATTTTTGGGAAGAGGTGTTTAATGTGGCAAAGTCGGTATCGGGCAGGATGATTTTGTCTAATTTTTCTGGCCCGGAATTGGGTAAGCAGTTATACGTAATGCGTGTAGATGCGATAAAAAAATATTTATTCGAGCATAAGCGTGTCAGAAACGATTCGTTAGTCAAAGTAATCGACTCAAATCCCAACTGTTGAAGCCAACCAGGGCTGTATCTTTTGTTGTGAAAGCAATGACTTTAAATATTTCTCCCATTTCTGCTGGGCTAAGTAAGATTTGCGCCCCATGTAAGGCATTAATGGCTTCAGGGTTTATTGGTTCAATTCCCTTTAGAAAATCCAGAATGTCGAGGTTGACCAGAAAGTGTGCTTGTGTGGTGTAACCTGAAAGGTTGAGTCCAGATTGGGTTGCGATCTCATAAATTCTGGAGAAATTAACATGAGAAGTGATGTCCTGTTGACCCGGGAGAAACAAGGGGTCAGAGTGAACCTGCTGCTGATAGTGGCACATCAGTGTCCCTTGCTGTCTTTCAGAATGAAAATATTCGCTTTCTCCAAAGCCATAGTCAATAAAAACAAGTGCTCCGGATACGAGTCGTTTAGATAATGACTTAATCAGTGATAGGCAAGCAAGACCGATTTCGCTGGTATAGTTTTCCTCCCGGCCAAGCCCATAAAGGGATTTTAAGCGGGCGGCCTCAGTGAAAAGAGGGCCATCAGTCAGAAGGCGATCAGTAAAGATAAGGGAATTTTTTTTTTGTCCTACACCTATTTCGTAAATATTATGGGCTTCCCAGCGAATAAGTGAACATGGCAAGGCATCAATAACCTCATTGCCGAAAATTAATCCTTCCAGTTGGTCAGGTAAGGATTCAAGCCAATGTATGCGTCCTATCAAATGTGGTAATTCAGATGACAGCAGTTTATGTTGTCGCTCACGCAGATCAGCACTAACTTCCAGAATATTATAGTAAGTTGGAGTTAACTCATGGGCTTCAAGCTCACGTAACATCTGTAATGCTAGGAGACCTGTACCTGCTCCAAGCTCCATGATCCCCTTTCCTTCTTTGACCAAGGGAATGGCTAGGCGTGCTAGCAATTTTCCAAAAAATGGGGAAATTTCAGGAGCGGTTACAAAATCTCCTTTGTTACCAAGCTTAGTTCGGCCACCGCTATAATATCCTAGCCCGGGTGTATATAGGGCATCGTGCATGAATTCGGAAAATGGATAAAAACCCTGATTAATCCGTTGCAGCATCCTCTTGTGTAAAATTTGACTCCGTTTTTTTGTGTAAGGATCAGGGGATGGAAGAGCGCTCACTTTCAAGATTTAAGCCTGTATGCCGAGGCGCTGCCAAATAGTTGAGCTCGGCCCTGCCTGATTTAATGTATAAAAATGAAGACCTGGTGCACCATGTTGCAATAGCCGGTCACATAGATCTGTGACAATGTCGAGGCCAAATGCTCGAATTGAGGCGATGTCATCCCGGTATCCTTCAAGGCGAAGGCGTATCCAGCGTGGAATTTCTGCTCCACAGATTTCCGAGAAGCGTGCAAGCTGAAAATAATTGTTGATGGGCATAATGCCTGGGACAATCGGGACATAAATACCCATGGCGGTACAGTCATCAATAAAGCGGAAATAAGCGTCTGCGTTATAAAAATATTGGGTAATTGCTGAATTGGCTCCAGCTTCAATTTTACGCTTGAAATGCAGCAGATCCTGTTGTGCAGAACCACATTGAGGGTGATATTCTGGATACGCAGCTACTTCGATACTGATATCTTCTCCCAGTTCTTCGCGAATAAAAGCTACTAGGTCAGATGCATATCGGAATTCTCCTGCAGCAACCATACCTGAAGGTAGGTCGCCACGCAATGCAACCATATGACGAATCCCTTGTTGGCTATAGTTTGCAAGGGTTTCTCTTACACTTGCACGTGTGGTACCAATGCAGGAAAGATGGGGTGCTGCTGCGTGGCCCATATTTTTTATGGTCAGGACAGTTTCTAGAGTTCGATCCCGAGTTGAACCTCCCGCCCCATAGGTAACAGAAAAGAAATGGGGAGATAGTTGCCCAAGCTGGAGGGTAGTAGCATTTAGCCGTTCTATGCCTTCTTCGGTTTTGGGTGGAAAAAATTCAAAACTGTATTTACGTTGCTGAATTGGGCGGATATCCATAATGTTAGGCTAAAACCCTGTCAATAACGATAATGGTCTGGTTTGTAAGGACCATTTGCGTTAAGTCCAAGATATTTTTCCTGTTCGCTTGTCAGTTGGGTAAGGTGTGCTCCAATGCGTTTCAGGTGCAAACGCGCAACTTTTTCATCAAGTTGTTTGGGAAGGGTATAAACCCCAACAGGGTAATCTTCTCCATGTTGCCATAACTCAATCTGCGCCATGACCTGGTTGGTAAAGGAAGCAGACATGACAAAACTTGGATGTCCAGTTGCACAGCCCAGATTGACTAATCGACCCTCAGCCAGAACGATGATTCTTTTCCCGTCTGGGAATAAAACATGATCTACCTGTGGTTTGATATTTTCCCAACGGTATTGACGAAGGCTGGCTATATCGATTTCACTGTCAAAATGACCGATATTGCACACAATTGCTTCATTTTTCATCTTGATCAGATGATCATGTGTTATAACATGAAAATTTCCGGTTGCAGTAACGAAAATGTCAGCAGTTGAGGCCACCTCGTCCATTGTGACCACACGATAGCCTTCCATGGATGCTTGGAGGGCACAGATAGGGTCAATTTCAGTAACCCAGACTGTTGCGCCCATCCCTCTGAATGCCTGGGCACAGCCTTTTCCAACATCTCCGTAACCTAGAACAATGCAAATTTTACCAGCAATCATGACATCAGTTGCACGTTTGATTCCATCAATGAGAGACTCCCTGCAGCCATAGAGGTTATCAAATTTCGATTTGGTGACCGAATCATTGACATTAAATGAGGGGACTTTTAGTAAACCAGCTTTGAGCATTTCATAGAGTCGGTGTACTCCAGTGGTTGTTTCTTCACTGATACCCTTAATATTTTTTAGTAGTTCGGGGTGATGCAAGTGCAGCATTTGCGTTAGATCACCTCCGTCATCAAGAATCATATTCGGGTGCCATTCGTTCGGGCCGAAAACAGTCTGTTCAATACACCACCAGAATTCTTCTTCAGATTCCCCTTTCCAGGCAAAAACAGGAATTCCGGACGCAGCCATGGCTGCAGCTGCATGGTCTTGAGTCGAAAATATGTTGCATGAGCTCCAGCGAATTTCAGCACCAAGACTGACAAGCGTTTCCATTAATACGGCAGTTTGAATGGTCATGTGCAGGCAACCCGCTATTCGAGCTCCCGCAAGAGGGGCTTGTCCCGCATACTCTTCACGTAATGCCATTAGACCTGGCATTTCTGTTTCGGCAATGGCGATTTCCCTACGCCCAAATTCGGCAAGGCTGATATCTGCTACCCGAAAATCTTTATTATCGGTAATGGATTTAAGTTTCATCGTACGGTTGCGAATAATCCTGACAAAATTTTACCAATCGTTGATTGTGTTGGTCTGGATTAAATCCGCTTTCTCCTTGAGCGAAAATTGGTAGGTGTCGTCCGTCATTTATTTTCGACGTCGGTATTGTCGGTATTATTTAGGCAGCTTTTCCTGAAAACCCAAACGGGTCTGTTTGGATGTGGGATATCTGGGCCTGGGCCGGTTCCTGTAATATTATATGGTCAAACTTGTTTTAAGGCGTGCAGCATCCTTAAGTTCAATTGCCTTGTCAGTTGCCTCCCAGGTAAATTCGGGTTCTTCCCTGCCAAAATGACCGTAAGCTGCCGTCTTGGAATATATTGGTCGCAAGAGGTTGAGCGAGGCAATAATTCCTTTTGGCCGAAGATCAAAATGTTTTTTGACCAGTTCCGCAATCTTTTCATCATCAATTCGACCTGTGCCGAATGTATTGACCATTAGGGATACCGGTCGGGCAATACCGATGGCATAAGCTACCTGGACTTCACAACGTTCTGCCAAACCTGCAGCGACGATATTTTTTGCAACATAGCGCCCTGCATATGCCGCAGATCTATCAACCTTTGAGGGGTCTTTTCCAGAAAAGGCTCCTCCCCCGTGGCGGGCGGCGCCCCCATATGTATCCACTATGATTTTTCGACCGGTAAGCCCGCAATCGCCCATAGGCCCACCGATAACAAAACGGCCAGTAGGGTTGATAAAGTAGCGAGTGGAAGGTAAAAGCATGGCTTCTGGAATTGTAGGCCGGATGATTTCTTCCATAATAGCTTCGCTTAAGGCTGCATGGCTGATGTCCGGATCATGCTGGGTAGATAGTACCACGGTATCGATGGCTACTGGCCGACCATCCTGATAACGAACCGTAACCTGGCTTTTGGCATCAGGACGCAACCATGAGAGCCTGCCATCTTTTCGCAGCTCGGACTGACGCTGCATTAAACGATGGGCATAATAAATTGGCATGGGCATTAACTGGGGTGTTTCATTGCAGGCGTAGCCAAACATCAACCCTTGATCACCCGCTCCCTGATCCAGATCCATGCCTTCACCTTCATTGACTCCTTGGGCAATATCCGGGGACTGTTTGTCTATAGCAGTGAGAACTGCGCAGGTATGATAGTCAAAACCGATAGTTGAGCTATTATAACCGATTCGACGTACGATGTTCCGGGCAGTGTCTGTATAATCCACGACAGCAGTAGTAGTAATTTCACCAGATAGAACGATGAGCCCGGTATTGACCAGTGTTTCACACGCTACCCTGGCATGAGGGTCCTGGGTTAGGATTGCATCAAGTATCCCGTCCGATATTTGATCGGCGAGCTTGTCGGGATGCCCTTCTGAAACTGATTCTGAGGTAAACAGGAATTCGGACATAGGCTTTTTTTACAGTTGTTTGGGTTAAATGGATTGCTGCTTTGACGCGGCAAGTTGATACAATACCAAATTTTGGTTCATTCAAAAAGTTTTCCATGCTACTTCTTTTTCGTTTTCTTGCTTTGTTACCTCTTGTCCTGCTTCATGCAATGGGGAAAATGGCAGGATTTTGTGTTTATGAGCTTCGTCCGAGATATCGCAATAGATTGCTGAGTAATTTGCAGCAGGCGGAAGTTTGTGAACCTGATAAATGCAAAAAACTTGCCCGCCATGTTGCGGGTCAGTCAGGCTGCGCTGTGATGGAATTACCGAAGCTATGGTTAAGTTCCACATCAGGCATCAACAAGTTCGTAAAACAGGTGCAAGGCTTTGATCAAGCGATCGCCAATCGTTCTGAAGGACAGGGGGTTGTATTCTTGACCCCTCATCTTGGTTCATTTGAATTGGCGGGTCAATATATTGGGTCGAAGATACCGCTTACAGCAATGTATCGGCCACCTCGTGAAGCGAAGATTGAGCCAATTATGCGAGCTGGGCGCGAACGGTTTTATGCCAATCTTGCTCCAACCAACTTACGAGGAGTTCGAATGCTCGTTAGAGCATTGAGATCTGGTGAAGCGATTGGCTTGCTCCCGGATCAGGTACCTGTTTCTGGAGAGGGAGTGTGGGTCCCATTCTTTGGTCGGATGGCCTATACCATGACTCTTGCGCCAAAACTGATTTTGGCTACTGAAGCGAGAACCGTGCTGACCTGGGCAGAAAGGCTGTCCTGCGGGCGAGGATATATTTTGAAATTTATAAAGCTGGATTTTGAGTCTGATGATGAAGCAGGACTTGCTTTGGAAATCAATTCTGCCATGGAAAGAGTAATCCGGACCTTACCTGGACAATATCTATGGAGCTATAACCGGTATAAGATGCCCCGAGTGAAAGAAACCCGATGAAGTTTTGTATTATGACAGGGGTAGTTCGGTTATACTTTTTTCATGGCAAAGTCATATGTCACATTTTGATGCTGGGGAAATGATATGCGTCTGCGTTTTACCAAGATGCAAGGCTTGGGGAATGATTTTGTCGTAGTTAATGGTTTAATTAAACCAGTCAAACTTTCAGCCCTTCATATCCGGGAGATGAGTGACCGTCACTTTGGGATAGGATTTGATCAATTGTTACTGGTTGAACCGCCAACAACTCCTGGTACTGATTTTCGTTACCGCATTTTTAATGCTGATGGTAAAGAAGTTGAACAATGTGGTAATGGGGCTCGCTGTTTTGTGCGGTATGTAGTTGAACATGGATTGTCTAGTAAAACTTCTCTTCGAATCGAAACATCTTCAGGGGTCATTGCTCCGCGCTTGCTTCAAGATGGTCTGGTTGAGGTGGATATGGGAATTCCGCTTTTTTCTCCGGCAGATATTCCTTTTATCGCTGATGAAAGGGCAATGGCCTATCTTCTGGATGTTGATGGGGTCATGTTCGAGATTTCTGCATTATCAATGGGAAACCCCCATGCAGTATTATTTGTTGAAGATGTTGATACTGCCCCAGTAATGGTTATAGGTCCGCGAATAGAGAGGCACAAACGGTTCCCGGAAAGGGTTAATGTGGGGTTTGTACAAATTATGGACAGGAGGAAAATCAGGCTTCGTGTATTTGAGCGCGGGGTTGGTGAAACACTAGCCTGTGGAACGGGTGCATGCGCAGCAGTGGCCGCCGCAGTGTTACGAAATTTTACAGATAGGGATGTTCTTGTACAGACCCGTGGTGGAGATTTGACGATAAGTTGGCCATCAGATGGATCCGGCATGATGATGCGTGGACCAGCCAAAATAGTTTATGAGGGTGAAATTGAATTAGGAGATACTGACTCATGATCGAATCTTCGGAAGAGGTTGTGCGCTATTTGCATGAGAACCCACAGTTTTTTGAAGACTATGCGGGTTTGTTGGCTGACGTGTTCATTCCCCATCCGCAGGGAGGCAGGGCAATTTCCCTGGCTGAGCGACAACAGATTGCTCAAAGAGAAAAAATCCGTCTTCTGGAGTTGAAGTTACGACAACTAATTCAATACGGGGAAGAAAATGATGTTATTGGCCGTAAGGTGCATGAGATAACGCTTGCTATTCTCGAAGCTGATAGCTTTGAAGGGCGTCTTGAGACGATAAAAACCCATTTGATGCAGGATTTTGATTTGCCAGATATTGAACTGCGTTTATGGCCTCCGGCCAAGGGCTATGAAAACCGCCCAGAGTTTGTTTCTTTGGATCCCTCTTTGCGAGATTGGATGGAGCAGGTTAAATTTCCTCAATGCGGAGTGATTATTCCAGAAGCCTTAAGACTCCTGTTTGATCGGGGTGAAAAGCTGACTTCTTTTGCGATTATGTCGTTAGGTTCCCCAGCTTTTGGCCTTCTGGTTTTAGGCAGCCTCGACAGTACAAGGTTTTATTCTGAAATGGGTACGCTCTATCTTGAGCGTTTGGCCGAAATAATCGGTGCCGCTCTCGTAAATGATATTCCTGTGGCTATCCAGCTTGGAGGCGAAGGTGAAACCAGCGGTTGAGCGTTATATTGAACGCTTGAGAAGCGAGCGCTATCTTTCCTCTCGCAGTATTGAGCAATATATTCGTGATCTGCGTAAGCTTGAGGACTTGGCAGGTGATGCCTCATTCAAGTCTCTTGAGACAACGCATATCCGACGTTTTGTGTCAATTTTGCATGCATCAGGTTTGGGTCCGCGAACGCTTGCAAGGATTCTATCGGTTTGGCGGGGTTTTTTTGGATATGCACTGTCTTATGAGGGGTTCCTTAAAAACCCAGTGAAGAGCATTCATGCACCAAAACAGAAAAAAATGCTTCCTAACGCCTTGTCTCCTGATGAAGTCGTCCGATTGATGAGTCCTGACGAAGGTTTTTTAGGAATTCGCGATTTGGCGATAATTGAACTGTTTTATTCTTCCGGCCTGCGTTTAAGTGAATTGACAGGAATAGACCTTAATCATATTGATTTGGCTGAAGGGCTTGTTACTGTTAGAGGAAAAGGTAATAAATCACGTATCATTCCTGTTGGAGCAAAAGCTCTGGAGGCAATTAATAATTGGCTCAAGCAGAGAAAACTGCGTGCCAGATCTTCGGAGACCGCACTTTTTATCAGCCAGCTAGGGAAAAGGTTAACACCAAGAGCAGTTCAGTACAGGGTTGAAGCGAAGGCACGTAAGCTTGGGCTTGTCCAGCACGTGCATCCTCATGCCTTACGACATTCATTTGCTTCACATCTATTGCAGTCCTGTGGGGATTTGCGTGCCGTGCAGGAAATGTTGGGTCATGCAAGCATTTCAACAACCCAGATTTATACTCATCTTGATTTTCAGCATTTGGCCAAGATTTATGATTCGGCACATCCCCGAGCAAAAAAGAAAACAACGGTGGATTGAAGTATGTATGGATAACCCCATTTATAGCAAATACCCGAATTAAGGGAACAGGAACAAATGGAATAATTATGGAATCTTATCATGGGACGACAATCCTGGCAGTTAGGCGTGGCAACAGTGTGGCTATGGGTGGTGATGGTCAGGTAACACTTGGAAATACGGTTATCAAGGCTACGGCAAGGAAAATCCGGTTTCTTTACCAGAACAGGATTCTTGCAGGTTTTGCCGGTGCGACAGCTGATGCTTTCACTCTTTTTGAAAGATTTGAAGCAAAACTTGAAAAGCACCAGGGTAATCTGGTTCGCTCTGCCGTTGAGCTAGCTAAAGACTGGCGTACTGATCGCATGTTGAGACGTCTAGAGGCCATGCTGGCTATAGCTGATGAAAAATCTTCCCTTATTATTACCGGGAATGGAGATGTGCTGGAACCAGAGCATGGGGTAATGGCAATAGGATCAGGAGGAGGGTTTGCAGAAAGCGCAGCACGAGCATTGCTTGTACATACCGATTTAAGCCCTGCAGAGATTGTCTCCCATTCGCTTGGTATTGCTGCTGATCTATGCATCTACACCAACCAGAATCATATAATTGAAATTTTGCCCGCTATAGCCGGGAAGGAATAATTGATGTCAGATCTAACTCCTAGGGAAATTGTACATGAACTTGATAAACATATCGTTGGCCAGCAAGCGGCTAAACGGGCTGTTGCTGTTGCCCTGAGAAACCAATGGAGACGTCAGCAGGTTGAATTGCCCCTTCGAGCCGAGATTACTCCTAAGAACATACTCATGATTGGTCCTACAGGCGTGGGGAAAACTGAAATATCACGTAGATTGGCAAAGTTGGCACATGCTCCATTCATTAAGGTAGAGGCCAGCAAGTTTACAGAAGTAGGTTATGTCGGAAGGGATGTGGATACAATCATACGTGATTTGGCTGAAGTTGCTGTTAAGCAGACAAGAGAAGAAGAAAAGGACAAGTGTCATCAGCGTGCGCTGGATCTTGCAGAAGACAGGGTTTTGGATATTTTGCTTCCTGGAGGGCGTGACTCGAACGAGGCCCAAGAGAACCTGACACGGCAAAAGTTTCGGAAAATGTTGCGAGAAGGGACATTAAATGATCGTGAAATCGAGGTGGATCTTGCCGCACCTCAGGTAAGTATGGAAATTTTATCGCCTCCAGGAATGGAGGAGTTTACATCGCAGTTGCAGGGTATGTTTCAGAATATCGGGACGCAGAGAAGAACAACCCGAAAAATGAAGATTGCGGAAGCATTGAAGATTTTGACGGACGAAGCCGCCGCTGGATTGCTCAATGATGAGGAAGTTCGTCGAAGAGCAATCGAAAGTGTTGAGCAGAGCGGAATTGTTTTTATTGACGAAATTGACAAGATTGCAAGTCGTTCTGATCAAGGCCAGGCAGACGTTTCACGAGCTGGGGTGCAACGTGATCTACTTCCACTGATTGAGGGATCCACAGTAACAACCAAGTATGGAATGGTTCATACCGATCACATCCTTTTTATTGCAAGTGGCGCTTTCCATCTTGCACGACCTTCTGACCTGATACCGGAATTGCAGGGCCGTTTACCCATTCGTGTCGAACTTCAAAGTCTTGGAGTTGAGGATTTTGTCAGGATCCTGACTCAGACAGATGCTTGCCTTATCCGTCAGTATGAGGCTTTACTTGATACGGAGGGCATAAAGCTGTCTTTTACAGATGATGCGGTCAAGGAAATTGCCGAGATAGCATGTAGGGTAAATGAAAAGACGGAAAATATTGGAGCCAGAAGATTGCATACAGTGCTGGAGAAGCTTCTTGAAGACATTTCCTTTTCGGCTGGAAATGTCCCTGGAATTCAGGTTCAAGTAATTGATGCTGCTTATGTTCGGGAGCATTTGGCTTATGCAGCTGAACACGAAGATTTGGCACGTTATATTCTTTGATTGAAGCTGGCAAGCTGTACAAATAATAAATTTACTAATAAATTTAGGATGGCTCAGACTTGTATTTGAAGCTTCAGACTCAATATTTGAGAATGTGTGATAGTGTCAACTTCTTGTTTAATATACTTGATATGGAGGTAAGAATGGTAAGATTGAGCCGTTATGACCCATTGACAACTTTAGTTAACCCATTTGAAGATATTAATGAAGTAGTTAGAGGTTTCTTTCAACCGGTTAGAGTGGAAAATGCAATCAATTCCCATCAAACAGTTACTGCTTTTCGGCTGGACCTATCTGAAAAAGATAGCGAGTTTCTGGTAGAAGCGGATCTCCCCGGTGTTAAAAAGGAAGATATTCATGTGACCATTGATGGCAATCAGGTTAGGATTGATGCAGAGAGTAAATCCTCTGAAAAGGAGGGCTGGAAGAAATTATATAGCGAGCGGAAAGAGGGTTCGATTTTTCGTAGCCTTTCGTTGCCTGAGGAAATTGATGATTCGAAAGCACAAGCTAAATTCGTGGATGGAGTGCTGATATTGACCTTACCAAAACGTCAACAATCAATGTCCAGGCAACTGGCCATCCAGTAAGTTATTAAGGCCCTCAAATAAGAAGGGCCTTTTTTTGTTGGCCTCTAGTATTGCTAGAAGGTAATTATTTATCCAGGGTATTTTTCATGTCTATCGAAACCGCCGCACAACGGAAGGCGACCATTCTTGCCGAGGCATTGCCATACATCCAGCGCTTTCATGGAAAGACGATAGTGATTAAGTATGGTGGAAATGCCATGACTGAAGAAGCGTTAAAGCTCCAGTTTGCCAGGGATGTGGTTTTATTAAAGCTTGTTGGTATCAATCCCGTGGTGGTGCATGGAGGTGGGCCGCAAATTGGTGATTTCCTTAAGCGGGTTGGCAAGCAATCAGAGTTTGTTCAAGGAATGCGGGTCACAGATCGGGAAACCATGGATATTGTTGAAATGGTTCTTGGAGGATTGGTCAACAAGGAGATTGTAAGCCTAATTAATCAGCAAGGCGGGCGAGCGGTGGGCCTGTCAGGGAAGGATGGGGGATTTATCCGGGCTCGTCGGCTCAAGGTTAAGGGGTCAGCTGGAGATTCAGAGTGGCTTGATATTGGCCAGGTTGGGGAAGTGGAAAGAATAGATCCTGAAATTGTTTCTCTTTTGGATTCCCGGGATTTTATTCCGGTTATTGCTCCAATAGGAGAAGGTTCTGATGGGGAGGCATATAATATAAATGCTGACTTGGTGGCTGGTAATCTTGCTCAGACTTTGAAGGCTGAAAAGCTTGTTCTTCTTACCAATACGCAGGGTGTTCTTGATAAGCGGGGGAACCTTCTTACAGGCCTAACAGCAGCTGAAGTGCAGGGGCTTATTGCAGATGGAACTATTTATGGAGGTATGCTACCTAAAATAGATTGTGCATTGCGTGCAGTATGTAATGGGGTAAGCACGGCTCATATTATCGATGGAAGAGTTCCCCATGCTTTACTACTCGAAGTGTTGACAGATGCAGGTGTAGGTACGCTTATTAAGGGTGGGTGATGGCAGATCTATTATGGGTATTTGATCTTGATGATACTTTGCATGTTGCATCTTCTTATATTTTCCCTTCCATTTCTAAGCAGATGACCGCTTATCTTGAGCAGCATCTGGGAATTGATGAGCTAGCTGCCAATGACTTGCGTCAACGATACTGGTATCGTTATGGCGCCACCTTGCTTGGGCTTATTCGTCATCACGGTACTGATCCTGCCCATTTTCTCCAACATACACATCAATTTGACAATTTACGCGGAATGCTAGTCTACGAAGCACGTCTTAATGCCTCTCTGGCCCGACTGCCAGGTCGAAAAATCATATATTCTAATGCCCCATCCCGTTATGTAAATAGAGTGATTGATTTGATGGGTATTGGTGCTCATTTTGATACGGTAGTTGGTATCGAGGAATCACGCTATATTCCCAAACCCCACCCACTTGGCTATTATCGTTTACTTAAGCGTTACCGGGCGCCTCCTCACCGTTGCATTATGGTTGAGGATAGCCTTGAAAATCTTCGTACTGCACATAGGATAGGCATGAAGACGGTATGGATACATAACCATCTGGGCTCAAGGTCAATTGCTGATTTGCGTTTGAATACCGTATGTGAGTTACCTCGTCATGTGGATAAACTTATGGGAGACTTGAGTTGAACTGGCGTGATGAAATTCGAGAACTGCAAATGGTACCTAGGGAAGAATTTGAAGGGAATATGCATGTTCGTCTTGATGATTTGCCTAAGCATGTAAGAGGATGGTTTTCTCATTGGCTGGATAACCAGGGCAAAGATTGGCTTGAGGATGTAGAAACTGGAGGACGAATTGCAACGGCTTTTGATTATGACGAATGGCTGGCTCAAATGGAAAGCCGTTTTCGTAATGCAGACAAGAATGCGCAGGATGCAGCTCGGGAGGAGTGAGCCCTGGTTTATTCAAAGTAAGTGCTTCCTGACTTTGTATTGATTTCTCTTTATTGTCATGTCACGATGATAATTATCAAATAAAAAAGGAAGAATAATAATGGCTTCCAAGCCTGGCGAACGAAAAAAACAGATTCTTCAGGTGTTGGCGGAAATGTTGCAAACCCCAAAACCTGTAAAAATTACAACCGCTGCAATTGCTTGCAGGTTAAAGGTTTCGGAAGCAGCGCTTTATCGGCATTTTGCCAGTAAGGCGCAAATGTACGATGCGTTGTTAGATTATATTGAGCAGGCGATTTTCTGGTTCGTACAAAAGATACGGGCTGAAGAACCAGATGCATTAATTCAGACAGAAAAAATTTTGGCCATGTTGCTGAGGTTTGCTGAAAAAAACCCGGGGATGACACGGGTACTGACTGGAGAGGCGGTTGTAGGTGAGGATGACCGACTGCGTTTACGTGTCTTAGAGCTACAGGGCAGGTTGGAAAGGATGCTTGAGGAAGGGTTGACGCGAGTCAATATGCTCCCTGTACCAGCTTCAGGTTTTGCCAACATTCTTTTATGCTTTGTCGTGGGCCGATGGCAACAATATTGTTTGAGTGAATTCAAACGCTCTCCGATGGGAGAATGGCCTCATGACTGGAAGATGCTTGGTGGTTCGCTACGGGCGTGAATTACAGACGGAACACCCTGGATCCTTTTTAAGCCTTATTGTTTTCCATTCCATGGAAAGCGCGTTAAGCAATAGCAGACGTCCATTCAGACTGTTGCCCGCATGTGTGATTATCTTGATTGCTTCAGCAGCTTCGGTAGCTCCAATAATCCCGACAAGTGGGCTGAAGATGCCAGTTTCAGAGCAACGTAGTTCGTCTGATTGCGCTTCTTCCGGGAATAGGCAGTTATAGCACGGGGAGTCCTCTGACTGTCTATGGTTAAATACCGTGACCTGTCCATCAAAGCGTATGGCTGAGCCTGATACCAGTGGTACTTTGTATTGAACACAAGCCCGATTAAGTGCGTAGCGGGTAGAGAAATTATCACTTGCATCAATCACGACATCGGCTTTACTGACTTCTTTTATCAAAAGCTCACCTTGAAGTTTCTCATTTAGGGCAATGATTCTGATTTCGGGATTAATACGTTCAAGTGTCTTTTTTGCGGATAGAACTTTACTTATTCCAACCGAGTCAGTTGTATGTACGATTTGCCGCTGAAGATTGGTTAAATCGACAATGTCAGAATCACAGATTGTGAGTGTTCCAATACCGCTAGCGGTTAAATATAAGGCAATAGGGGAACCCAGCCCTCCCACACCGATTAACAGTACTTTTGCTTTGAGTAAGCTCGTTTGTCCTTCAATATCAATTTCGGGTAGAAGGATGTGGCGACTATAACGTAATAATTGGGCATCTTCCATAATAAAAATGACCGTCAGGTTTTGCCTGACGGTATCAGTTATTTCTCTTCTGTGATATGTATGCCCTTGAGCACCTGAATTGCTTCTTTTAGCTGATAATCGGATGCTGAGCCGAATACGGTAGGTTTGAATGTAGTGGGGGGCTTCTTGATGTCAGAATTGTTCAAAGGTGCAACAGGGGCGGGTCTTAGGGTCGCTCCTAATGGTTTTGAGGTATCATTATGTAGATGATGTGGCAAATCTACTTCACGCACTAGAAGATCACTGTCTTCACCACTCGGATCATGTACGATAATATCCGGGGTAATGCCCCTATCCTGTATTGAACGTCCCTTTGGTGTATAGTATCTCGCAGTCGTTAGTTTCAGTGCCGTATCATTTCCTAACGGGATAACCGTCTGGACTGAACCTTTGCCGAATGATTGGGTGCCCATGATGATCGCCCTTTTCTGATCCTGCAAGGCCCCAGCTACAATTTCTGAGGCAGAGGCAGATCCGCCATTGATCAATACTACCAGAGGAACTTTCTTGATCGTGGAAGGCAGGGCGCGAATATAGTCTGTTTCATTGGGCTTATCAAGATAGTACTGTGGGCTTGCAGTGAGGTGCATCTTTGAATCTTCGGTACGCCCTTTGGTGTACACAACCAGCTGGTTAGGTTTTAGAAAAGCCGCAGAAACACCAACAGCAGAATTAAGTAACCCTCCCGGATCGTTTCTTAGGTCAAGCACCAGACCTTTTAATGGCCCATTATTTTGTTTCTCGAGGTCATTGATTGCCCGAACCATGCTTTCTGGTGTGTGTTCTTGAAATTCGGTGATGTGAACCCACCCATAGCCAGGCTGCTCTAACTTGTATTTTACACTTTTAATCTTGATGATTGCACGTGTTACCGGGATAACCAGAGGTTTGTTGGCACCTTTTCGTAGAATAGTGAGTACAATCGTTGTATCCGGTTTCCCACGCATAAGTTTTACGGCATCTTCAAGAGTCAGGCCTTTTACCGGGGTGTCATTCAGTTTGATGATAAGATCGCCACTTTTAATTCCAGCTTTATAGGCGGGGGAATCCTCGATTGGAGAAATGACCTTGAGCAGGCCATCTTCCATGCTGACTTCAATACCCAATCCTCCAAATTCACCTTGGGTTCCAACTTTAAGATCATGGTATTCTTCTCGGTTCAGGAATGCTGAGTGGGGATCCAGACCAGAAACCATACCATTTATAGCTGCGTTGATTAATTTTTTGTCGGTTACCGGTTCAACATAATCTGATTTTATTTTGCCGAATACTTCAGCAAATGTATGTAATTCATTAAGCGGCAGGTGAACAGGCTGAACCTTTTCAGCAATTGCTGAAAAATTTAGAGTTAGCATGACGCCAATAAGCGCACCGAAAGCAATAAGCCCTAACCGCTGAAATTTGCCACGCATGTAACTCTCCAAAAACAAAAGTAAATTGTTAACGTACCTTGCTCCAGCTTAACGGATTGAATGGCACGCTCTGATGGCGAAGTTCGAAATACAGACCGGGTTCAGGATTGTCGCCGGTGGCGCCGACTAGCGCTATTGTATCACCAGCACGGACTCTGTCACCGGTTTTAAGCAGTAGTTTTTCATTATCTGCATAAAGGCTCATATAACCCCCGCCGTGTGAAATAATCATGAGATTACCAAAACCCCTCATATTTCCTGCATAGACCACCTTGCCACTTGCAACTGCTTTAACTGGAGATCCGGCTTTTGCTTTGATGAATATACCTTGCCATGGTGTTCCTGTTTCTGCTCTGGGCGCGCCAAACCGATTCATTATTTCACCAATGACCGGCAGGTGGAGATGACCGCGCAATTGCTCAAAAGTACGGCCTGCCATGCTGTCGTCAGGTAATAGGCTGTTGTTGGCAATCACTTTATGGTTTCTGCCAGCTCTTTTTCTTGCAATTCTTAGTCGACGTTTCTCATTAAGTCGTTCAATCAGTTGCGTCAATTGTTGCTCATTTTGACGTAGTCGTATGATTTCTTCACCTTGTGTCTTGATTTTCTTGTCAAGGGCAGAAGCATAAAGCCGGTGTTTTTCTTCTTCAGCCTGAAGCTGCTTCTGTTGTTGTTTACGTGTGGACTCAATATGCTCCAGCTGCTGGTTTTCGGTTTCCTGTTGTAGGCTCAGTTGCTGAAGCTTGCTTAAATTATCACGTAAAGACTGGATAGAGTTGGAACGGGCTTCGGCCAGATAATGATAATAAACCAGTTCACGATCAATACGCCCGGTATTTTCCCCATTGAACAATATTCTGGCTGTCTCTTCTTGCCCCGATTTGTACTGCTGCAATAATTGTGTTTCTAAATTGTTTTGCTGAGTATCGATGGTTGAGTTGACTTGTTGGATATTTTTCGTCAAGGCAGCAAGCTGGGTTTTAACTTTTTGTTTCTTTAGGGTAAGCTGGGTTAGCGATTTATTGATTCGGGAAATTGCAACTGCACTTTTTTGCATAGCTGCGAGCGTTTCCTTGCGAGTTCTTTGTGTGGCATTGCGAGTCTGCTCAAGAGTACCTATGCGTTTTCGGATTAGCTGAATATCTTCCTTTGGTGAGGCAATCGCATAGTGGAAAATCAGGCATAGACCTATCGCGGTTAATATTCGGATTAGACGAAAAGCAGTTTTACCTGAAAGTGTAGGGAGCATTATGCGCAATTGGCCATAATTAAAAGGGGAACCCGTATTTACGGATGAAGCTTAACATAGCTAATTGTCCGGCGTTAACAAAATTCAATTAGCGGATGTCCTGTCATTTCGACAGGTGAGTGCAACCCCATGATTCGCAGGAGGGTCGGGGCTATATCCTGCAGGGCACCACCGGGCGCTGCAATCGCAGGCCGGCCGATATAAAGCAAAGGAACCTTGTTGATGGTATGGGATGTATGAATCTGATGGGTCTTGTCATCATGCATCATTTCAGCGTTACCATGATCGCTGGTTATGAGGACTTCCCCTCCTTCTTCACGCATGGCTTTTACTGAACCACCAATGCAGGTATCAAGTGTTTCTATGGCCTTGACGGTAGCACTGAAGTTACCGGTATGTCCGACCATATCTGCATTGGCAAAATTGCATATGATAAGATCATACTTTCTTTTGTGTATTGCACAAACAAGTTGCTCTGTTACTTCAAAAGCACTCATTTCTGGTTGGAGATCGTAAGTTGCCACCCTGGGAGAAGGTACCATGATCCTGTCTTCCTGCGGGAAAGGGGCTTCGACCCCACCATTAAAGAAGTAAGTGACATGGGGGTATTTTTCGGTTTCGGCCAGACGGAGTTGTTTCAGGTCAAGTGAAGATAGATACTCTCCGAGACAGTTCCGAATTGAAACGGGTTCAAAAGCGACTGGAATTTCAAAATTATGATTATATGCAGTAAGTGTTGTGAAGCGTGATAGCCACTCTGGCTTGCCACGGTCAAATTCTGTGAAATCAGGATCGATGAAAGCTTGGGTTAGCTGCCTTCCTCTGTCAGAACGAAAATTCATGAAAACCGCAACATCTTCTGCGCAGATGTGAACCGTCTTGCCCATATTGTCGAGGATGGCAGTGGCTTGGATGAATTCATCCGATTCACCATTTTCATAGGCAGCAAGGATTGCTTCTTCCGCGGAGTGGGCGGTACGTTCGCTTATCCCATACTGTATTAAATCATAAGCTTTTTTTACCCTATCCCAGCGGTTATCTCGATCCATAGCGAAATACCGACCTATAATTGAAGCAAAACATCCGGCACCTTGCGCAAATAGCTGATTCATTTCATTGATATAAGTCAGGGCTGATCGAGGAGGGGTATCACGCCCATCTAGAAAACTATGAAGATAGATATGCTTGATCCCAAATTTTCGTCCCATTTCAACCATGGCCTTGATATGGTTTATATGGCTATGCACACCTCCATCGGAAAGGAGTCCCATGATATGAAGGGCCCCATTGGTACGTTTTACGATATTAAGTGTATCTGAAAGGATTTGATTGCTAAAAAAAGTTCCATCCGAGATGGCTTGATTAATCCGTGTGTACTCCTGGTAAACAATGCGTCCCGCACCGATGTTCAGATGTCCGACTTCTGAGTTTCCCATTTGGTGATCTGGTAGGCCTACAGCATGTTCTGAAGCATCGATACGTGTATGGGGGTAGCGATTCCAGTATTTGTCCCAGTAAGGTTTATGGGCGCGCATGACGGCATTGTCCAGATCATTGTCGCATATACCAAAGCCATCAAGAATCAAAAGTAAAACAGGGGTAACCTTCATGGGTAGAGACAATCTCCGCCTGATTCTCGTATTTAAAGGATTTTTTTGATTGTAAGAACACTCAACCTAGATATGGTGGGTAAGTTGATTTTAGGTGGTGGTATGGGAACCGCAATCCATTTTAAATTATTAGTGTTAATGCAACCGAAAAGGGTACGTTCCGTTAATCCGGTTGGTATGGACAGCGTCATTGTCATATCAATTTCATCCGTCTGAGATTAATTGTGCGGCTGCACAGAAAAACAAAAGCAGAAATGTTTATGTTTTTATGTCCGGCCTCATTTTACGGGAATACCGCGTAAGTTGCTAAAAGGCATTATACTAGATTGTTGTTTGTTGAGCATGATTATCATTGGCAACAAGTATATCGAGATTAAGTACATTTTTAGATTAAGATTTTTCAGAACGGGGTAGTTATGCAGTTTTTAATCCACAACATTTGGCTTATTATGACGGTTTTGAGTTGTGCTTTGCTTTTGGCCTGGCCGACGTTATCACGTCTATCTGGCGGATTCAAGATGATTACGCCAGTTGAGGCAGTACACTTCCTGAATCGTTCTTCGGCACAGCTTATTGATTTACGAGATAAAAAATCGTTTGAACAAGCACATTTGAAGCAAGCACGCAATATTGAACTGCATGAATTGCGTAAATGTATAAGCGAGTTGGCGCAGGGAGAGAATTCACGCTTCCTCCTCTATTGCCAGCACGGTACGCAGGCACATATAGCCGCTGGGTTGCTAAAACGTGCCGGGGTGAAAGAAATTTATTGTCTGGAAGGAGGAATTAAGGCCTGGCAGAATGCGGGTTTACCGGTTCAGTCTGGGAGTTGAGAAGATGAAGGTAATTATGTATACAAGCGGGTTTTGTCCATTTTGCATGATGGCTGAACGTTTGCTTAAACAGCGGGGTGTGGTGGATATTCATAAAATTCGCGTAGATTTGGAGCCTTCTCAGCGCGAACAAATGGTAGCGATCACAGGGCGCCGTACTGTGCCACAGATTTTTATCAATGAAACTTATGTGGGGGGTTATGATGAACTTGCTTCCCTAGATGGCGCGGGGGAGCTTTTGGCGCTTTTAGAGGGCAAGGATAATTCGTAACAAACTGAATTAAATAGGGATATAATATGAGTGAACCGCAGCAATTAACTTTTTCGATACAAAAGCTTTATGTTAAGGATATGTCACTTGAAGTGCCAAATGGGCCAGGTGTTTTTTTTGAGCAGGCTACGCCACAGATAGGAATTGAGCTGAATACTGGTGCTAAGGGTATAACCAACACACTGTACGAAAGTGTATTGACAGTTCGTGTGACTGCTAGAGAAGGTGAAAAAGTGGTATTTCTTGTCGAAGTGGCTCAAGCAGGTATTTTTGAAATTGGTAATGCAGAAGGTGCCGATCTTAATGGTCTTTTGGGCATAGCCTGTCCTACCGTGCTGTTTCCTTATGCAAGGGAAACGGTATCGGCAGCGATAGGACGGGCAGGTTTTCCGCCAGTCATACTGAATCCGGTTAATTTTGAAAGTCTTTATGCTGAACAGATGAATGCTCAAGAGGCGGCACAGAATAATTAATTTTAATGTCATTCAGGGTAATGGCCAGTTTAAGGCTATTTGGCAACTTGTATCCATTCCAAGAGCTGTAATATTCTGACTATTGGGGGAGTAGAAATGAAAATCGCCATTCTTGGTGCTGGCGCTTGGGGTACGGCACTAGCGATTAGCCAGAGTGGCAAGCATGACGTCCGTTTATGGGTCCGCGATGCCGCACAGGTTGCAAGCATGCGTGGACAGCGTGAAAATAGTCGGTATCTTGCGGGTTTTGTTCTTTCTGAGCGTATTCATATAACTGCGGTTCTGGAAGAGGCAATCAATGCTGTAGATCTGATTCTTTGTGCTGTACCAGTTTCAGGGCTGCGAGAACTTTTTGGTTCCTTGGCACAGGCTCCTGGACAGGCACCTATCATTTGGGGGTCGAAAGGATTAGAAGTCAGAACTGGACGTTTTGTTCATGAGATTATACTGGAAATTTTCTCTGATCCTATTCGTCCTTATGGCGTGTTATCCGGGCCTAGTTTCAGTGAAGAAGTCGCCCGCGGATTACCAACGGCCATTACTCTGGCATCGCCTTTTGCACAGGTCCGGTTTGCCGTAGCCAAGGCGCTGCATCACAAACAGTTGCGGGTATATTCAAGTCCCGATGTTGTGGGTGTCGAAATTGGGGGTGCGGTTAAGAATGTGCTGGCCATTGCAGCTGGAATTGCCGATGGACTGGCGCTTGGACACAATGCGCGTGCCGCCATGATGACCAGGGGACTGGCTGAAATGGCACGCTTGTCCTCTGCGCTAGGGGGACGTGCTGGAACCATGATGGGACTTGCCGGAGTTGGAGACCTGATTTTAACCTGTACGGGGGACCTTTCTCGAAACCGTCGCGTAGGGTTAATGCTGGCTCAAGGTATGCAACTGGGGAATATTCTGTCTGCTCTTGGTCATGTTGCAGAAGGGGTTCCGACTGCATGGGAAGTCCAGAAGTTGGCCCATGCCCATCATGTAGATATGCCAATAGTTGACGCAGTTGTATGTGTTCTTGATGGTTCTTTGACTCCTAAAGCAGCAGTCCAGTCCCTTTTGGAGAGAGAGCCTAGAGAAGAGCTCAGTTAGCTTCCACCTGAAAATCCTTGTTGGCGCCAAGCCTCATACAGAACGATAGCGACAGCATTTGAAAGATTGATGCTCCGCGAATGAGGCAGCATGGGAAGCCTCAACCTGGTCTCGGGAGTAAAGCTTGTGAGAATGTTTTCGGGAAGTCCTCTTGACTCGGGACCAAACACGAATATATCTGATGGTTTGAATTTAATATTGGCATAGCTATTTTGGGATCGTGTAGAGAATGCGAACAGGCGGCGTCCCTTGAATGATTCTAGGGCAGTTTGCCAGTTCGTATGAAGATGGATTGAGGTATATTCGTGATAATCAAGTCCTGCCCGTTTGAGTTTGCTATCATCTAGCTTGAAGCCAAGGGGGTGAATGAGATGAAGGCTTGATCCGCAATTTGCACAAAGGCGAATGATATTCCCTGTATTGGGAGGAATTTCCGGTTCAAAAAGTACAACATCAAACATCGTGGCTTGCCTGTATGGAAAAAAAGAATTAATTTTACACGTGGTATCGAGGGAGGGGATATATGGCGCGTCCAGAAAAGGTCCGCCTGGGTGAGTTGCTGGTTCAACAAAAGGTTATTACTGAAGGACAGCTGAATGAGGCGCTGGAGTCGCAAAGACGGAGCGGACGCCGGCTTGGGCGGGTTTTCGTTGAGCTTGGCCTGGTCACCGAAGAACGTTTGTCTGAAGCACTCGCTCGACAGATGGGCATTCCCTACATTAATTTGAAATTTTACAATATCCAGTCCAAAGTAGTCACCATTCTACCAGAAACCATGGCCAGAAGATTCCGCGCGATAGTTCTTGAAGCTCGTGAAGAAGATTGTCTGGTAGGCATGGCTGATCCGACTGATCTTTTTGCTTATGATGAAATTGTCCGTGCGCTCAGGCGTGATATCTCTCTAGCCGTAGTGACTGAAACACTGCTTTTGCAAAGCATAGACCGAATTTATCGCCGTACTGAAGAAATTTCCGGTTTGGCACAGGAATTGGTTGAGGATCTTGGCGAACAGACACCTTTATTTAGTGTTTCAGAACTAAACCAGACAGGTGAGGATGCACCGGTAGCACGTTTGTTGTACAGCGTGTTTGAGGATGCCTGGCAGGTTCATGCTTCGGATATTCATATTGAACCGAGAGAAGATCGACTTATTGTCCGATTTCGAATTGATGGTGTGCTGCATGTACAGAATCAGGCAGATATCAAAATTGCTCCTGCTGTGGCTTTACGTCTTAAATTGATTTCAGGGCTTGATATATCTGAAAAACGTTTACCCCAGGATGGCCGTTTTAATATAAAACTTCGAAATGGTCTGGTTGATGTGCGCTTATCCACCATGCCTACTCCTTTTGGTGAGTCTGTTGTAATGCGGCTTTTAGGCCGTGAGGCAGCAAAAGGGTCCCTTGCCGAACTTGGAATGAGTGATCGTATTCTCGCACGAATGAGATGGCTCCTTGATCGCCCCCATGGTCTTGTTCTTGTAACGGGCCCAACCGGTTCTGGCAAAACGACAACCCTTTATGCAGCACTTTCCGAGTTAAACAGTTCAGAATCGAAGATTATTACCGTTGAGGATCCGATTGAATATCGTCTTCCGGGTATTACACAAGTACAGATCAATGAAAAGATAGGACTTGATTTTACACGCGTGCTTCGCTCATCTTTACGTCAGGATCCTGATATTCTGCTTGTAGGAGAAATAAGGGATCCAGAAACTGCACAAATTAGCATGCGTGCTGCCCTGACAGGGCACCTGGTTTTATCTACCCTACATACCAATGATGCTGCAGGGACGCCAATGCGGTTACTCGACATGGGGGTTCCCCGTTACATGATTGGCATGTCACTTGTAGCAGTTATCGCTCAGAGGCTCGTCAGGCTGGTTTGCGAAAGTTGTGCCCAACTTGTAGATCTCGGTGAAGCAGAGCTTGACTGGTTATCGCGTCAGTTGAATGGAGAAAATGTGCCCAAGCAATGTATGGTTGGGCATGGCTGTGCCCATTGTAACGGAATGGGGTATCAGGGTCGTATCGGAGTTTATGAAATGCTGGAAATGAACGCCATATTACTGGATTCCATGTACCATTCTGATCCTTCAGCTTTTTCAGCTTTGGCATATGAGCAGATGGGGGGGGAAACGCTACGTCGCCAGGCTGTGAGCCTCGTGCTTGCGGGGCGAACAACGGTTCGAGAGGCGATTCGCGTGAGCCAGTATGAATAACTGGGATAGAGATGCCACAATTTTCCTATAAAGGGCGTAGCGCTGGCGGGCGGCTTGTTGGTGGTGTCATGGAGGCAAATGACTCGAAGCAGGTTGCCGAATTTCTGATTAATGCAGGCATTATTCCAGTTGATATCCAGGTTGGGCGCCCCTCTCTGGTCTCGGGAAATTTTTTTAAAAAACGTGCTTCACCAATTTCCCTTATGGATATTCTCTTGTTCAGTCGCCAAATGTATACTTTATTAAAAGCTGGCGTACCCATCATGCAGGCCCTTGCAGGGATTGAAGAAACGACCGAGAACCCTGGGTTTGTCCGTACTGTGAGAGGAATCAGGGAGAGTCTTGATGCAGGTCGTGAACTAAGTCAGGCCCTTGCACAATATCCTCGGGTTTTTACCCCGCTTTATGTGAGCATGGTACAGGTCGGTGAGGCAACGGGTATGCTGGAAAGCATCTTTCTCCGGTTAGCTTTCTACATCGATTTTGAAATGAGGACACGCAGCCAGGTTAAGGCCGCCTTGAGATACCCGGTATTTGTACTGCTTACCATGTTTGTTGCACTGGCCATTGTCAATCTTTTCGTGATTCCTGCTTTTGCCCATATTTATTCAAATTTCCATGCCCAGCTTCCCTTGCTGACCCGGATACTTATTTCAGTATCCCATTTTACTGTTCAATTTTGGCCAGTTTTGTTAGGAATAGGGGTGGGGTTGTTTTGGTTGGTAAGAAGCTGGACCAGGACTGTTTCAGGGCATTTGCAATGGGATCATTTAAAGTTGCGCCTACCTGTGGCAGGCAAGATTGTACATCGGGCATGTCTTGCACGGTTCGCCCGTAGTTTAGCCTTATCGATGCAAAGCGGTATGCCAATTGTTGCTGCAATGGGTCTTATTGCAAAAGTGGTTGATAATGATTACCTGAGTTTGAAGATAGAGTTGATGCGAGATGCTGTGGCAAGAGGAGAATCCATACTTCAGACAGCCCGATCAAGTGGTGTTTTTACTCCAATGGTCATCCAGATGATAGCTGTGGGGGAGGAATCTGGGGCCATTGACGAGTTAATGCAGGAGGTGGCTGAACTTTATGAGCGGGAAGTCAAATATGACCTTGAAACACTTAATGCCCAAATTGAACCGATTCTGATTATTGTGCTTGGTGTGCTAGTACTTGTAGTAGCTCTTGGAGTGTTTTTACCAATATGGGATCTTACCCGGGCAGCTTTTGGTGGACATTAGGGTGAAAGATCCAGCCAGGGGATTTTCATTACTTGAATTGATTGTGGCGCTCTGCCTGATCCTGATCTTTGCTGGAGTTCTGGCCGAGCGAATCCAGGCGTATCAAAAACTGGCTGAGTCCTATAATATCAAGGAGACAGCAAGTGAACTGACAGCAGCTTTGCGTATTGCAACCCTTAACAGGCTTGCAGCGGGAAAGAAGGTGGATTCAACGTGGTTTAGTGCTGTAAATCCTTTGTCGCTGATTGATCTACCTTCAGGGATTGATGGGGGGCTTTGGAATGGAGATGGACGGACTGGACGCTGGTATTATTATCCGAGTCGACAAGAACTGCTGTATGTGTTTCACTACAATAATTTTTTAGACCGATTGCTGGATCATAAAAAAATCGTGCGTTTTAGAATAATTGGTGCATATAATGCGCACGCAGCCCTTGGCAGGGCTAATAGCCCTTTTGTAAGGCTGATTCCTCTACCTGCCGAGACGCTTTCAGAAAAAGGGGTGGATTGACTTTAATTTAGGGAAGGGAGCGACGTTGTTATGAAAAGAATACAGGGGGGCTTTACCCTTATTGAATTAATAATCGTCATGGTAATACTCGGTATTCTGGCAGCAACTGCAATTCCAAGGTATTACGATGCCCATACGCAGGCTGATATTGCAAAACTTAATGCTGCCGCGGGGGCGGTGAAGTCGGCAATGGCCATAAGTCATGCAGCAGCCCTGGTTAATTCGGTCGCAACCACGGGGTCCGCTTCGGTCGTGCTTGATGGGGCGACAATTAATCTGGCCTATGGCTATCCCGTTTCTGCTGCCGCAGGGTCTGGAGGCATACTTGATGCCGCAGGTATTAGCACGAGCGATTATACCGGTACATCCGTCAATACAGGCAATACCGTGATTGGCGTCACGAGTAACTGCGAGTTTACATATACCGATGCCACGAGCGCAACAACTCCGGCTGTGGTAGGTACGGCTACTACTTCAGGCTGTTAATCATGAAGCGGTTGCCAGGAGTCGAGGCTTTGGGCTCCGACTCCTGTGCGCCTGGTTTTACGGTCGTTGAACTGGTTATTGTCATGCTGGTTATCGGTATTCTCTCGGCAGTAGCGATAAGCCGGTTTGCAAGACAGCAGCCCTATGATTCAATGGAATTCCTGAATGCCGTGCAGTCGTTGGCGAGTTTTGCCCGTTCTACTGCGGTGGCGCAGAGACGTGATGTCTATCTTCAGTTGACGTCCAGTCATGCAGGGCTTTGCTGGGATGCATCCTGTAGCAGCCCAGTGGCCCCTCCCGCCGGGATTTCAGGGGTTACGGGTTGTGGCGACGCCCTTTGGTTTTGTTCAAAAACTCCATCCGAAATTAGCATTTCCCCTACGGTTACACTTGATTTTACTCCTTCTGGAGCCTTGTCTCCCCCAACTGCTGTGACCATTACTATAAGTGGTGGTGATTCACCTCAATCCTTGATTGTTGAGGGAGATACCGGTTATGTACATGGCTCCTGACAATCGGGGCATGACTTTCATAGAACTTATTATTGTCATGGTCATTCTGTCATTGGCAGTAGTTGGCCTCCTGGGCGTTTTAAGCATGAATGTCAGCCAAAGTGCTAATCCCCTAATTGCTGCTCAAAGTCTGGTAATTGCGGAATCACTTCTTGAGGAGGTGGAGCAACAGCCATTTACTTATTGTGATCCAACAGACCCAAATGTTATGACTGCAACCAGTGCCGCTTCATGCGCTACCTCTTCTGAGGATGCACTTCCCCTCGGGCCGAAGCATGGAGAAAGTCGTGGATCTGTAACGGCTCCACTGGATAATGTTAGTGAATACAATGGACTGGTAATGAACCCAGTGACGGATTTGAATGGATCAGTTATCGCCCCAGGATATAAGGCAAGCATTGTTGTTAGCCAGGCTGGAGGCCTTGGTGGGCTGGATGCCAATGATCCACTGCCCCTGGCGGGCTTGCTGAAAATAACTGTGACCGTGACCGGGCCTGATGGTCAGGCAATCTCGCTAACAGGATATCGAGCCAGATATGCGCCCAACACCATTCCGTAATGATCGAGCAGGTGGCTTTACCCTTGTAGAATTGGTCATGACCATGGTTATCGTAGCAATTCTGGTTGCCGTGACCGCGCTTAATGTTCGTCAACCTGTGGAAGGCTATCTTGATGCGACGCGCAATGCCAGGTTAACGGATGCTGCCTTGACAGCAACACAGTTCATGCGTCGTGAGTTGAAAGAAGCTCTCCCTAACAGTGTGAGGGTAACACAATCAGGTGGAAATACTTATCTGGAGTTTCTTCACACGGTCTCCGCCGGACGTTATCGGGTAGGTGCGCCGGGTAATTTGATTGACTTTACATCAGCAGCGGCTGGTAATTTCGATGTTTTGACTCCAGCTATCACGGTACCAGCAGGTTCTTACATAGTGATCTACAATCTTGGCGTGCCGGGTGATGATGCCTATGCAGGTGATAATATGCGTGCAGTTACAGCCAGTGGAACATCGTTGACAAATATAAGCTATAGTGCAGGAAGCAAGCCGTTCCCCATTGATCCCTCCAATCATCGTTTCATGATTGTTGATACTCCAGTTACATATGCCTGTAGTCCTGATGGATCAAATCCTCAATTAGGAACAATTACCCGTTACAGCAAATATCCAGTGAGCGCTGTGCAGCCCACCAGTTTTACAGGTGCAGCATCCAGTCTTGTCGTGTCAGGTGTTTCGGCTTGCAGCATGGTTTATACCCCGGGGTCAACGCAACGGGAAGGATTGGTTTCAATGGGCTTCACCCTGAGTGAAGGGGGAGGAACGGCGATGCTTTACTCAGAAGTGGGTATCAATAATGAACCCTAGATACCATCAGGCCGGCTTTGGTTTGGCGCTGGCTGTATTTATTCTGGTCATTCTTGCCAGTCTCGGCGCTTATCTTGCTTTGGTTGTTCCCACTCAGGCAAGCGAGAATGGACAGGCATTCCAGACTGAGCGGGCCTATCAGGCTGCCCGTGCCGGCATGGAGTGGGGACTCTATCAGGTAATGCGACGTAACCTGTGTGCTGCGAGTCAATCGATTTCCGTGGCTCCGGATATGCCTGGTTTCTCGGTTCTGGTTACCTGTCAGGAAACAACTGCACAGGAAAGTGGGCAGACTGTTACATTTGCCACATTGACTTCAACTGCGAGCTATGGGGTTTCCGGGCAGCAGGATTATGTCGAGCGTGAAGTACAGGCTACTGTCGCGCTATAGTATTCGTTAATTAACCGTTAGAATATATGAAAATAAGTAAAGGAAGTAGCCTATGAAGGGAGTCCGGTTGCCTTGGGGAAGAGGTAGCGCAAAAGGTGAAGGAGCCATAGGCTTGCGGATTGGCGGGGGCTCACTGACACTGGTTGCCCGCATACCGGGAAGGGCCCCTGTTTTTCGGCATATTACTGTTAATGAAGGTACGGAAAAAGAAACACTTTCTGAAGTGTGGAAAGAGTTGGGTTTACGCGGCATTTCTACAGCGATTATGTTACGGTTTTCTGAATATCAGCTATTCTTGGTCGATTCGCCAGAAGTACCAGATTCAGAATTATTGAATGCAGTACGCTGGCGTATCAAGGATATGATTGATTATTCCCCCACTGAAGCGACGGTAGATCTCATCAAACTTCCTTATGCTGGGCAACGAAATCCCCAGATTTATGCTGTTTGTGCACGAAACAGCATAATCAGTCGTTACATGCAGTGGTGTTTACAGGCAGGCATTAATTTAAATGTGATCGACATCCCTGAGATGGCTATCCGTAACCTTGTAGCGGTTCAGGATGCTTGTGTTGCAGCCTTGGCATTTGATGAGACTGCGGGTTATGTCACGTTTATCTCCAAAGGTTCGATTTTTCATGTGCGACATCTGGATATGGGTGCATCAATGCTTGACTCGGTATCTACAGATCGCCTGGTATTAGAGGTACAACGTTCTATGGATCATGTAGAACGCCAGTTTCATGAGTGGCCGGTCACGCAGTTTAGCGTGTTTCAGCCTCCGGGGACAAATTTGATGGAGGGATTGGGACAGGCACTTGATTTGCCGCTGGTAAGCCTTGATCCTCCCGGTTTAGAGGAAGGACTGTCTGCTGAGGTTTATACCCAGGCATGGCTGCTTCATGGCATTCTTTTGCGGGGAACACCATGAGTCAGTTGATTAACCTTTTTAACCCGCACCTTCTTCCTCCCCGACCCCTGCTAACTTTTCGAAAATTGTTGTGGACTGCTTTATTAGTAATGGGGTTGGGTACGATAGGTTTTGGTTTTCTTTATGTTCAAGAAAGCAGAATGGAATTGAATCTCGACTCGGCAAAAGCGCAGTTGAGTGCAAAAAAAAGATTGCTTGAAGCAAGACGGCAGGCTCAAGCACCTAACAATGCGTTTGAGAAATTACTCATGGAGGCCAAAGCGGAGCTTGACAGGCAAAAAAGACTGGACGCCATTATCAATAATGCCCGGCTTGGAGATAGGCAAGGGTATTCACGTTATCTGACTGCAATTGCAAGGCGTAGCCTGTCAGGGGTCTGGCTGACCGGGATTGATATCCGGGCCCAGAATGATGGATTGACGCTTATAGGGAAAGCGCTTAGTCCTAAGTTTGTACCCGAATATATTGGCTCTCTGGAGTCGGAGACAGTTTTGCAAGGTAAGCAATTTTCTACACTGGAAGTTAAGGCAAGCACATATAAGGGCTATGATATTGTGAAATTTAATCTACATTCTTCAATAGAGGGTTCTAAATAGTGCGTCTTGTAGATTTGTACGGGAAAGTCATTGCATTTCCATATGCCATCCAGCGCATTGTTCTTGGCATGTGGGTGTTGATGTTTGTATTTGTGGTTTATCTGATATTGTTTCCGATGAGTTCCCGTATTGTACAAAAAAGAAGGGATTTGATAGGCTTAGATCGGCAGATTCAGCAGGTTAATACACAGATTTTGAATTTGGCGGGGCAACCTGATTTGCAAAAGATGGAAAAAATGCAACTGGCAGCTATTCGGGAGCAAATTGGATTGATGAAGGGGCAGCTTCAGTCAGCCCGTCAGGATTTGGTTCCTGCTTCAAAAATGCCAGCTCTTCTTGAAGGGCTTGTTAGGGCAGATCCACAGGTAAGACTTGTGTCACTGAAAACGCTCCCGACTGTAGTTTTGGATACAGGACCTACGCCAGTCCTTGAGGGAGATCCAATTTACCAACATGCGGTGGAAATTACCGTTGAAGGAAATTTTTTTGATTTGGTGGATTATGCACAACGAATTGAGCAATTGCCATGGCAAATGTATTGGTCAGGATTAAAGCTTGAAGTCGTGAAATGGCCAAAGGAGAAAATGACAATCACTCTAGACACCTTAGGGTTGGAGAAGGCATGGTTGAGTATTCCTTCACATCATTGAAATTTGATTATGAATCAGGGTGGGTGCCCAGGTTGGTTGCCGCTGTCTGGCTAATATGTTGTATGATGTCTGGAATTTGTTTTGCTTCCGGATTACGTGATCCGACCGAGCCGCCCTTTATGGCGGATACGTTGGCCCCAAAGATGCAGTCCGGCTTGCCGCGTCTGCAAAGTATTTTGCGATCACCTGATTATCAGGGTGCCATGCTGGATGGACAAATGGTACAGGTTGATGGCTTTGATGGTAACTGGAAATTATTGAGTATCGGCACGGGATTTGTAGTTGTTAGCCGGGATGGGCAGCGAAGAAAACTATATTTGTATACTCATGCAATTGAATTGCATAATAAAAAGAATTCACTTATGGGTGAAAAGGCCATGCGAGAAAAATGATGATGAAACTGCTGTTATGTGCCTGCCTTTTTATCAGTCTTTCAGGTTGTGATTATCAGCTGGTCAAGCATGATCAGAGTGCCACCGCCGCTATTCAGAAGGCGCTTGATGTCAAGCAGGCTTCTTCGACTGCTGCGGTTCATGTTCCTGTTGCGGTTAACCAGGCACTGTTGCCCCCGCTAGATCTTCAGATGCCACTACCTTCGGCTAAACCGTTGAACGCCCATTTTGATCTTGATGTGCATGATGCACCTGCTGCTGAAGTGTTTATGGGGATAGTTTCCGGCACACGATACAGTATGCTGGTTCATCCTGATGTGAAAGGGCTTATTACTGTTAACCTTAAGGATGTAACGCTATTTCAGGCACTTGATGCGATTCGTGATCTTTATGGCTATGATTATCGAGTAGATGGCAACCAGATTTTTATCGAATCTCCAACAATGGAGACACGAGTCTATCATGTTAACTATATTCCTGGAGATCGCAAAGGGCTTTCAGTTACACGAGTAAGCTCAAGTGAGATTCAGCCAGGCATAAGCAACAATAATGGAATGGGGGTTCCTGGTCAGTCAACGAACAGTTCGACATCTCCCCAGGATACTGAAAGCAGTAGCGTTGAAACAACTACTGATAGTAATTTCTGGGGGGAGCTGACTGCTTCATTAAAAACAATTGTAGGTAGCGGAGGTGGGCGTGAGGTCGTTGTAAACCCTCAGTCCGGGGTAATTGTGGTTCGGGCAATGCCTGCTGAGTTACGTAATATTGCAGCCTTTCTCAATGCGACCCAACTATCTGTTGACAGGCAGGTCATACTGGATGCGAAGATCATTGAAGTCGATCTGAACAGCCAGTTTCAGGCCGGGATAAACTGGGCCGCTCTTGGGGGAGCAAATGGACAGCGCCGGTACAGTATTGGAGAAATAAACCAGGGTGCAATACTTCAGGGGAGATCTTTAACAGGTGGATTAACTGATCCTACGACAGGGTTATCGTCCCTGCCTGGCCAGTCTCTGGTTTCAGGGTCCAATGCACTTGGAGGAATGCTTGGTGTTGCATTACAGACCGGGAACCTGTCTGCCTTGTTATCTTTTCTTCAAACCCAGGGCACAGTGCATGTTCTGTCAAGCCCAAGAATTGCAACGATCAATAATCAGAAGGCCATACTTAAGGTAGGAACTGATGAGTTTTTTCCAATTGGGTTCACGAATTCACTTGCTACTTCAGTAACGGGTACAACCAGCGCGCCAAGCGTTGATCTGGCACCCTTTTTTTCCGGGATTGCACTGGATGTTACGCCTGAAATAAACTCGAAGGGTGAAATTATCCTGCATATTCATCCATCTGTATCTGATGTGACACAGGTTAACAAGCAAATAGATTTTGGCAATAATCAAACTATTAATTTGCCTCTTGCCTCTAGTGCTATTAGTGAAACAGATTCTATTGTCCGGGCTCGTAATGGTCAGATTATTGTTCTTGGCGGGCTTATGAAAGAATCAGTGGTTAACAGCAATTCCAAGGTACCCCTTCTGGGTGATATGCCGTTTCTTGGGGATGCTTTTAAACAGAAAGCACAGACGGTTGTTAAATCCGAACTGGTTATTTTACTAAGAGCGACAGTCGTTAATAATGATTCTTCATGGGATACGGATATTTTGGCTCATAAGAACGCGATAATGAAACTGAACCAGGAAGGCGATTAGCTGCATATGTATCTTGAATATTTCGGATTGCGCGAAATGCCATTCGGGATCACTCCTGATACGAGCTTTTTTCTTGCTTTCAAAACCTACCAGGAGGCACTGAATACACTTCTTATTGCGATTCAAACAGGCGAAGGGTTTATCAAGATTACTGGGGAAGTGGGTACGGGAAAAACGTTGCTGTGTCGAAAATTTCTTGGGAGTCTTGGAAATGAATATGTAACAGCTTATATTCCTAATCCATATCTTGAACCTCACGCCTTACTGCTGACTTTGGCTGATGAGCTAGGTGTGCCCCAAGGAGAAGGGCGGGCTCAGCATGAGTTGTTTAAAACTTTATCCATGGCGCTTGTCGGTTATGCAGGCCAAGGAAAACAGGTTGTTGTCTGTGTGGATGAGGCACAGGCCATGCCTCTTGAAAGTATTGAAGCATTACGTCTGCTTTCCAATATCGAAACTGAGAAGCGCAAGCTTTTACAGGTTGTCTTGTTTGGCCAGCCTGAACTAGATGTTAAATTGAACCGTGACTCTGTAAGACAGTTGACTCAGCGGATCACTTTTTTTTATGAGCTGGGGTCCCTAAATAGGCAAGAGACGGAATATTATCTTGCCCATCGTCTAAGCGTGGCGGGCTATACCGGTGGTCAGTTGATTGATAAGGCTGCAGTTAATTACCTTTATAGGCTGAGCAGAGGGATTCCAAGACTGATTAACATTCTGGCCCATAAATCCATGCTCCTTGCCTATGGAGAAGGTAGTCGACAGATTAACCGGCACCACGTACAAGTTGCATGTAGAGATACACTCGTATTGGTAAATCGTCGAAATTACCTGAAATTGTGGCTTGCTGTCACTGTCCTGGGTTGTGCAGGCGTAGGGATAGGTTTTGCCTGGATATATTTTAAATGAGCCTGATTAATCAGGTTCTCAAAGATCTTGAAAAACGGGATCGGCATGAACGGGATTTGATATTACCTAAGGCGGTTTCAAGCAGGGCTTCTTTACGTACGGTTCAATGGCCCTGGATGATTGTTGGTTTTGCTGCTTTGCTTTCTGCTGGTTTTGCCATTGGTTTTTTTGGGTTTCATCATAACCGACCCATTATTCTTCCTGTTTCTAAGCCTGTTCCAGTTGAAAAAACAGCTATTGTTGTGGATGCAAAAAAACCCGTTATCGCGACCAATGCTGCCAAGCCTACATCAGGTATATCTGTTTTCAATCAGCATTCTCCATCACCTGGTCGATCTTTCAGGTCCGTGCAAACGGCTGATGCCAAGCCAGGGCGTGTAGCTATATTAGCAAAAAGAAAGTTCCGATCCCCAACAATATTGGTCACTTTAAAACATACTGCTTCCAAGCCTGTGCACGCTACCGTAAAGCTTGTGAAGCCTGTTGAAACGAATACTTCAGGAGCTTTTCCTTTTTTGCGGCCAGCAAATAATCATGAACAGTCTCAAACGCAATATCAGCAAGGTATAAAAATGCTGGAATCCGGTCGTATTGCAGATGCACTGACAGCATTTCGGCAAGCCATAACCCTGGATCCTGAAAATGCCCCTGCACGCCAAGCCTTGGCGCAACTCTACATAGAGCAGCACCAGTTTATGGCTGCTGAAACTGTTTTGAAAGCAGGCTTGGCAAATCAACCCGGATTGCTTGCTTTCAGTTTTCCATTGGCCCGATTGCTTGTAGAGCAGGGAAAGGATGCGAAGGCACTTGAGATATTGGAAAAATCTCAGGATCAGGGGATTAAAAATGCAAATTATCTGGCGCTAAGAGCAGATATATTTACACGGCTTGGCAGATCATCCGAGGCAATCTCAGATTATCAACAGGCGCTTTTATTAAAACCACAGGAGGTTTCTTGGATTGTGGGTTTGGGTATCGCGTTTGAGGCAAACCACGATCCGGAAGAGGCACGCAAAGTCTACATTGAAGCCATCTCTGCCCGACATTTGCCATCAGTGCTTGAAAATTTCGTCCAGCGTCGGCTCTCTGCCCTATCTGGGGGCTAATTTTTAGCCATCTGTTCGTTTAACTGGGCTTCAAAAATTGACAGCATCGGGTCATTTGCGGAAAATGCCAGTTCGGGTCCAAATCGTTTTATATCATCGGAATGAACATTACATGACAGATTGCATAGCCCCACCCAGTGAACTTCTGGATCAGGATCAGATTGAATTGCTGTTTGAATTACCATTCAGTGATCTTCTTTTCAAGGCTCAAACTATACACCGTCAATATTTTGATCCGAACCGTGTTCAGATCAGCACGCTTTTATCCATTAAAACAGGAGGGTGTCCTGAAGATTGTGGCTATTGTCCGCAAGCTGCAAGGTATCATACTGGTGTTTCCAGTGAAGCATTACTCCCGTTGGATGGGGTCATTGAGGCGGCACGTGCCGCGAAGGAGGCGGGAGCCACACGGTTCTGTATGGGTGCTGCATGGAGAGGGCCAAAACGGAAAGATCTTGTTCGTGTAAGGGAAATGATAAGTGCAGTCAAGAGTCTGGGTCTTGAAACCTGTGCTACATTGGGCATGCTTAAAGAAGGTCAGGCAGAAGAATTAAGAGACGCGGGTCTTGATTATTATAATCATAATCTTGATACAAGCCCGGAATTTTATGGTGAGATTATCCATACACGTGAATATTCCGATAGACTTGATACGCTTGAAAAGGTACGGAGTGCAGGGCTACATGTTTGCTGTGGAGGAATTGTTGGTATGGGCGAGTCTCGCCAGGCACGGGCTGGACTAATTTATGAGCTTTCGAAGCTGGATCCTCAACCAGAGAGTGTACCGATTAACTTGCTGGTTCAGGTTGAGGGAACCCCTTTATTTGGAAAGGCTACGCTTGATCCTTTGGAATTTGTTAGAACAATTGCAGTGGCGCGCATTTGTATGCCAAAAAGTTATGTCAGGCTTTCTGCTGGTCGACAGCAAATGGCTGAGGCGGTTCAAGCTCTTTGTTTTTTGGCGGGAGCCAATTCGGTGTTTTATGGTGAAAAACTTCTTACTACAGTTAATCCGGAAATCAAGGCAGATCAAGCCCTGTTTGCAAAGCTTGGCATAGTTCCCCTTTGATCATGTTTGAAAGTTTTGGTCGGCGGGAAATAGAGAACGAGCTTCAGCAGCTTGAAAGTCTGGATCTTCGGCGCCAGGTTTATACTCAAACTGGCCCACAGGGAACCAATGTGGATCTGGGAGGTTCCTTCTTTCTTTCATTTTGCAGTAATGACTATCTCGGGCTTGCCAATCATCCGGAAATAGTTGAAGCATTAGGGCGGGGAGCTACACGGTATGGTGTAGGTGCTGGGGGATCACATCTTGTATGTGGTCATATGCAACCCCATGCTGAACTTGAAGTCATGCTGGCAAAATTTGTGTCGCAAGAGTCTGCATTGCTGTTTGGATCGGGTTATTTGGCAAATCTAGGAATTCTGACTACCCTTGCAGATCGTCATACAACAATATTTGCTGACCGGCTTAACCACGCGTCGCTGAATGAGGGGGCATTGCTTTCTCGTGCAAAGCTGGTTCGGTACCAGCATAAAAATATCAATCAGCTCGATCAGTTGATGTCTGCTGAAAAAGTAAAAAAGAAGCTGGTGGTGACTGATGGTGTATTCAGCATGGATGGAGATATTGCCCCTGTTCAATTACTGGCTGACCTCTGTACGTACCATGATGCTTGGCTGGTTATTGATGATGCTCATGGATTTGGGCTTCAGAATGAAGGGCGAGGTAGTCTTTATGGTATCCATCATGATACGGACCAGATTGTATATATGGGAACGCTAAGTAAAGCCATGGGTGGATATGGAGCTTTTGTTGCTGGGCCGCGTTACCTTACTGATTTCTTAATCCAGCGGGCTAAAAGTTATATTTATACAACTGCTATTCCTCCAGCTCTGGCCTATGCAATGTGCCATGCGCTCCATATTCTGGGTACAGAACAAAACAGGAGGGATGATTTGACTGAACTCATTCGTGTTTTTAAAAATGACGCAAATGCCATAGGGTTGAATCTTATGCCATCCGATACGCCCATACAACCTCTTATGATGGGAAGTAATTCACGAGCAGTTTCCATGTCAAGGAGGCTGTTTGACAGTGGAATCTGGGTGCCTGCAATCAGGCCACCAACTGTAGCACAGGGGGAAGCCCGACTGCGGGTTAGTCTTTGTGCTTCCCATGACATAAAAGATTTGCATAGGTTGCTTGAAGTCTTAAATGAGTGAGGAATTGAAAGATCTGGTGCTTTTACATGGATTTGGCTATGGACCTAAGGTTTTTTCACCGCTTATTTCCAAATTGCCGAGAACGTGGAAGATCCATGTGCCCGAATGGACTAAAATAGTTGATGGGGAAGGCTTGAAATCTCTGCTTGAAGTGCTGCCGCCACGTTTTGATGTGTGTGGGTGGTCGTTGGGAGGCCAGTTAGCGGTCAGGGTGGCCTGTCTTGCTCCTGAAAGGGTTCGCCGTTTGGCGCTTCTGGCCTCTAATATGCGGTACACGTCAAATGATGGATGGCCATGTGCCATGCCATTGACTGTTTTTGAATCATTTGTGAAATTCCTTGAACATGACCCTGTTGAAGGAATGAGACGGTTTGCTTCTCTTGCCGGATTGGGATGTTCCCGAAGGATCCGTTTTCCCCTTGAGATCCAGCTTGAACCTACAATGCTTCTACGCCAGATTAGCTGGCTGCGGGATTGGGATACTCTTGGGATGGCAGCGACGATTAAGCAGCCAGTTTGTTGTTTGCATGGTGACAGAGATTATCTTGTTCCAGCAGAAGCAAGCATGAGGCTTGCCAATGTGGTGCCTTCTGGGCGTTATGTTGAAATTGCTGCATCGGGTCATGCAGTTTTTTTATCCAATCCAGAAGATGTTGCCAGTCAGTTACAGGGTTTTTTTCATGACAATTAATCGGACTATTGATAAAGGAGAGGTTAGGCGTTCATTTTCCAGGGCCGCATCTACATATGATGCCAATGCGGTGTTGCAGCGTGAAGCGGGACGGAGGCTTTTTGATCGCCTGGATTTCATTGTCCATTCCCCCAAACGGATTCTGGATTTGGGTTGTGGAACAGGGCTTGGGAGTTTTTGGCTCGCAAAACGTTATCCATATTCTGAGGTTCTGGCTTTGGATCTTGCTATGCCGATGCTGGATCAGTTGAATAACCGCGCAGGCTTCTGGGACTGGCTTAATCCGAATTCACTGTTACGGCGCATTCATCCAATTTGTGGAGATATGGATGCATTGCCTTTCAGATCGGGGGAAGTTGATATGATTTGGTCAGCTTTTGCATTGCAATGGTCGGTAGATCTGGATGCCACCTTAGCTGAGATGTATCGTGTGATGAAAGAAGGAGGCCTTCTGATGTTTGCGTCTTTTGGGCCTGATACACTTGTTGAGTTGCGGAAGATTTTTGCAAAGCTGGATGGATTGCCACATGTAGGCCAGTTTATAGACATGCACGATGTGGGTGATGCCTTGATACGGACTGGTTTTGTAACACCCGTAATGGACATGGAATATTTTACGTTGACATACAAAGACGTTAAAACATTGATGCGGGATTTGAAAGATCTAGGCGCACACAATGCGGCTCATGGTCGTATGCGGGGCTTGTCTGGGCGGGGATGGTTGGCCCGTATTACGGAGGAATATGAGTTTTTACGTAGGGAAGGGCTTTTACCAGCTACTTTTGAAGTTGTTTATGGCCATGCTTGGGCAGGTTCTTTCTCTCATGCCCCGGATAAAAAAACTATCAGGATTATTCCGGACAGGGGATTAGCTTGAAAGGGTGGTTTGTAACAGGTACGGATACCGGCGTTGGAAAAACACTGATTGCTTCTGGAATGGCTGCATCTCTGGTTAAAGCCGGATTCGAAGTGGCTGTGATGAAACCAGTGGCTGCTGGTTGTGTCGTAAAAGATAAAAAGAATGTCTGGGAGGATGTGGAAGCTTTGTCCTCTGTGGCTTCAGTCAAGGGACCTATCCGATTTCGGAACCCTTACCGTTTTCAGGATGCTGTTGCACCCCATCTTGCTGCGGAGAAGATGGGCGTGAAAATGCAGTTGGATGTAGTCATGAAAGCTTTGACTTATTTGGGAGAGCGATCTGATTTTGTCGTGGTAGAAGGTGTGGGTGGGATGGCTGTGCCTTTTAATGATAGCCTAACTATGGCAGACATAGCCCAGGCTATGGATTTGCCAGTCATCATGGTTGTTGGCCTGCGGATTGGTTGTCTCAGCCATGCACTGCTGACTTATGAAGCCATAGTTAGCAGAGGGCTTGAGTTTTTTGGCTGGGTGCCTAATATATTAGATCCTGAAATGTCCTTGATTGAGGAAAATATTGAAGCCCTGTCTACAAGATTTGCGCAACCCCCGTTAATTTGTGTGCCAAGATTGCGTAATCCGATTGTTCAGTCTTTTGTTGATCTTGTCGAGAGAATTCCTCCTTCACATGAAGATAATTTTATGTGCCGGTTGAAAGTTTTTTGAATTTTTTAATTCCGACAATTTTATTTTTTGTAGGATTTTTTATCAAGTTGATATTGCGGAACTAGGCCGTACCATTTATCATTCGTTCAATTTGAAGGTTAAGGGATGAAGCAGTTCGCATGCCAAATAAAATAGGGTAAATATACCCATGATAAAATTTAAGCTTAGGTTTTATCATTGATTCGGCAATAATAATATTGCGGTGTTTGCGGTTTCCCTGGCGCCTTGCGCCACTACCCCGGCAGTATGTTAGGCGCTGCTGACTTTGGGTTAAAACGCTTAACGTTCCGCCTCGGGGTGTCTCAGGCTTACTTAGAGTGACATATTGTGTGAGGTACTGTCGCACTGGATAAAGCGCCATAAACCCGATTGGCCGGATTTTTTGTTAACTAAAGGGGAGTATGGCATGTTAGACAAGCTGGTAGCGAGGACGGGTGGGGGAGTTGCATTAATGCTTGCTTCGTTAAGTGCCCGTGCAGATCTGCAATATAATTTGCAGCCCCCCGCGACGAATGTGGCGAGCCAGATTTATAATCTTCACCTGATGGTTCTGTGGGTTTGTCTCGGTATTTTCGTAGTCGTCTTTGGCGCCATGTTCTATTCCATTCTCAGGCATCGCAAATCCCTCGGCCATAAAGCAGCGAATTTTCATGAGAATACGTTAGTAGAGATCACCTGGACTGTTATCCCGTTTATCATCCTGATGGCTATGGCTTATCCTGCAAGTAAAACAGTTCTTGACATGAAAAATACATCTGATGCTGACATGACCATTAAGGTGACTGGCTATCAATGGAAATGGGGATATCATTACCTTGGGCAAGGAGTGAATTTTTTCAGTAACTTATCAACACCCCGTAGCGAAATTGAAAATCTCCAGACCAAGGATAAACATTATTTGCTGGAAGTTGATCATCCGATGGTTGTGCCAACGGGAGAGAAAATCAAACTGTTGATTACTTCCAATGATGTAATCCATGGATGGTATTTGCCGGCATTTGGAATTCAGCAAGATGCAATTCCGGGATTTGTTAAGTCTGTCTGGTTTAAAGTTGATGAACCAGGCACGTACAGAGGGCAGTGTGCGCAGCTGTGCGGCAAAGATCATGGTTTCATGCCGATTGTTGTGAAAGCGGTGAGTCCGCAGGATTTTACCAAGTGGATTCAAGCGCAAAAGGCTGCGGTTGTGACTTATAATCCAAACAAGACTTATACAGAGGCCGAGCTGGTACAGCATGGTGCTCAGGTGTATGCTGCAAATTGTGCGGCCTGTCATCAGGCGAATGGGAAAGGGATCCCTGGCGCGTTTCCAGCTCTAGATGGTGACCCCATTGTAAATGGACCTAAAGCGGTACATATTGAGACCGTGTTAAACGGGAAAGGCGGTCGCATGCCGGCATGGAAAGATCAGCTTAATGACTTCGATATTGCATCGGTGATTACCTATGAGCGTAATAGCTGGGGGAATCACACTGGTGAAGCCATCCAGCCCGCGGAAGTCAAGGCATTACGTAAATAATCGAGGAGAACGCCTAAATGGACGCAACGGCACATACTCATGATCTTGGGCATGAACATCCGCCTAAAGGAATCATGCGTTGGTTAACCACAACCAATCATAAGGATATTGGCACTCTTTACCTTTGGTTTAGTTTGATCATGTTCCTGTCAGCCGGGAGCATGGCTTTAATGATCCGTGCCGAGCTCTTTGAGCCTGGTCTTCAGTTTTTCCAGCCGGATTTCTTTAACCAGCTGACGACACTTCATGGGCTGTTAATGATTTTTGGTGCCATTATGCCTGCATTTGTGGGTTTTGCTAATTGGTTGGTTCCAATGATGATTGGTGCGCCGGATATGGCGTTTGCCCGGATGAATAACTGGAGTTTCTGGTTGCTGCCCCCTGCTGCACTTCTACTGCTCGGTTCTTTTTTTGTTCCAGGAGGCGCTGCTGCTGCAGGCTGGACGCTATACCCGCCTTTATCCATACAAATGGGCATGGGAATGGATATGACTATTTTTGCCATCCATCTCATGGGAATTTCATCGATAATGGGGTCGATTAATATCATTACTACGATATTGAATTTGCGTGCTCCTGGCATGTCTCTCATGAAAATGCCGATGTTTGTCTGGACATGGCTTATTACGGCATATCTACTTATAGCAGTTATGCCAGTACTTGCGGGCGCGGTTACAATGCTTTTGACGGATCGTCATTTTGGGACCCATTTTTTTAATCCTGCAGGCGGCGGTGATCCCTTGATGTACGAGCATATCTTCTGGTTTTTTGGTCACCCTGAAGTCTACATCATGATTTTGCCAGCATTCGGAATAGTTTCACAAATCATTCCTACTTTTGCACGTAAGCCCCTTTTTGGTTATGCATCGATGGTTTATGCAACGGCATCAATTGCGATTCTGTCATTTACAGTTTGGGCGCATCACATGTTTACCGTTGGGATGCCGGCTGCAGGGCAGCTATTTTTCATGTATGCCACAATGTTGATTGCGGTACCAACCGGAGTAAAGGTATTTAACTGGGTGGCTACGATGTGGAGAGGTTCAATGACTTTTGAAACTCCCATGCTGTTTGCTATTGCATTCGTCTGTCTGTTTACAATTGGTGGTTTTTCAGGTCTTGTCCTGGCACTCGTTCCAGTGGATATCCAGCTTCATAATACCTATTATGTGGTGGCTCATTTCCACTATGTGCTTTTTTCTGGTGCTGCAATGAGCATAATGGCAGGAGTTTATTTCTGGTTACCGAAGTGGACAGGCCATATGTATGACGAACGGCTTGGCAAGCTTCATTTCTGGACGACAACAATTGCTTTCAATATTACATTCTTCCCGATGCATTTTCTTGGGTTGGCAGGAATGCCACGTCGGATACCGGATTATGCGTTACAATTTACGACATTTAATCAGGTGGCTTCGGTCGGTGCATTCCTGTTGGGTATGTCACAGCTTATATTCCTGGTAGTAGTGTTGAAATGTATTCGTGGCGGGAAGAAGGCGCCTAGCAAGCCTTGGGAGGGTGCTGATTCGCTTGAGTGGACGCTACCTTCTCCAGCACCTTACCATTCATTTCAGACTCCGCCTGTAGTTAAGTGATTCGGAGCGGGGGTCATATACATGCCCCCGCCACGTTTTATGTATGCATAATGTTTTATACTTCAGGTTTGTTGATTAGAAGCTCTATAAAAGAGGGAAAGCGTGAATCCAAGACAAGCGCGACGGACGAAGCTGACCGGGCTGATACTGGGTATTCTGGCTTTCATATTATATATATGGGAAATTGTTCTTCATTGGCACTGAAGACAGTAGGAGCATCAAGAGACAACTTTCCATTTTTATAAATTGAGTAATGTTTAGCCAAGATGCCTGGCTGTAGTTGATTACCCCTGTTTATTCCAGGTTTTTCGCTATAGCTGGAATGGCTGGTGTTTAGGTTAAATGCCAGTCAGTTAATGGTTTTTCCGTATAGGTCGCCCAGGATCGGGTGTATCTTGATGTAAATTTGGACACTGGTTTTTCATGGTTATTTGCTGATGTTGCATATCCATTTTTACATTGTTCAATCAAGGGACTGTACGGGTAGCCTGGTATGATTTTTTGATAGTGGCTTTGAATGTAACGGGTAAGTGCAAAGCTAAAGTATTGTTACATGTCAGGTTTTTTGCTTGAAATGAGTGTGTGAGAAAAGCGCTTTATGCCTGATAATTCTGCAGTATTATCATATGATGCCACTGTAATTGGCTTAAGATGATTTCTTGAATCTCATGCAAACAGTTTCTGGTGGCTGGGATGGGGTGAGTGTGTGAACGTTAAAGATGATGGCAAACCTAAGGGCGGAATGTGGCGGGCAATGGCGGCTGTATTCTGGAGTTTTTTGGGTGTACGGAAAAACCGGGATTATGCAGCTGATTTCAGTCAGCTAACGCTAAAGCAGATTGTAGTGGCGGGGCTGTTGGGCGGGGTGTTTTTTGTATTAAGCCTGCTGATACTGGTTTATTTTGTAACGCACTGAGGGCTCTTGCTTATTTGGCCGAATAAAAATTAATTTGCTGTAGCAAAAGAGGAGGAGTAAATGAGCGAAAATAAACAGGGGTATTATGTCCCGACACCGTCCATATGGCCGATTGTCGGTTCATTGGCCCTGTTATCCCTAGCTATTGGTGCGACGCTATTGTTTAATGACTTAAAGGGTGGCTTGCCAATGCTGGGCATTGGGTTTGCTATTCTTGTCTATATGCTTTTTGGCTGGTTCGGAACAGTAATACGTGAGTCAGAAAGTGGTCGATATAACCGTCAGGTCGATACTTCATTCCGTTGGTCCATGAGCTGGTTTATTTTTTCTGAGGTTATGTTTTTTTCAGCATTTTTTGGTGCATTGTTCTATGCCCGAGTAATCTCTGTACCGATGCTTGCTACGCAAAAGTTACTTTGGCCGAATTTTGTTGCGAGCTGGCCTAGCTCAGGACCATATTTGACGAATGCTTTTCGCCCTATGCAAGCCTGGGGAATTCCAGCAATAAATACCTTGATTCTTTTAACTTCTGGCGCAACTCTTACCTGGGCTCATTGGGGTCTAGTAAAAAATAATCGAGTCCAGCTAAAGTTAGGTTTATTGGTGACGGTACTTCTAGGCCTGTCGTTTGTTACCCTGCAGGCCCATGAATATCTCCACGCAGCATTTTCTCTATCTACTGGTGTATATGGCTGTACTTTCTTTATGCTGACGGGTTTTCATGGTTTACATGTGATGCTAGGGACAACCATGTTAATCGTGATGCTGGTAAGATCCCTAAAAGGACATTTTACTCCTGAGCATCATTTTGCTTTCGAGGCTGCTGCGTGGTATTGGCACTTCGTGGATGTGGTTTGGTTGCTGCTGTTTATTTTTGTATATTGGCTGTGAATCCACTGAGGCTGGCCATTCCTCTGCCAGCCTCCATCTTTTGGTTCCTCCGGGTTAGAGACCTTGAGGTGAAAGATAACCGAACCTATATCCGAGCATTAGCAAAGCGAACAGCGTAATCGATAAAATAACGCGATAAGTAAGTGCGCGAACACTTCGTTCACTAGCTCCTCTGTCGTGCATGACAAAGTAAAGCGCTCGTCCAAGCGTGTAAAGTATGAGAGCAATGAAGAGGAAGACAACATATCTCAAAATGGTACTCCTTACGGAATTTAGGGAATTTTATAGGAAACTCAGGAGGGAAGCTATCATCAGGAGAACAAGATTATGAGGCGTCGTCCTGTTTTTTTGCCTACAGTGGCAGCCATCATTATGGTGATGCTTACTGTTTCGCTTGGAAATTGGCAGCTTAGGCGTGCTCATAGATCTGAATCTGAGGCTGAACAATATGACACCATGGCGAAGGAACCGCCGGTAAATTTGCCTGTTACACCTGTTTATGCGCCTGATTGGCAATACAGAAGGGTTAGGGTGGAGGGTCGGTTTGATGCTCGTGATCAAATCTACCTCGATAATATAAGCCTTGATGATAAGGTGGGATACGATGTATTAACGCCGATGGTGCTGTCAGGGAGTAATATGCATGTTCTGGTTAACAGGGGTTTTGTGGAATCAACTGGGGATCGAAGCCATCTCCCCCAAGCTGTGCCACCACATGGAATTCAGGTTGTTACAGGGATAGCTGCCATTCCCCCAAAGCGGTTTTTGTTATTGTCAGGTAGCAATGTAAATGGCCGGGTCTGGGAAAATCTGGTATTAAAGGATTATGCAAGTCAAGCATCTTTTCCCCTACAGCCGGTTGTCATTTTGCAGGACAACGATACAAATGATGGACTGATCCGGATATGGCCGCGTCCTGATATGGGTGTTGCTATGCACTATGGATATTTTTTTCAGTGGTATGCGATGGCTGCAGCCATTATTATTATTTATATAGGCCTATATGTCAGACGCTATATCAAGAAAGGTTAAATGGGGTAGATTAAAGGCATTGCTTATTGCATCGATATTCCTTGTCCCCTTAGTTGCAGCGTACGTTGTTTTTTATTGGTTCCGACCACATTCGTTCGATAATCATGGTGAGCTGTTACCTCCTAAACCTCTGCAAAATGCATCTGCCAAGCTTGAAAATGGCACAAGTTTTAGCGTTGATACCCTGAAAGGTAAATGGGTATTGATCATGTCAGCGCCTGGTAGCTGTGATAAGGAATGTCGTTATGCGCTCTATGCAATGCGTCAAGTGCGTATCAGTGAGAATCTGGACAGGAATCGTATTGAAAGAGTTTGGCTGGTAACGGGTCATTCAAGACCGGGTTTTCAGCTTGAGAGATATTTTACAGGGACCTGGGAAGTGGCGGATCCAGATAAAGAGATCTCAAGTCAGCTACCCATCCCGTCAGGACAGGAAGCAATAATATTTATAATGGATCCTCGTGGAAATGTGATGATGCGCTATGGCCCCCATCCTGCAATGGGGGATATTGCATCTGATCTGCATAGACTCTTGGAGGCATCCAGCATAGGCTAGTTGGAGAATGATTCATGATATACAAGAAACTGATATGGTTAACCGCCTTGCTCGCTCTGTGTGTTGTAGTGCTTGGGGCATTTGTCCGCCTGTCAAATGCAGGGCTGGGTTGCCCGGACTGGCCTGGCTGTTATGGACAGATTGGTGCACCCGATACGTCAGCCCAGATAAGTAGGGCCGAATCTGCGTTTCCAAATAGACCTGTAATAGCTTCAAAAGCATGGAAGGAAATGATACATCGCTATTTTGCTGGAACACTGGCGACACTTATTATTGTAATAGCCTATTTATCATGGCGCCGTCATGAACGGTTAGGCTTGCCTGTGGCAATAGTTGGAACGGTTATATTTCAGGCATTGCTGGGAATGTGGACAGTTACCCTGCTTTTACGCCCCATAGTCGTGAGCGCTCATTTGCTTGGTGGGATGACAACTCTTGCATTATTGTCCTGGCTGGGGTTGCGCCAGACGCCCCCAGAACTTGTGCCCCCTTCTATACATGCGGTCAGATTACGTCCATATGCGATTATTGCTCTTGTCGTGATTTGTGTTCAAATTTGTTTGGGGGGATGGACATCCACGAATTATGCTGCCCTTGCTTGTACTGGATTTCCGACTTGTAATGGCCAGTGGGTTCCTCCTATGGATTTGGCACATGGATTCCAGCTCTTCAGGGATCTTGGGAAAACGGCTTCGGGAGCGCCTTTGGATTATTCCGCACTTGTAGGGATTCACTGGATGCATAGAGTGGGTGCCCTGATAACTTTTTGCTATGTAGGCTGGCTTGCTTTAAAAGTAAAACGTGTTCCAGGATTCAGGCATTTAGGTTTTGTATTGCTTGCGCTTCTTTTTGCCCAGATGGGACTTGGAATAGCTAATGTTGAATTGAGTTTGCCACTTCCGGTTGCAGTTGCACATAATGCTGGGGCAGCTTTGCTGCTGGTGACACTTACGTCAATTAACTACCTTATTTATAATGCTTCAAATCGATATAGGGGGAGGTCATGACGGCTATTGTGTCAAATGCCCGTAGATGGGGTCGTGCTTTTCAGTTTTTGCAGTTAACCAAACCTAATGTAGTTTCACTAATAGTGTTCACTGCTGTAATTGGGATGTTTCTTGCCACACCTGATATGGTGCCGTGGTCTATTTTGTTATCAGCTACAACAGGAATCGCTTTGGTGGCAGCTGCAGCTGCAGCAATTAATTGTCTTGTTGAGCAGAAGATTGATGCAGTTATGGCGCGTACACGTGCCCGTCCTTTGCCGCAAGGAACTATAACCTCATCTCAGACGCTGGTTTTTGCCCTTGTGGTAGGCGGTATCGGTTTATGGTTGCTTGATAACATGGTTAACTCATTGACAATGTGGTTGACTCTGGGGACATTTATTGGATATGCAATTATTTATACTATTGTACTGAAACCAGTAACCCCCCAGAATATAGTGATTGGGGGTGCATCAGGAGCCATGCCACCCGTGCTTGGCTGGGCCGCAGTTACAGGAAGTGTCAGTGCAAATGCCTTATTGCTGTTCCTAATCATTTTTGCATGGACTCCACCCCATTTCTGGTCATTGGCCCTGTATAGAAAAAAGGAATATGCAAAAGTAGGTATGCCAATGCTTCCGGTTACCCATGGAGATCATTATACTCGTTTACATGTATTGCTTTATACACTCATCCTAACAGCTGTTACATTACTACCTTATGCATCTGGAATGAGCCATGAGCTTTATCTTTTTTCGGCCTTGATTTTGGATTTTATTTTTATCTGGTACGCAGTAGCCATCGTTAGGCATTATAGTGATGAACTGGCAAAAAAGACTTTCCGCTATTCCATTGTTTATTTGTCCCTGATTTTCGCTGCGTTATTACTTGACCATTACCTATACCGAGGATGATAGCCCTGCAATAAAATTTCAGGGCTATCATTTTTCCTTACGGTTTAATTCTCAATCATTACTGATTTGAGCTGCTTTAAGGCTTTTTGTTCTATCTGACGGATGCGCTCTGCTGATACTTCGAATTCGGCCGCCAGGTCATGAAGTGTTAGGGAATTGTCAGGATTAAGCCAGCGTGCTTCAATAATCCTGCGACTACGGGTATCAAGAGTGTCCAAGGCATTGCCAAGGCCTGTGGCGAGCAGCTTTTCCTGCTCAAGGTTTTCAAGAAATACTGAGGGTTCCGCACCGGGGTCAGTCAGATAATCTAAAGGCTCGGGTCCTTCATCATCCGGATTTTCCAAGGCGCAGTCACGCCCAGACAGGCGTATATCCATTTCTACAACTTCTTCTGGCTTCACCTTAAGCTCACGGGCAATTTCATGAATTTCATCTTTCCCCATGAATCCAAGGTTTTGCTTCAAACTGCGAAGATTAAAGAATAAGCGACGTTGAGCCTTGGTTGTTGCAATTTTGACTAATCGCCAGTTACGTATGATGTATTCGTTAATTTCTGCCCGTATCCAGTGAATTGCAAAAGAAACAAGCCGTACTCCACGGTCAGGATCAAAGCGCCTGACTGCTTTCATAAGTCCAATGTTGCCTTCTTGAATTAGATCTGCCTGGGGTAGCCCATAACCATGGTATCCACGAGCTATGCTAACAACCACACGAAGATGGGACAGGATTAATTCACGTGCCGCACCCAGATCATTATGCTGGCGTAAGCGACGGCCAAGGTCAGCTTCTTCAGTTGCCGAAAGAATAGGAAATTGCTTGACAGATTGGATGTATCCATCAAGGTTACTTGCTGTGGCAACTGGGAGCGCAAAATGATTTGTCATATAGCCTCCAAATAGGTTTGGATCAAATCCTAAGGCTATTTTAGCACTCTCTAATGTAGAGTGCCAAATTTAATTAAAATAAATCAAGTCAATTGGTTAAATATTTTTTATGGCGTATGAAGTACCAAATATGGCACCAAGCCAACCAGCAACAGAAGAGCCTGCAAGAAGAACAGCAATAGCCGAAGGGGAAAAACTGTGGAGTATAAATATTGAACCATATAGATTTGAAAAAGCTGAAATTTTAACATTGATAGCCATTAAGCAGAGTTGAAGTATTCCCCATGCAATCAGGCCAGAGGCAAGACCTTGTAAAGCGCCAAAATAGAGGAAAGGTCGGCGGATAAATCGACGGGTTGCTCCAATCAGTATGCTAACTTCAATTTCAGCTTGGCGGCTCGCAATTTGTAGGCGTATGGTATTGCCAATTATTACTGAAACAGTAAAAGCAAGCAGAACGCTTATTAGAATTATAAAGTTACGCCCAAGGGAAATAAGAGCAGCAAGTCTTTGTGCCCAGATTGCGTCGTATTGAACTGAGTCAACAGATGGCCAGTTCAATACAGAGTTTTTGAAATAGGCTATGTTTTCGGGCGTGCTGTTTTTTAGGCGAACTACAAAAGCATCGGGAAGAGGATTTGAAGGCAATCCTGCAAGAAGATCGGTAATTCCTGAACGTTGAGCCAGGGACTTCAATGCTTCATTCTTGGGAATGAATTTGTAATCCTTTACCTCTGTATCTTGATTTAACAAACCATTAACCTGCTGTATATCCGAACTGTTTGACAGGATTTTCATAAATATGGTTACCTGGGGATTTTCGTGGATTACTCCCTGTAGCCTGTTTAGGCTATGCAGCATGAGATAAAGCCCGGCTGGAAGACAAAGGGTTGTTCCCATGACTAGAATTGCCAGTAAGGTTGAAATGGGGGCTCTAACCAAACGGCCAAGTGTTTGCCAAAAAGTGTGCCAGTGTTGTGATATCCAGTTAAGCATGGGTCAGTATGTTGTTGGTCCGGTATGGTTGAGAAGTCGGCCCTGGTCAAGATGAATTTGGCGCAAGGGAAAACGATTGATGACCTCTATGTCATGGGTGGCAATAACGACAGTTACTCCAGCCTGGTGAAAGGAACGAAACAGATCAATTATTGCTTTCGCGTAATCGGGATCAAGATTTGCAGTAGGTTCATCAACAAGCAGTAGGCTTGGGCGATTGACAATGGCTCGGGCAATACAGAGTCTTTGACGTTCACCTCCCGAGAGTGCAACAGGCAGTGATCGTTCCCTTTCAAGTAGTCCTACACGATCTAGGGCAGCTCTGGCCCTTTTCATTGCCACAGACCGGCTTTGTCCACAAATATGTAGTGGGAGGGTGACATTGGTCAGGACATCACTATCAAATAGAAGTTTCTGATCTTGAAAAACTATACCTATGCTACGCCTTAGGTAAGGTATCTGACTTCGTCTAAGCCTGGTTATACTTTGCCCATTTACCATAATTTCGCCAGCACTAGGCATCTCAATAGCTGAAACCAGTTTTAAAAGTGTTGTTTTCCCTGCTCCTGATCGTCCTGTAAGGAGAACGGCCTCTCCAGTACTGATATCTAGATTTAAATCACGTAATGCTTCAAGATTTCCCGGATAACGTTTGGAGACCTGTTTTAAGCTAATCACGTTGCCCCCATTAGTTAGTCGAGCATTGCCGAGACAAATTCTTCTGCAATAAAAGGTTTGATGTCGGCCATGTTTTCCCCAACACCAATAAACCTCACTGGAACTGGGCATTCCTGGGCGATAGCAAGTAATACGCCCCCGCGTGCGCTTCCGTCAAGTTTGGTCAGTACTAATCCGGTTAGATTTAAGGCCTGATGAAATGTCTTTACCTGATTTATGGCATTTTGTCCTGTATTGGCATCCAGTACCAGCAATATTTCGTGTGGCGCACCGGTTTGGGCCTTGCCAATAACTCGTTGTATTTTTCTAATTTCATCCATCAAATGTAGCTGGGTTGGTAATCTACCAGCAGTATCAGCAAGAACAATATCAATATTTCTCGCGTTTGCAGCAGTGACAGCGTCATATATAACTGCAGATGGATCATTACCTTCTTGTGTAATGACGTTTATCTCGTTACGCTCACCCCATACCCTAAGCTGTTCTTTTGCGGCAGCACGAAAGGTATCTCCTGCAGCAAGCAGAACAGATAGACCTTGAGATTGAAATAGGCACGCAAGTTTACCAATTGTTGTGGTTTTACCGGCACCATTGACTCCAGCTAAAAGAATGACAAAGGGTCGAGCCGTATCGGTATTCAGTGGTACCTCAAGAGGTTTTAGAAAATCAACAAGGGTTTGACGCAGTATGGGGCGAAGGTAGGTAGCGCAGTCCAGTTTTTGAAGCTGTGCAGTATCTCGAAGGATGGACAGGATCCTTTCTGTAGCTTTGACTCCGCAATCAGCAGTAAGCAGAAGTGTTTCAAGTTCTTCATAAAAATTTTCATCAATGGCAGAACTGGAAAACAAGGGCGCAAGGCTGCGAAACCGTTCGCGTGTTTTGACAAGGCCCGCCCTTAGCTTACTGCCGATTCCTGCCGCAGGAGAAGTAGACGGTTGGGCATTGTTATTGTCGGCAAGGGGCTTTTTTAGAAAACTGAGCATGAAGTTAGCTGCATAATGGTTATATTGGACCAACCAACAAGGCTGGCAACGAATTCCGCTTACGGTTATGATATCAAATTGGATTATGGAAGGATATCCATGTGTTTTATGAATGCCGCCAGGAAGAATATTAAAATAAATAGGACGAAGCATAATCGGGTCAGGATTATCGGTGGAGATTGGCGGAGCCGTTTGCTTAAATTCCCAGATGTTTCTGGTTTACGCCCTACAACTGATAAAGGTCGCGAGACTTTGTTTAACTGGCTTGGCCAGTATATGCATGATTATTCCTGCCTCGATCTTTTTTCTGGTAGCGGAGCCTTGGGTTTTGAGGCACTTTCTCGGGGAGCAGCACATGTTGTCATGGTGGAAAAACAGCAGCGGGTTTTTGATTTCCTGGCTGAGAATGCAAAAGTATTGGGGGCAGGAGATAGGTTGACCCTCATCCACCAGGATGCGCTGGATTTTCTCCATACCAGTAAACAGCGTTTTGATTTGGTATTTCTGGATCCACCATTTGGTTATGGTTTGCTTGACAGGGTGTTGCCGGATGTCGTCAAGCTCATTAAGCCTTGCGGTTTGGTTTACGTTGAGAGCGAGGAAGAAATTTCTCCCCCCAAAGGGTTACGTTTTCGGCGACATGCAAAATCGGGAGTGTCTCACCATTTATTGTTTGAGGCCTCCGTTAGTCCTTTTGATGAAAATAGTGGGTAATTATGCTGACGCTAGTCTATCCGGGAACATTCGATCCCATTACGCGTGGCCACGAAGATATTACACGTAGAGCTGCACAATTATTCGGTGGAGTAATTGTAGCGGTTGCAGAAAATGTTAATAAAAAAACCTGCTTTTCACTTGAAGAACGAGTTGATATGGCAACTGAGGTTTTTGCAGGAGATCCACGAATCGAAGTCAAGGGATTTCGCGGTTTGTTAAGTCATTTTCTGAAAGATCAGCATGCAAATATTATTCTTCGTGGATTGCGTGCGGTATCAGATTTTGAATATGAATTTCAACTTGCTGGAATGAACCGCAATCTTGCCCCGGATGTGGAAACACTGTTTCTTAGCGCGTCTGATCCATTCATGTTTGTTTCGGCAACTATAGTAAGGGAAATTTTTCGCCTTGGTGGAGATGTCAGCCCTTTTGTCCATCCAGCTGTTTTGGCATATTTAAATGCAAAAGCCGAGTCTTTTTGATGCCAATTTGGTATTATGGTAATAAGCTGATGTAAGATAAGGTCGAGGTTTTACATGTCTTTGATGATTACTGACGAATGCATTAATTGTGATGTTTGCGAACCAGAATGCCCGAATGATGCGATTTCACAGGGCGAAGAAATTTATATTATTGATCCCAATCGTTGTACCGAATGTGTCGGTCATTTTGATGAACCCCAATGTCAGCAGGTTTGCCCTGTAGATTGTATTCCTTTCGATCCGGAGCGAGTGGAAAGCAAGGAGGACCTGTACAAGAAGTATCTGCTCTTAAAAAGTGAAAAAGTCTAGTATTTCTGGCATTTTGGACAGAAAAAGCTACTTCTCCCATTTTGCCGCTTCATGACAATAGGCGTTTTACATCTTGAGCATGGTTTTCCCAACTGATCATAAACTTCATGTTCTTGTTGAAAATATCCTTGCTCACCTTCACTACTGACAAAATCACGTAAGGTGCTTCCTCCCAAATTAATTGCCCGCAAAAGAATATCGCGGATACTTGCTGCAAGTTTCTTGCAGTGAATCATATTCAGGTTACTTGCAATTGTTCCAGGGTGTATTCCTGCTTGAAATAATGCTTCATTGGCATAGATATTGCCAATTCCAGCTATAAGTTGTGAATTCATAAGTATTTGTTTTATAGGTGTTTTACGATTTCTTGTTATGGAATAAAGAGTCCTGTCATTAAACTGCTGATCGAATGGTTCAATCCCAAGCCGAACAAGAAGCGGGTGTTTTTCTATCGGTTCTGTAGTGTAGAGGATAGCACCAAAACGACGTGGATCATGAAAGCGTATAATTTTACCGTTATCAAGCCGGATATCCAGATGATCATGCTTTCTGGGTTGTTCTAAAGCTATCATGATGATACGTAAGCTGCCTGACATGCCAAGATGTATGATAAGGTGGCCTGTCTGTAAATCAGCTATCAGGTATTTCCCCCTGCGTTTAAGGGAATTAATCTTTTGCCCTGCAATCTTCAGATTAAGTTCTGGATCAACAGGCCAACGCAGGCGAGATTCACGAATCAGCGTTGACTGAATGGTTTGGCCGATTATATGCGGAGCAAGTCCTAACTTGATGGTTTCAACTTCAGGTAGCTCAGGCATCAGTTAATTTATGTCTTTAACATTTGAATAGTAAAGAATAACACGATCGGTGCTTGAGTCGTATGAATAAGTCATCTAATATCCCTTGATGATTAACCAAGGCACCCAGTATTGGGTTAACTGAATTTGGCAACTTTTAGGCAGGCTTTTTTGATGAGCATCCGTTCCTTTGTAGTACTGTTATGCCTGATTTTACTTGATGCTTGTGCAATGGTGCACCCTGCAGGGTTATCCGGAATAGCTTCGGGTAAATCTGCCAATGCTGTGAGCGCCTCTTCTCTAGATACAAGCGAGATGTTTTATAAGGATTTAATTGGAGAAATTTCGAATCAGGAAGGAAGTCCAGATACGGCCATTAAGGCTTTCACTCAGCTTGCAAAGCAGACTCATGATTCTCGTTTTGCTGCCCGCGCAGTAGAAGTTGCATTGCATTATCATAAAATTGCTGCTGCAGAAGAGGCTGCAAAACTTTGGACTCGGATGGATCCCAAGGCTGTTGAGCCTGTTCAAATACTCGCGGTCATCATGCTTGACAAAGAGGATCTTGATGGCGCACTACCTTATGTAGAAGCCATATTAAATCATTCCGGAGGCAACGATGATGTCATTTTTGCTAATCTTGACAACCTTGTCTCAAGGGTGCCAGATCAGTCTAAGGCACTTCAGTTTGCCCTTTTATTGGCTAGCCGTTATCCGAGTATGCCTCAAGCCCATATCTTTGCTGGTGAAAGTGCATTTCGAGCAGCGCAATTTGAGGTAGCTATTCGAGAAGCAGATACGGCGTTAACTTTGAAACCTGATTCACCTCAAGCTGCTGTACTGAAAGGCGTTGTGTTAGGCCGGAGTTCGCCTGATAGGGCCGTGAAGTTTTTGGAGGAATATTTAAGTCATTACAATGACCCGGATGTACGTCTTGTCTATGCACGCACCCTTGTTAGTATTGGCCGTTTCAAGGAGGCGCGGAGAGAATTTGAAAATTTGGTTAAGACTTACCCATATGATGGGCAGGTGAATTTGGCAATCGGACTTTTATCGGCTCAAATCAACGACTGGAAAACAGCGCATGAGTACTTTTTAAAGGCACTTACATTACCTGTACCGGACAAGGATCAGGTGCGGTTGTATCTAGGGCAGGCGGAGCAAGGTTTGAATCAGCCCGATAAGGCAAGGGCTTGGTATTTGACTGTGCCAAAGGGGCCGCACTATCTTACTGCGCAGATCCGTGTCGCAGGCATTTTATCTGATCAAGGGAAAAATCATGAAGCCTTGGTGACTCTTACTCACCTTGTGCCAAAAACACTAGACGATAAAATAGATATAGGGCTTGCAAAGGCTGAAGTACTTAGACGGATGAAGAAGAATCGTCAGGCTTATGACTTGTTAGGAGAGCTTCTGAAAAAGTCACCAGATAATCCTGATTTGCTATATGCCCATGCACTTTCTGCAGATCGAATTGGCCTTGATGGTGTTTTTGAAAGCAATTTGCGATTGCTTATAAAGTTACGACCCAATGATGGCCAGGCTTATAATGCCTTGGGGTACACACTTGCAAACCATAATGAACGTCTTGTCGAGGCGGGTCGTCTTTTGAATAGAGCCCAAGTATTGCTTCCTGGCGATCCGTTTGTATTGGATAGCCTCGGGTGGCTTCAATATCGACTCGGTCATCTTGATGATGCTTTGGTTTATTTGGAAAAGGCATACATGGCTTACCCTGATCCGGAAATCGGGGCTCATCTTGGTGAAGTTTTGTGGAAGCAGGGGAACGAGACTGAAGCGAGAAAAATCTGGCATAAGGCCTTGATTCTGCATCCTGACAATAGACTGTTGAAACAGACAATCAAGCAGCTGGAGCATTGATTGATGCGGTTTTTCTCTATAATTAGAAAAAGCGCAATTTGCCTCCTTTTTCTACTTTCAGCTTGTGCAAGTTTAACCCTTCCCCCAGAGACAGGAACCAATGCGCCGCTTGGTGAACATTCTTATGTACTTTCTGGTCGTATTGGTGTTATACATAACAAGAATAGTTTTTCAGGTTTCCTGACTTGGCGTCATCGTAGAAATGAAGATGTGGTCTTGATTCTTTCGCCGCTTGGTCAGGGTGTGGCACGAATTGAGCGTAGTAATTCAGGAGTGACACTCGAAACAGCTGACGGTAAAAAATGGGTGGCTGCTTCGACGGATGTCCTGACACGCAGGATCCTTGGATGGCCTTTACCGCTAGAAGGTTTGCATTACTGGGTCATGGGACAACCTGCGCCAGGCCATGTGTTGACAAGGTTTGATCATGAAGGGCATCTAGTTCATCTTGAGCAGCAAGGGTGGGTAGTGGACTACACAGGCTATAGACGGCAAGGGGGGATGATGTTGCCTTCGAGTATGATCCTTACTTGTCCTGAAGTTAGGGTCAAACTGATCATTGATCGGTGGGCGCCTGCATGAACATTCATTTACCTGAGTTTTCTTTTGTTGCACCGGCTAAACTTAACCTGTCTTTGCGTGTTGTTGGCAGACGCCCGGATGGTTATCATTTGCTGGATAGTTTATTTAGATTGATAGATATTGCAGATAGGCTGTTTATTACTGTAATGGAGGATGGGCGTATTGAACGTGTAAGACCTGTGCCTGGAGTGGAAGAGATAGATGATTTATGCCTAATGGCGGCAAGGCGGCTTAAGGAAGTTACGAATTGTTCTTTTGGAGCTCGTATCCGTCTTAAGAAAATTTTGCCAATTGGAGGTGGACTTGGGGGAGGGAGTTCTGATGCTGCAACCGTCCTTATAGCCTTAAACCATCTTTGGCAGACTCATTTAAATCGGGAAACATTACTGGAAATTGCACTCGGACTAGGTGCGGATGTACCTTTCTTTGTTTATGGAGTTAATGCCAGAGTGCAGGGTATTGGTGAACTTTTCCAGCCTGTTTCTTTAGCACCCGCTTGGTATATAGTTTTGGTGCCTGGTGTCTTTGTTTCTACAAGGGAGATTTTTGAATCACTTGGATTGACAGTAGGGGATTTTGTTGACAGAATGACCGACTTTCCCGGTCCGATGCGAAACGAGTTGCAGGAGGTGACAGTTGCGCGGCATCCCCAGATTGCAGATTGTCTTAAATGGCTGGAACAATATGCTGATGCCCGTATGACGGGTTCGGGTGCATGTGTGTTCGCAGAGTTTGATAATGAAGCAGAGGCAAGACGGGTGTGGGAAGCCAAACCACTTGGAATACGGGGCTTTATATCACGAGGGTTGGATTGTCACCCTCATTATGAATTAATTGATTGATTTGGGGAGTCGCCAAGTGGTAAGGCACCGGATTTTGATTCCGGCATTCGTAGGTTCGATCCCTACCTCCCCAGCCAGATAAGTAAGGGCGAGCAGGTAGCTCGCCTTTTGGTTTGATGGGGTTTCACTCATGGTTACGACAGAGCAGGTGTGTCAGTATTGCGGCGAAGCGAAGGATAAAAGTGTGAGCAACGCAAGCATGATGATATTTACCGGTACGGCCAATGTGGGGCTGGCCGAAGACGTAACAAGATATCTGGGAATTCCCCTGGGTCGGGCTGTGGTAGGTCGTTTCAGTGATGGTGAAGTCATGGCCGAATTGCTGGATAATGTTCGCGGAAGTGATGTGTTCGTTCTTCAGTCAACTTGCCATCCGACCAATGATCACCTGATGGAAATCATGATTATGGTTGATGCCTTGAAACGTTCTTCCGCGGGACGGATTACTGCTGCAATTCCTTACTTTGGGTATGCCCGACAGGATAGACGCCCACGTTCAGCACGAGTACCAATTTCTGCAAAGGTTGTAGCAAATATGCTAACTGGTGCAGGAATAGACCGTTTGTTGACAGTAGATCTGCACTCAGATCAGATACAGGGTTTTTTTGATATTCCTGTAGATAACATTTATGCAACACCTGTATTGCTGGCTGACTTGCGAGAGCAGCAGTATGATAATCTTGTAATCATTTCACCTGATGTGGGCGGCGTGGTTAGAGCCAGGGCTATGGCAAAACTTCTGGATGACTCCGATTTGGCTATTATTGATAAACGGCGGCCCAAGCCGAATGAAGCCAAGGTGATGAATATCATTGGGGAAGTGGCTGGAAAAACTTGTGTAATCATGGATGATATGGTTGACACGGCAAATACATTGTGTGAAGCGGCCCGTGCTCTTAAAGAGCAAGGTGCAGCGAAGGTTCTTGCCTATGCGACGCATCCGGTTCTTTCTGGTTCAGCTATTGAACGCATTACTGCATCAGAACTTGACATGGTAGTCGTGACAGATACCATCCCGTTAAAACCTGAAGCGCAGGTAAATCCTAAGATTCGTCAATTATCCATTGCAGGATTGCTCGCTGAAACTATTTCAAGAATTAGCCATGAGGAGTCTGTAAGTTCACTTTTTATGGATTAACGGGGAGCTTTGGCTCCATTTTAATGCCAACCTGGTCGCGGGGGGGCGGAACCAGGAGATAAATTATGAGTTATGAAGTGATTGCTACTGCAAGAAGTGCGTTAGGAACGGGTGCGAGCCGCCGTCTACGCCGTCAGGGGCTGGTGCCTGCTATTATCTATGGAGGCAAGGAGGAACCCTTGTCTATAGAAATAGATCACAATACTGTTTTTCATCAAATTAAACATGCTGATTTTTTTCAATCCTCATTGGTTTTGGTCCTTGATGGTAAGAAACAATCCGTTATGGTGCAAAATGTACAAATGCATCCATTTCGACCAATGGTGTTGCATGTTGATTTCAGGCGTGTTTGAGTAACCTGTTAAAGCCGGGCCCGTCCTAGTTGACGGGCTTTGTTTATTGGTGAAATCAGATGTCATCCATTCGAATGATTGTCGGCCTTGGTAATCCCGGTCAAGAATATGAACAGACCCGTCACAATGCCGGTTTCTGGTGGCTGGATAATCTGGGAGAGGAGCACGGGGCCAGGTTTGCAATGCAGCCGAAGCATCACGGACTTGCTGGGGTTGTGCGTATTGGTGGGCAAGATGTTTGGCTCATGAAACCCCAAACATTTATGAATGATAGCGGATTAGCTGTTGCCTCGATGTCGAGGTTTTATCGGATAGCGCCGGAAGAAATCCTTGTGGTCCATGATGATCTTGATTTGTTGCCAGGCATTATACGTTTAAAACAAGGAGGCGGTCATGGGGGCCACAATGGGCTTCGAAGCATAATTTCCTTACTTTCCTCACATGATTTCTGGCGCTTGCGTATAGGAATTGGCCATCCAGGTTCACGGGAAAAGGTTTTAGGGTACGTTCTTGGGCGTCCTGGTTCGACTGATTTAAAGCAGATTGAGATGGTGATTAGTGAAAGCCTCAGATTTGTGCCGGACTTTGTATCTGGCAAGATAAGCAGTGTTATGCAGATTATTAATAGGCGATCAGGAAAGCCATCGAAAGAGGACATCAATGAGTCTTAAATGTGGTATTGTCGGCTTGCCAAATGTTGGCAAATCAACTTTATTTAATGCTATCACCAATGCAGGTATCGCAGCCGAGAATTATCCCTTTTGTACGATAGAACCTAATATTGGGATTGTTGAAGTTCCGGATCCTAGACTGGGAGTTTTAGCTGAAATTGTTCATCCACAAAAAATTCAGCCTGCCTTGATGGAGTTTGTGGATATTGCTGGTTTGGTGGCTGGAGCCTCCAAGGGCGAAGGGCTGGGCAACAAGTTTCTTGCTAATATACGTGAAACCAATGCAATTGCTCATGTAGTACGATGTTTTGACCATTCTGATATTGTTCACGTGGCTGGTAAAGTTGATCCTTTGGCGGATATTGAAACCATTGATACTGAGCTTGCATTGGCAGATATAGAAACAGTAGAAAAATCTTATGCCAGGTTTTTACGTATGGTGAAAACTGGAGATAAGGAAGCGCAGAAAATGGTGGCGGTGCTTGAACAGATCCGGGCTCATTTGGACAAGGGGCTTCCTGTACGTGCTATGAACCTTGATATGGAAGATATCATTCGTATTCAACCCTTGTTTTTATTAACGGCAAAGCCGGTCATGTTTATTGCAAATATTGATGAGTCTGATGTTTTGCATAATTCATATGTCGGGCAGTTGAAGCTTCATGCGGAAAGTGAGGGTGCTCCGGTTGTTGTAATTTGTGCTTCACTTGAAGCAGAAATAGCGATGCTTGATGAGCAAGATAAAATATCTTTTCTCAACGAACTTGGTCTCTCAGAACCAGGGCTTAATCGTGTGATTCAAACTGCTTACGCATTGTTGGGTCAGCAAACATATTTTACTGCGGGAATTAAAGAGGTCCGGGCTTGGACTATTCCTGTGGAGAGTACCGCCCCACAAGCTGCTGGGGTTATACATTCTGACTTTGAGAGGGGTTTTATCAGGGCAGAGGTCATTAGTTTTGATGATTTTGTTTATTATAAAGGTGAGCAAGGGGCCCGTGATGCAGGCAAGATGAAGCTTGAAGGAAAAGACTATATTGTCCGTGATGGAGATGTAGTGCATTTCCGGTTTAATGTTTGACTGGAAGAAGGCTTGACAGTAAGGGGTTGGCGGGCGAGAATTACGGGTTTTTTAGGGTTTGCGTTTTATAATATTTCAATATTCTGGGTCTGTGGTATTTGGGTAAGAGGTTCTGAATGATGGGTGATGTAGCTCAGCTGGTTAGAGCACGGGATTCATAACCCCGGGGTCGGCAGTTCAATTCTGCCCATCACCACCACTATATCAAGGCCGACTGAGAACAGCAGTCGGCCTTTCCTTTTCTGGCAATCCTCCACGTCGCCGGGTTTCAGCCTCTTCTGCTTGCGCGCCACACCTTTATTCTGCTCTCGGTTCTCAAAAATAGCGCAGCTCTGCGCGCAACCGGCACACGCAGACGGTTTTCTGAATCGCCCCTGAATTAGCAGACGACTTTTTAGTCGTACAATAGACGATTAGGAGGTGTTATGAGTTTGAAGCGCTACACAGAAGAATTTAAGATTGAAGCAGCCAGTCAAGGTGAGGTGGCAGATCGTTTAGGGGTATCCAGAAGTGCATTAAGGGAATGGGTTAAATATTACAGCTTAAATAAAGGGGATCGCTACTCCAAGGGTAGCCAGGAAGCCGAACTCAGGAAGTTGCGGGCGGATTTGAAGCGGGTCGCTGAGGAACGCGATATTTTAAAAAAATGCGCTTCATATTTCGCCAAAATGTCCCGGTGAAATATGCCTGCATTCTTGAACTGGAACGTACACATTCGGTCAGAAGGCTATGCCAAATGATTAATGTGCAGCCCTCAGGTATTATGCCTTGCGAGCTCAACCCACGACATCCAGGCAAAGAGAAGATCAACGTTTTTTTGGATTAATCAAACAATTCTGGCTGGAAAGCGGTGGTGTTTATGGCTATCGTAAAGTGACCTGCGATCTTGGGCAATGAGGCATCTTGTGGCAAACATCGTGTTTACCGACTGATGAAGAGGGAAGGAATTCATTTACAAAGGGTTATCGTAAAAGGCGTCATAAATATAGGGAGCAGCCTGCGATAAAACCCAGATCATGCACCAGTGAACTTCAGGTTGTGTTTTGCAGCTAAGGGTAAAATCGAATCAGTTTAGGGAGAATACAAAAACATTTCACGTTCCACTACTCTTCATTCCAATCCAGCGGAGCCTATTCAATGCATTTCATCAGTGACACGATTTCTCAGAAGATAACCATGAAATTTGCTTCAAGTTGAATGAGAAGGCTATTGAATATTTTTCTTATAAGAACATGGTCTGAGTAGATCAGTTCTAGTTAGCCAACTCAAACCAATAAGCTGCTTTATCCATATCCACCTTCAAACTCAGTTCGCCATTCTGGTAGGCATCGACTAAACGATGCATGGCATCGGTGCTACCATTGTCTGCTGCCTTTTCATACCACTGCAGGGCTTCGTCATCACTTTGCGTTACACCCTGGCCTTTTTCATAAGCATAGGCGACTGCCCATTCTGCGTAATTATCTCCCAGGCTTGCTCCTTTCTGATACCAGGTAAATACCTGGTTGTAATCCTTCGTCACACCTCGCCCTTTGTACTATAAATTACCGATATTAGCTGGTGCCAGGTAATATCGGTTTGTCGCGGCTTTCTGGTAAAGACTCATGGCCCGGGCATAATCCTGAGAAACACCATAGCCTTTTTCATACATCCAGCCTAAATCATATTCAGCCAATGCGTTATCTTGTTCGGCAGCCTTTTGATACCAGGATACTGCCTGGACATCATCTTTGCTTACTCCGAGACCATTGTGATACATGTAACCCAGATTGGCTTCCCCATAGGCATTACCTTGATTTGCAGATTTTTGATTCCATGTAAAGGAGTCTGGATAATCCTTTTTGTCCATGAAATAAACACCAAGCCATTCCTCAGCAGTGGCGTTCTTTTGATAAGCTGCCTGCTGCAAGGTCTGTAGGGCAGAGGGATCACCATCGTAGGCCTGGTCTTCTAATTCTCTTGCCTGTTGGCGATCCATATCCGCCCACGCAGCCTGCATACCCAGTCCATACATTAATACTATGATGAAATAGAATATTGATTTATTGAGATATGGCATGGTTTCTCCTTTTCATGATAATTTTTTTCCATTTAATCAGCAGCGTATTTTAAAAACTGTGATTCGGCATGGATTTATTTTGGAATTATTTATGAATTAACTGTAACGACACAGGAATTATTATTTTTTAATTGAGAAATAGATGTTTACCAGGTCATTAATGAATAAAATTTATTAGTGTGGATATTCATGTCATATATCCATTTTTCTGCATCTTGTCTAGATCATTCAGATGAACGTCCTGTTTAAGAAACAAACTCTATCAGTCAGAGTTAAAATTTTCATTATCAATGTCCAGATTTGTCATGTCATTAAACCTGATCTTATTGCTCTATATATCTGAAGACTTAGGCCATGATTTAGTATTTTATGGAATGTATCATGAAATTTAAAAATGAGATTGAATTTTAGAATACCCTGTTTGATTTCGTAATTGCTGGCTAATTAAAAGAATTTGAAGCATTTGTTGGTGTAATATGGTTTAGGGTGTCTGGGGAATTTTATCATTTTCGATATTGAAAAGGGATGAATAAACACGTTAATTATATAAATCCGACAGAATTATCATATTAGAAGTTATATTGTCTTGACTGTGTTTACAAATGATGACTATGCTCGCTCAAGCATATCAAGTTTTCCAGACATTTCTCGTGATAGCCCATCAAGCTGATTCTAGGCTGGAAGGTAGTAAACCTTTGCTTTTCTTGTTGATTTATACGCCATTTTTTCTGTCGGAGACCTATTATGATGAATAAAATAAATGCAGGCTCAATACATTATGGATTAATTAAAATTTTTCTTGGCATCACTGTCATATTTTCAATGGCAGGGTTTAGTGTTGCTGCGGATGCAGCGACTGCTGCAGACTTGAACCAGTCGGCTACGCATGCTCTGGAGATTTTATATAGGACTAATCCAGCTGCGGTTGCTATTTCGAAACAAGCCAAGGCTGTACTGGTGTTCCCAAATATTATTAAGGCTGGATTGGTATTTGGTGGAAGTTATGGTGAGGGGGTTCTTTATAAAAATGGCCGAGTAGCTGGTTACTACAACTCGGTTTCTGGCTCATGGGGATTTCAGGCAGGTGCACAATCTTATGGATATGCCCTGTTTTTAATGAACAATAGGGCATTACGTTATTTGAACAAGACGGATGGATGGGAAATTGGTGTGGGCCCTACGGTTGTAGTAGTGGATAAGGGAGTTGCCAGGAATTTGTCATCAACAACCTTGAAAGATGATGCATACGCTTTTAGTTTTGATCAGCGTGGACTTATGATTAGCCTGAGCCTTGAAGGGACAAAAGTCTCACGAATTCATCCAAAATAATCGAAAACTCCAGCCTTATGCTGCTAGTGTATAGGCTGGATTTGATGGGTAAATTTTGAGAACCCGGCTGAAATGAGTATGTATTTTTTGAATTATATTTCAGCCGGTTTACTAAATGGAAGGATATCTAGACCTTTTTAGTGAGTAGTAACTATACTCCGTGATTGCCAACCTGAAATATCCAGCCTGGCTCGGGCTTGTTTTCTGATATTGCGTAATGGAGTCTAGAATTTAATATTGTTCGCCGATCAATCCAGCCTATTAATTCTGCAGGTTGATTTTGGTTTATTACTACAAATGCCTCTATATCATTTGCCTCCATCCTTGGTAAAACATCATGAATGATTTCGTTGGAATAAACGTAGTGTGCAGGAGTAGTAAAATTCTCTATTGGAAGTGATCTATTGCCTGCGTCAATTAAAGCTTTGGTTATAGTTCTTTGAGTAATTATCCCAATCACCTGTTTTCTTTCATTGATTACTGCTACAGCTTGTTGCTGGTCAGTATTTATACAGAAGTCATTGAGGGTCGTTTTGTGATCTATGGTACAGATTGGTTGAACCATGGCGTCTGCAACAGTTAGTCGTCTGAACGGATCAACTTCATAGACGTGATGAACTGACAGTCCGCGTTGTGCAAGACGTTCTGTCATAATTGAATGTTGGGAGAGCAGCCAAGCAATTGAGGTTGCAGTCACCGCGGACAGCATGAGTGGTACGATTGAAGCGTATACCTGAGTAATTTCAAATGCAAAAAGGATGAAGGCAAAGGTGGAGCGTGAAGAGGCAGCAAATAGTGCACCCATTCCGGCAAGGGCAAATCCCCCTTCCAATTCCGTAAATTGCGGCCAAAAATGGCCCATGACCCCAGCTAATAGACAACCTACTGCAGCGCCCATGGTGAACATTGGCGCAAGCAGTCCTCCTGAAGTGCCAGACCCTAGAGATACCAGTAATGCAATGGTCTTCATAATTAAAAGCATACATGCTGTACTCAGAGCGAGGCGTGCATTGAGCAAGTCAGTAATACTCTGATAACCAACTCCCATAACCTGAGGCAGGATATATCCAATGATACCCAGGCCTACCGCCCCCAGAATTAAACGACCAAATGGATTCCATGGCATTTTGTCAAACAGGACTTCAATTGAATAAAATGCCCGGTTAAATAATGCTGCGCCAATTCCACATATGACCCCTAACAGGAGATAGCCAGGAAGGGCATAGATGCCACCAAAATGGCTGTTTCTCATCAAGAACATGGGGATTGGACCAATCAGGTACTGTCGCAACGCAGCTGCTATTGTTGCAGCCACGGTTAGCGGAATTACGGTTGTGCCACTAAATTCGAAAAGTAATAACTCTATGGCAAACACGACTGCGGCAATTGGGGTATTAAAAATTCCTGTCATTCCTGCTACCGCCCCGCAAGCAAGGAGTATTTTACGTTCATTGGCACTTACCTGAAGTATTTGTCCTAATAATGATCCTAAAGCCCCTCCGGTCTGGATAATAGGACCTTCAGCACCAAATGGCCCTCCAGTCCCGATTGCAATGGCCGCTGATAGCGGTTTTAGTATGGCGACCCGAGGAGCAATCCGGCTTTTGTTTAGCCATACTGCCTCCATGGCCTCTGGAATCCCGTGGCCACATATTTTGCTCGAGCCAAAGCGAGCCATGACTCCAACAAGGATAGCGCCGATAGAAGGAACCAAAATAACCCATGCGCCCAATTTATGATGTGCTAATGTTAGGGGCAGGATAGTAGAAAATTTCTGAAAAAAAACGAAGTTACTGATAATGGCAATTAGTTTCATTAGTCCATAAGCAGTAAATGCACCAAATATTCCCATTATGGCAGCAAGCATCGGAATAAAAAGAAGTTGTCTGGAGCCAGGTTTCATTTACGTATAAGCTTTCGTTCAGTGGAATAAGGATGAAGAAGGAAGAGAAGTGTTTCTTTCCGTTTATTGTTGGGATGAGTGTGAATTCCAATAGCTCACAACTAGCATAATGATTAATGCTGAAAGCAGTAATTTTATATCGTTCTACGATATATTTCAATAAAACCTGTTTATTAAGCTTATGATGGTCTGATGAGTTTGCTGGGGTAATATTTAATGGGTCATTCGAATTGAAATAATTTTCGGCAGAATGTTTCGTTGCAAGTAGTCCCCTCGTTCCATCCAAAGCATTATTATCTGTTTCATAGAACTGCTGATCTATCAGTATATGCACATGGCTGGTTTGCAAAGATGTCTGGTTTTTGGTTTGAGAACCCGGCTGAAATATTAAAACTCAAACTTTGATTGGGTTTTAACTGTTTCGGTCTTGCTGATAATCGTGTGCAGACGATTTCATTTGCAGGGCGGCTTGCATTTCAGCTGTCAGCATTATCATGTTTTGTCTGCGCGAGCCGCAACCCTGCATTATTCTTCTATCCATAGACGTAACCAGCGGCGGTATCTTCTGTAAACTATTATAAAAAATCGTGATAATTACACGGCTAGTTTATACCTTGTTTCTATCACAGGTCTGGCTTAAATGATTCGCGTATTTCTGGCCGCTAACGATAGCATGGCAATATTATTGCCAGTGTTTTGTTTGAGGTTAGCCAGACAGCAGCCCATGGTTCTGATTTACAGGTGGCGTGCATTCCTCCTCCCGTAGCCAGTAGACTCAATGTAAGGTGAGAATCAGCCTTCCCCAATCCTGTCCGACGCAGAATGAATATTGGGGGCGCTTAGTACCTCGCCCAGGTCACAACGCATCGTTTGTGACTTCCTTGCCTTCTTCAGGCAATGAGCTGGCCCGCCATCAGCCTTGGTGTGTGAGCAAATCTGATTAATTAAGGCGCTTAATAATGGGTGTTCACACTGCTTCCATGTTAATCAGGTATTTTGGGAAATTCGTGAATAGTATTAGCAAGCTCTGGCGAACACTGGCTTTGAAGAACCGTTTTGCTTCATGTTCATTCTTTTAGTTTACCTGAAACCCCTATTTTTACGTATACCGGCAAATTCGGGTAAGTTACATTTTTTCCCATTCTATCAATAACTTGGAATTTGCATTGTCAATCTGGCGTATCCAATACCAAATGTATTGGTTTGATTGAATTGTTATAATTGAGCATTGGAGCTATTAGGTTCAATGTTTCAAATCAATTTCAAACAAAACCCTTGGTGTTTTGTGCATCTACAGTGAAGCTGCTATATTTGATAAATACAGGTAACCCTGTTAATTTGCCGAGCCTGGGTTTTGTGAATGGTTCAGGAAGATAATTTTGAGGTTAGTGTGAAAAAAGTATATATCAAGACATATGGATGTCAGATGAATGAGTACGATTCAAGCAAGATGATGGATGTGCTTGAAGCTGGGCGAGGCATGGAAAGTACGGATAACCCTGAGGAAGCAGATGTGCTTCTGCTTAATACCTGTTCTGTACGAGAGAAGGCACAGGAAAAGGTTTTCCACCAGTTAGGTCGCTGGCGCAGCCTTAAGCAGGCAAAGCCTGGTATTATCATAGGTGTGGGTGGTTGTGTAGCCAGCCAGGAAGGGGAATCAATAATTGATCGTGCCCCTTTTGTGGATGTGGTCTTTGGTCCCCAGACCTTGCACCGATTACCAGAATTGATTGATGCGCGTGAGCGAAGTGGGTATGCCCAGGTTGATATCAGCTTTCCTGAGATTGAAAAATTCGATGCACTTCCTCCCGCCAAAGTGGAAGGTGCCACAGCTTTTGTGTCAGTAATGGAAGGTTGTAGTAAATACTGCAGCTTCTGTGTAGTGCCTTATACTCGCGGAGAAGAGATATCGCGTCCGCTGCTTGGCGTGCTTACTGAGGTGGCTGAGCTTGCGGCGAGAGGGGTTCAGGAAGTGACACTGCTTGGCCAGAACGTCAATGCATGGCGTGGTTTTGAAATGGATAATTCGAAAGCAGATTTTGCCACGCTTCTTCATTACGTATCTGAGGTTCCGGGTATTGAAAGAATTCGGTATACGACTTCTCATCCCATTGAATTTACACAGTCGCTAATTGATGCATATGCAGCTTTACCAAAACTAGTAAATCAGTTGCATCTGCCGGTTCAATCTGGTTCCGATCGTATACTTGTAGCCATGAAACGTGGTTATACTGTTATGGAATATAAATCTATTATTCGGCGGTTACGCAAGATTCGTCCTGATATTTCGGTTTCATCAGATTTTATTATAGGGTTTCCTGGAGAAACTGATGCTGATTTTGAAGGTACCCTAGCATTGATTGATGAAATTCAGTTTGATGGTAGTTATAGCTTTATTTATAGTGCACGCCCTGGTACACCTGCAGCCAGCCTGCCAGATCCGGTTCCTTTGGAAATCAAACAGGAAAGACTTGCCAAATTGCAGACGCGTATTGATACGATGACGCATAAAACTAGCTTGGCCATGGTCAGTACTGTTCAAAGAGTACTGGTAGATGGGTATGCCAAGAAAGACACGAATGAATTGGCAGGAAGAACTGATAATAACCGCGTAATCAACTTTCCTGGCCCAGTCAGGCTGATGAACAGGTTTGTTGATGTGAGGGTTACTCAAGCTTTGCCCCATTCATTACGAGGTGAGATCGTAATATAGATTTCTTTATGGGCGTAAAATACTTCACACGGATTACTGTCAGCATGAAGGTGGCTCACAAGTTACTTTTATGAATCAGGTTGTTGAATCCAGGAGATTACTCATGAAATCGTCTTTTCTGGCTTGATCATATTTTTTATATACATAATTGTGAATCTTAAATTTACGCCAGTAGATAATACCCGTCTTGCTAACCTTTGTGGCGCATTAGATGAGAACCTGAAGCAGGTTGAGACTGCTTTGGATGTGACCATTAATCGCCTAGGCGAACGTTTTGAAATTCGTGGATCAGCAAATCAGGTTGAGCGTGCGGCTCGCGTTTTGCAAGCATTTTATGAACAGGCGACTTCTTCAATATCTGTTGAAGATATCCAGCTTGGAATAATTGAATCTGCTGTTACTGAGAATCATAAGGCGATGCCTTTACTCTGTGTACGCAAGACGGGGCTCAGAGCTAGAACTCCTCATCAGGCTTCCTATCTGACAGATATCCAGTCCCATGATATTACCTTTGGAATTGGTCCGGCTGGGACGGGAAAAACCTATCTTGCGGTGGCTTGTGCAGTTGATGCACTTGAGCGCGGCCTGGTAGAGCGTATTGTGTTGGTGCGTCCAGCGGTTGAAGCAGGCGAGAGACTTGGTTTCCTGCCTGGTGACCTTGCTCAGAAGGTAGATCCTTATTTACGACCATTATATGATGCACTTAACGATCTGATTGGTTACGATAAAGTATCACGCTTATCTGAGAAGGCGGCCATTGAGATAGCTCCGCTTGCATATATGCGGGGTAGAACACTTAATCACTCCTTCATCATTCTTGATGAAGCCCAGAATACAACAACTGAACAAATGAAGATGTTTCTGACTCGTATCGGTTTTGGTAGCAAAGCGGTTATAACCGGGGATGTAACACAGATTGATTTGCATAAAGGTCAAATGTCGGGGCTGGTTGATGCATGGAAAGTTCTTGCCGATATTCGGGGAATTCGTTTTTGTGAATTTACATCTGAAGATGTAGTTAGACATCCTTTAGTTCAGCAGATTGTCAACGCTTATGCGCGGTTTTCAAAAAAATCATGACTGTTGGCTAAATAAAATGAATTTATTATCTATTTCAGTTCAGTATGCTACTTCCAGTTCTAGGGTGCCTGATCGTGCGACAATTCGCAGGTGGGTGAAAGCGGCGATGGGGGGAGCCACGCAGATAACATTACGAATTGTGGATGAGTCTGAAGGGTGTGAACTTAATCGATTTCGAAATCGTGATACTGCGACAAATGTCCTCACTTTTATTTATTCTTCTGCTTCCCCCTTTATGGGGGATTTGGTACTTTGTGCGCCAGTGATTGAAAAAGAAGCTGAGGCTCAGGCCAAACCTCTAATGCATCATTATGCCCATCTTGTCGTCCATGGCGTATTACATTTGCGTGGATATGATCATGAAACGGATGAAGATGCTGAGATAATGGAGCAACTGGAATGTGTCATTCTGGAGAAATTGCATATTCCGAACCCGTACGCGGCAGAAGGTGTTTGACCTGAAAAAGGACTTTTACAAATATGGATGAGAACGCTAAATCGCGTTGGTTTGAACGTTTGAGCCACTTTTTGATGCGTGAACCTGAAGATCGTGAGCAGCTTGTTACGCTTTTGCATGCTGCATATGAACGAAATCTGCTGGATGCTGATGCATTGAGTATGATTGAAGGTGTCTTACAGGTATCTGAAATTCAGGTAAGGGATATCATGATTCCAAGATCGCAGATGGATGCGATTGATATAAATGAACTACCTGATAAATTTATTCCTTTTGTAATTGAAACCGCCCATTCAAGATTTCCCGTTATTGACAAGGACCGGGATGATGTAATTGGCATCCTTCTTGCCAAAGATTTATTGCGTTACTATGCAGGTGAGGAGTTTAATGTTCGCGATATGCTTCGTCCAGCAATATTCATCCCAGAATCGAAACGACTTAATATTCTTCTAAAAGAATTCCGTGGTAACCGAAACCATATCGCTATTGTTGTGAATGAATATGGTGGGGTTGCAGGAATGGTAACAATTGAAGATGTCCTGGAACAAATTGTAGGCGATATTGAAGATGAATATGATTTTGATGAGACAGAGGATAATATTATCCGTGATAAATCTGGTCGATATCGCGTTAAAGCTCAGACAGAAATTGAGGATTTTAACGCTGAGATGGGTACAGATTTTAGTGATAAGGATTTTGATACGGTGGGTGGCCTTGTCATAAGTCATTTTGGCCGTTTGCCGAAAAGAGGAGAACAAATCGAATTAAAGCATCTTGAGTTTCAGGTTTTACGTGCTGACAGCCGTCGTTTGCATACTCTTTTAGTTACCCCGGTTAAACAGGCAGGTGTTGATGTGGCGTAGAGAAATACTGCTTGCACTTTTTATTGGTGCTTTATCTACCCTCGCATTTTCTCCAACAGGTTTCAGCTTGTTATTGCCAGTGACACTGGCAGTATGGCTTGATCGAATCTTCAGGCAGAGAAGTGGAAAAATGGCTGCGGGCCTCGGATTCTCTTTTGGGCTTGGCTTTTTTCTTGCTGGAATAGCCTGGATTTATATTAGCCTTCATGTCTACGGCGGCATGCCCGCACCTTTGACTGGACTGGCTCTTTTTTTATTTAGTTCCTGTCTGGCCTTATATTGGCTTTGTGCTGCAAGGCTTATTTGGCACTTCCGTGAAAAACCTGCTTTGCACCTCTTGATTGTACCAGCTTCACTTGGTTTGATGGATTGGCTTCGTGGTACTTTATTTACGGGATTCCCGTGGCTTAGTCTTGGCTATAGCCAAATTCCCTCAGGCTGGTTTCACGGGTTTGATCCTCTGCTGGGTATTTATGGGGTTAGCTTAATTATCGGGTTGGCTGCAGCCCTCCTTAGGCTGGTTTTTGTTTCTGGCTGGAGCATGAAGGGGCTTGCTGGTCTTGGATTATTGATTCTGGTGTCGTTAGGTATCAATAGCATAAATTATACTCATGCTGTGGGTAGCCCTTTCAGCGTAAGGTTGATACAAGGAAATATTCCACAAAGCATAAAATGGCATCCTGAAGAAGCCATAAAGACCTTGGAACATTATCGTACCTTAATTGATGCGTCCCACGAAAGACTGGTTATTCTTCCGGAAACGGCTTTTCCTGTGTTTTCCAATATGCTTCCCAAATCTTTTCTTTCAGGAATTGCAACATATTTGCGTCGGAATAATTCAGATCTGCTTTATGGCGTGCCAGAAGAGGCTGATGGGCGGTACTACAATAGTGTTATGAGCCTTGGAGTTTCTCCATCTCAGGTTTATCGCAAGCGGCATCTGGTGCCGTTTGGAGAGTTTGTGCCCTTGAAATTTATTTTTAAGCCAGTTATGGCATGGCTTAATATTCCACTTGATGATTTTAACCGGGGCTCTAGGGAGCAACCTCCAATTCTCGCAGCGGGTCAAAAAATTGCGGTGGATGTCTGTTATGAAGATAATTTTGGTAACGAGATACGTCGCTCATTACCGCAGGCGACTGTTCTTGTAAATGTCACAGATGATGCATGGTTTGGGCATGTTTATGCGGCTTCTCAGCATTTGCAGATTTCAGAGGCCAGGGCACTCGAGACGGGGCGGTATATGTTGCGTGCCACCAATACCGGGATAACCGCGATAATAAATGAACATGGTAAATTGTTATCAGAATTGCCGCCCGGTGTGACAGGAGCCCTGATTGGTAATGTGCAAGGTTATGAGGGGATGACACCTTATGCAAGGTTTGGTGATATTCTCATGCTTATTCTGTCAATTTCCATGATCGGAGTGGCATTTATTTTCAGGACCAGACAGTGACCTGGCATGTTTATATCCTCCGATGTGGCGATGGAAGTTTTTATACAGGTGTAACATCTGACCCTGAGCGTCGTCTTTTAAAGCATAATAAGGGCGAAGGTGGAAAATATACCCGCTCACATTTACCTGTCCGGTTGGTCTGGATTGAAGAAGCATCAAATCGTGCGGCTGCCCAATCTCGGGAAGCCAATATCAAGAGGTTGACTCATATTCAGAAATTTGCATTAGTCTGTTCATAGAATTCCCAGACTTTAACCTCAATTCAAGGTTTATGGCTTGCCTGACTTTTTCAAGCTTATCCATATTTGGTCTAAGCTTTCCCTTTTCTTGGTAGAAAAATAAATTGCAGGTTGAGAATAATCCCTAAATGGCTGGTGCCGGTCTTTTAGACTATAATATGGCTTGTCTTTTCAGGATATTCTTTATCGTAGACGAACGACTCTTCGGGTAAGTAATAATGTTTAACTATATTGATAACTTTTAGATTTTTTGAGTTTTATATGCCTACTTTTCAGAATGTCATCTTTAAACTGCAGAATTATTGGGCGGAGCAAGGTTGTATAATATTGCAGCCTTTTGATATGGAAATGGGTGCAGGAACTTTTCATCCCGGAACATTTTTGAGGGCAATAGGGCCGGAGCCATGGCGGGCTGCCTATGTACAGCCTGCCAGGCGCCCTAATGATGGTCGTTACGGAGAAAATCCAAATCGACTGCAACATTATTATCAGTTTCAGGTTGTGCTCAAGCCTTCACCAGAAAACATTCAGAAACTTTATCTCGACTCCCTTGAAGCACTTGGCATCGATCCAAGAGAGCATGATATTCGATTTGTTGAAGATAATTGGGAATCCCCTACTTTAGGAGCCTGGGGCTTGGGCTGGGAAATTTGGCTCAATGGTATGGAAGTATCGCAGTTTACTTATTTTCAGGAAATTGGCAGTCTTCAGTGTCAGCCTGTTTTAGGTGAATTGACATACGGGCTAGAAAGATTAGCCATGTACCTTCAGGGTGTGGACAATGTCTATGATCTGGCTTGGACGGAAGAAGTGTCTTATGGTGATGTTTATCACCAAAATGAAGTTGAACAGTCAACATATAACTTTGAATATAGTAATGTGCCCTGGCTGCATCGCCAGTTTTCTGACTATGAATCAGAGGCAAAGCGTTTACTTGAGCTAGGGCTTTCACTGCCTGCATTTGAAATGGTCATAAAGTGTTCCCATTCATTTAACCTGCTTGATGCTAGAGGTACTATATCAGTAACTGAACGTGCAGCCTATATCGGACGGGTTCGTACGTTGGCTCGTCAGGTCGCTCTTAGTTATTACAAGGAAAGGGAGAATCTTGGCTTTCCTCTTCTTGGAGAGGAAAGAATACCATGAATGTTCAGGCACTTCTTGTTGAAATCTTGACCGAAGAATTACCACCCCTTTCTTTAGCCCATCTGAGTGAGAGTTTTGGTAATGCCCTGTGGGATGGGCTTGCTGCGCAGGAATTTTTATCCCCAGAATGTTCAATGACCATTTACGCGACACCGCGTCGCCTGGCCGTGTTTTTGTCATCAGTGCGGGACAAGCAACCTGATCAGATGCTTGCGCGAAAGGGGCCTTCAGTAAAATCGGGTTATGATGCCTCTGGCCAGCCAACGCAAGCATTAATAGGTTTTGCACGCTCCATAGGGGTAGATCCTTCTGATTTGGAGCAAGAAGATGATTCAAAGGGGAGGTATTTTGTTGCCCGGATTGTTCAGCATGGCCAAATGCTGGACGTGGTTCTGGCAGGTACAGTATCAGAAGCTTTGAAAAAGCTGCCTATTCCAAGATTGATGCGCTGGGGTGAAAATACCTATTATTTTGTCAGGCCAGTGCATGGTCTGGTTATGTTGTTTGGTGACAAGATCGTGCAAGGTAGCGTACTTGGTCAGTCAAGTGGTCGTTCTACATGGGGTCATCGTTATATGGGTGAGGGTCTTATCAATATTAGCGATGCAAGTTCGTATGAATCCGAATTGGATGAGAAAGGGAAAGTTATTGCTTCATTTGCTCGTCGTAGAAGCCTTATTGTTTCTCAGCTTGAAGCATTGGCTTTGGAACAGAAGGCGAGAGTATTTGGGGATTCTTTGGTAAGTGGAAAATCAAGCAAAAATAATGTTTCTTTATCCAGTAAAGCCGCGGAATGTTTGGGAGGTGATGGGTTGCTGGATGAGGTAACGGCTTTGGTGGAGCATCCAAAGGCCTATCTTGGTCATTTTGAGGGAGAGTATCTTAATATCCCTGCGGAATGCTTGGCATTGACCATGAAACAGAATCAGAAATACTTCCCTTTGGTTGATCAGTCAGGGAAGCTGTTACCCCAGTTTATTATGGTAGCAAATTTGGAGCCTGGTGATGGTAGTCGAATCGTGCATGGAAATGAAAGGGTGCTTCGAGCTCGCCTGTCTGATGCGAGATTCTTTTTTGAGCAGGATAGAAAGCGCAAACTTGAAGGCAGGGTTCAGGAACTCCAGGGTGTTGTTTATCACAATAAACTTGGAAGCATGCTGGATCGGGTGCTTCGTCTTCAGACCCTGACAGGGAAATTTGCCAGGGAATTCAGTGCTGACAAGACATTGGTTCAACGTGCAGCATGGCTTTCCAAGGCAGATCTGGTGACTGGAATGGTGGGAGAATTTCCAGAACTTCAGGGAGTGATGGGGGCTTATTATGCCCTATGTGATTCTGAAGAACCGAGAGTGGCTCAAGCTATTGAAGAGCATTATCATCCCCGTTTTGCCGGTGATGATCTTCCAGTTAGCTCCGAAGGCGCCTGCCTTGCTTTAGCTGATAAACTCGATATGCTTGTGGGATTTTTCAGTATTGGATTCATCCCAACAGGAGACAAGGATCCATTTGGTTTGCGTCGGCATGCAATTGGAGTGTTGCGCATCCTGGTCGAAATGTCGTTTCAGGTTCCGCTGCCTTATTTGCTGGAATGTGCTGTGGCAGCCTATCATTCAGCACGGCCGTCCCTTGTTAGTGAGTTATATGATTTCCTGATCGAAAGGTTGAAATTTTATCTGCGTGATCGAGGTTATGCTTCTGATGAAATTGATGCAGTAACAGTTATATCTCCCTCACGGCTAGATCAGCTTCCACAAAAACTTGCTGCTTTGCAAAAATTTCGGCAGATGCCTCAATCACAGGCACTTGCAGTGGCCAATAAACGCATTCAGAACCTGTTATCAAAATCAGCCGGGATTATTGAGCTAAAGCAACCTGAATCGACAGCCTTTTTGGAACCTGCAGAAATAAATCTTTATGCTGCCCTCATCAGGATCAAGCCAATGGTAGAAGAACTGGTGATGGCTCAGGACTGGACTGGTGCGCTTGTATCCATGGCATCCATTCGCCCGCATGTAGATCAGTTTTTTGACGAAGTAATGGTTATGGTTGATGATATTCTTCTTCGTGAAAATCGTTTGAGGCTGCTGGCAGCGTTGTCTGGCCTGTTTAATCAAGTAGCTGATATTTCCCGTCTGGCTAGCTAGGAGTTGAAAATGCGAATGGTGATACTGGACAGAGATGGAGTTATAAACTATGACAGTGAGAAATTTATTAAGTCTCCAGATGAGTGGCTGCCTATACCTGGTAGCCTCGAAGCCATAGCCCGCTTGTCACAGTCAGGTTTTCGCGTGGTACTTGCTAGTAACCAATCAGGAGTTGGACGCGGGTTACTTGACATGACTACATTAAACAAGATTCATGACAAACTCTATCGGGCCGTTGGCTTGGCCGGGGGGCGGATTGATGCTTTTTTTTATTGTCCGCATACCCAGATGGCCAACTGTGACTGCCGTAAACCTAAAACAGGAATGTTTCGGGAAATAGCTGAACGATTTAACATTTCCTTGGAAAAGGTACCCGCTATCGGTGATTCTTTACGAGATTTACAGGCAGCCTCAAAAGCAGGGGCATTGCCAATTCTTGTTCGAACAGGTAAGGGTGAAAAGACTTTGAGCGAGGGAAATATCCCATCCGAAACCCTTGTTTTTTCTGAACTTGGCGAAGCGACAAAATATTTAATTGAGCAGATAAAGTGACTGGTTTGCGTTCATTGGCCTTTTTTTTAGGCATGCTTTTTATTACTCCTTTTTATTCTATTTTGTGTCTGTTTACTGCCCCTTTTTCACGTAAAGCCCGTTATAGGTTTGTTACATTGTGGAACCGGATCATGTTGCACTGGCTATCACTGACTTGTGGTTTAAGATACGAAGTGTGTGGCCTGGAAAATCTTCCAACAGGCCCTGCCGTGATACTGTCGAATCACCAGTCGGCATGGGAAACTATAGCCTTTGCTGAGATTTTCCCTCCGCTTGCCTATGTATTAAAGCGTGAACTGCTGAGGATTCCCTTTTTTGGCTGGGGGCTTGCTCTAACCAGCCCAATTGCAATTGATCGTTCAGAAGGTAAGAAGGCTTTGATGCAGTTGTTGTTTCAGGGAAATGAGCGCATAAAACAGGGTTTTTGGGTGGCTGTCTATCCTGAAGGAACAAGGCGTAACCCTGGTGATTTAGGTGCTTTTGCTGTTGGTGGGGCTTGGCTCGCAGCACATGCTGGAGTCCCGGTTGTTCCGGTTGCACATAATGCAGGGCATTACTGGGCGCGGCATGCATTCATGCGTAGACCAGGTGTTATCAAGGTCTGTATTGGGCCAGCTATAATTACTGTTGGACGTAAACCCGGGGAAATCAACGATCAGGCTCGTGCATGGATTGAATCTGCATTGAAGGATATGCATCTTTCAGACGCTGCCAGGGTAGGTGAGATTGGCAAGTCTCACATAGTCGGCAATCGATAGATCTTCTGCCCTTAATGTGTCATCGATTTGTGCGATGGGGAAAATGGATTGATCTACCATACCTTTTAAGGTATTTCTTAGAGTTTTTCGCCGTTGTGAGAAAGCAGTTTTGACAAGCCTTGATAAATGGGGTTCATCAACTGCAGAAGGCTGGGTATATTTAGGTACCATATATACTATGGCGGATTCAACTTTGGGTTTCGGATTAAAGGCATGCGCAGGCACAGTCATCATCATTTCCATATCAAACCTGTACTGAAGCATGACAGAAAGTCGTCCATAAGCTGGTGATCCCGGTTTGGCCACCATCCTTTCTACCACTTCTTTTTGAAGCATGAAATGAAGATCGTGGATATATGTTGTGTAGTTTAGGAGATGAAACAGCAGTGGGGTGGAAATATTGTAAGGCAGGTTACCAAGAATGCGAAGTTTTCCTCCAAATTTGGAAAAATCTACGTTCAGGACATCATTGGAAACTATTGCAAGCCTGTTTGGTGTCCATTTTCCCTGTAATCTGCTGACAAGGTCACGATCAATTTCAATGACGGTCAGATGATCGAGGTTTTCAAGTAGCGGGGTAGTTAATGCACCAAGCCCAGGTCCAATTTCTATCAGGTTTTCTCCTTTTTTGGGTTGTATGAGGTTGATGATAGCTCTGATTACTGAAGGATCTGTCAGGAAGTTTTGCCCAAAACGCCGTCGTGCATTATGTTTATTCATGATCTGCTCGTAAGCATCAAGGCGGTTCTTATAGCTTCGGTCATGCTGCCAGTCGAAATATTTCCGCTACCGGCCCGATCCAGAGCGGTCCCATGATCGACTGAGGTGCGAATAATGGGAAGTCCCAGTGTTACGTTTACTCCACTGCCAAAACTTGCATATTTTAATACGGAAAGGCCTTGATCATGGTACATGGCCAGAACGGCATCATGAGTAGACAGCCAGGGAGGGGTAAAAAGGGTATCTGCTGGTAGGGGCCCTGTCAATAGCATTCCTTCTATACGGAGTTTCTCAATGACAGGAAGGATGACTTCAATTTCTTCTCGGCCTAAGTGACCACCTTCTCCTGCATGGGGATTCAGGCCTGAAATAAGTATGCGTGGGTTCTTCAACCCGAAACGATATTGAAGATCGGCATGCAATACCCGCAAAACTGATTCAAGCTGTGGTTTGTTGATGGCTTCACATACCCTGGAAAGTGGGAGATGTGTTGTCGCGAGTGCAACTTTGAGCCCCCCTCCGATTAGCATCATGACTACAGTAGGTGTTGATGTGGCTTTGGCAAAAAATTCTGTGTGTCCGGTGAAAGGGATTCCCGCATCATTTATTACACCTTTGTGTACGGGTGCAGTAACGACTGCCGAAAACTCCCCGGAAAGGCAACCAGTTATTGCACGGTTTAAGGTATCCAGGACGTAAAAACTGTTTCTTGGATCGAGTTTTCCTGTTTGGACTGGTGCTGCCAAGGGCATATGGAGGACTTCCAGTTTTCCTGACACAGGAGCATTGGTTTCAAAGTCAGCCAGGATTACTTTTAGTCCCAATTCGTGAGCTCGGGATTCGAGTAGGTAACGGTCAGCAATGACAACAAGACGAACATTGGGTTCGATTTTGTGCATCAATACAAGATCAGGGCCAATGCCCGCAGGTTCTCCTGCAGTGACTGCAAGAATAGCGGGAAGATCAGGATGGACGGGGAAAATAGCGGACATATGCCGAATCACGTAATTCCCGAAGCCATTCCTGGACAGCCTCTTCCGCTTTGCTTTCAAAGATGGCCTTGCGCGCTTCATTGCGTTGTTCAGCTTTTGTGACATTAGCCTGGCGCCTTGCAATTACCTGAATAAGATGCCAGCCGAACTGAGTGTGGACAGGTTGGCTTATTTGTCCTGGTGCCAGTTTGTTCATTGCATTTTCAAAGGCCGGAACGGTATCTCCCGGAGAAACCCACCCAATATCACCTCCTTGCGCAGCAGATCCATCATCTGAATAGCTTTTGGCCATACTTGCAAAGCTAGCGCCGGCTAAAATGCGTGCCCGGATTTTTTCCAGCCTGGCTTGTGCCTCACTATCGGAAACTATATCGCTGGTTCGGATAAGGATCTGTCTGACATGAGTTTGAGTAACAATAATCTGCTTGTCTTTTCCCCGCTCATCAATGAGTTTAAGGATATTAAAACCATTTGGGCTGCGAAAAACCCCGGTAATTGAGCCAGGGCTAAGATTGGTTATAGCTTTAAGATATAGGTCAGGCAATTGGGCCCCACTTCGCCAATTGAGAAGGCCGCCTGATAACGCATCAGGAGCGTCGGAATAGGAAGCAGCAACTTGTCCAAAGTTCATTCCTGCCTTAAGATCAGATAAGGCTTGTTCCGCTCTTTTTTTGGTCGCATCGATTTGAGCGGTTGTTGCATTGTCAGGTAGCCGTATGAAAATATGGGAAATCTTGTACTGTTTATCCATATCCGGTTGAAGAGCTTTTTGTTTTAGAAAATTATTAATCTCGGCATCTGAAACCTGAATTCTGCTCAGGACATCACGCTGCTTCAGCCTTTCAATCATCATTTGATTGCGGATCTTGTTTCTGAACTCCTTGATTGATAAACCATTTGACTGGATTTTTTGTTCAAGTTCAGCCGTAGTCAGATTATTCTGCGCAGCAATGTTATTGATGGCTTCGTCCAGTTGCTCGTCTGAAATTGAAATCCCGGTCTTTTTGGCTTGCTGGAGTTCAATATGTTCTGTAATCAGGTGTTCAAGAAGCTGTCGTCTTAATACATTGATGGGAGGCAAAGGAGTGCCTTGCTCTTTTAAGTCACTTTCGGTTTCAATCAGTCTTCTGTTAAGTTCATGGGCAGTAATGACATCGCTGTTGATGACAGCGACTACCCAGTCAATTGGCTCAGCCCTGGCTTGTGTCGGTAAAACAATTAAAAACAAGAGAGGAATAATAGACACGAGTCTTGCTTTTAGCATAAAACGTAAAATAGTTCCTACCCTTTGGTTAAGGGAGGTTGGAATCAAGTTGGCTTGTATCTTCATAACCGGAAATATTCCGTTTCAAAACATCAAGGGGATTGGTACCTAATTGGCCAAGGCCATCAAATTCCAATTGCAAGAAGAAAGCATTGCTGGCAGTTGCGACACCCGTTACAAGGTGATGGATAACGGAACGAAATTGCCAACAGCCGCCATTATATTCTAATCCGGCCAAGCCTTCCAAAATACGTCGATCACGAAGTGAATAATCCCACCGTGCAAGTAAATACCAGTTTCCATGAATCGGCCACTGGCTGGAAAGATCAATCTGTTCCAGGAAATCACGCGAATAGCGATAGCGGAAGTTAATCACTTCACCATATCTGGGTTGGTAACTTACCATTAATGAATTGTTTTGATTGGTATTTTGTGAGGTATTATAGTCCACGGCCCCATCAATTGACCAGTGTTCATTAAGTGTGAATCCGGCAGCGCCTAGCAGGTCTGAGGTGCCACTTAAGTCGGGCGGCTCATTAGGCAGGAAAACTTTTTGCGGAGTAAAATTGAATCTTTGACCAATACTACCGTAAAGGCGTGTATTCCCAGATTCAGGATCATTCAGTTTTGAAGTGACGGCAGCAGTAAGCTGGTTGGCGTTATTGATACGGTCATTTCCTAAAAAACGGTTTTCTGAAAACATTTGGGTAAAACTAAAATCAGCAAGAGCGCTATCGAAAACTGGAATATTGTTTTGATCCCGGTATGGAATGTACAAGTAATAGAGTCTGGGCTCGAGTGTTTGAGTGTAGGAATGGTTAAATAAAGTGGTGGGCCTATCAAGATAAAGACCGCTGTCGACACTCATGATGGGTAAAGCCCGGGTTGAGTCCGTGCTAATGGGTAGGTTGTTGTTTAATTCAAGATCAAGTGGCGTGATGCTGGTACTGTTTAGATGATAGCGGGTGAAATGGTAACCAATCTTGGGTGTGATATATCCATAGCTTCGTTGAACCGGATAACTCAGAGATGGATAGATTATAAAACGATCTCCATCCAGGCGGTTTGGATTAAAGAAATGGGTAATATCGGTATCGAGTTTGAACTCCGCGCCACCTTTTAAGTCCTGGCTACCTGAAAAGGCGATTTGATGGTGCCCATACGGAGGTATTATGGGTGCGCTTGGATCCTGCAATGTCTGGAATTGTTGAGTCTGAGCCTGAAGGTTCCAGTTGCCAAATCTATAGTTCAGACTGGCTTGCTGGGGAAGAGTAAGCAGAGCAGTGTTAGCTAGATAAGTGCTTAAGTCGGAAAAATAACTTGAATCGGAAACACGCTGGTAATCAAGATTTCCAGTTAACCCATGACCAAAATTCTGTTGGTGCTGAAAAAAAATCGCGTAACGTTCTCGACTGGCAAGTCTATCATGTGGAAGGTATTCAACATTTAGCTTGCCGGAAAAATCAGGCTCCAGGTAGCGGAATTCGTTTTGTAACTGGATGCCACGTTTCGTCAGGATACGTGCTGCAAAAGTATCATCTAGATTGGGCGCGATATTGAAATAATAGGGTACACGAATATCAAATCCGTTATTTGCCGATGATCCGAAACTGGGTGTAAGCACACCGCTTTTTCTCTGGTTTGACAAGGGGAAATCAATCCAGGGTAACCAGGCTATTGGGTATCCTTTGAATATCAATGTGGAACCATGTGCGATTCCTGTTTCGGTTGTTCGGTCAAGATCAAGAGTGTGAACGTTCAGGTACCAGTCATTGTTGCCTTCCTGGCAGGTAGTATATTGAGCCTGATGAAGACGATAGAGGTTTGGCCCCAGAAAATCAATTTCTTTTGCATTCCCTCGACCCTTGACTTGCTTGAGAGCATAAGTCGCATCGTATAAGCTTCCCGTCTGCGAGGTTATATTGAACAACAGTTTTTTTCCGTTAACGAGAATATTGCTGTTTTGCAGGCAGATAGCTTGTGGTGCGCTAACAAGACCTGAAGAAGGGGTGTAATCTATCCGCGGGGCAGTCAGGATATTATCATCCTGTTTGAGCATTACGTTGCCTTCAGCGCTGATGGTGTCTTTTTGGCTGCCTTTTACCTTGTCAGCCACAATATTCACAGGCAGCGCACTATTTGCAGATGCGCTGGCAGTGGCTGGTGTTTGAGGCTCATCCGCTTGAACAATCGGAGTAAAGGCGTAGAGCAATGCTAGGGTTAATGGTGCTAAGCGTTTATTATGCATTTTGGGCCAAGCTCGCAGAACAGGTAAAATGTCATACTTTTTTTCTTTAGGCAATCCATCATTATGCAATTTAGTCGTGAATTAAAAATAAAGTGCTGGCTTGACGAGGTGCTTGAAACACACTCTTATACACTGATTGCTGCATCAAGCGATGCAAGTTTTCGTCGTTATTTTCGTGTCATTCTAGATAAAAATTCCTATATCGTAATGGATGCTCCTCCTGAACTGGAGGATTGTGGCCCTTTTTTACAGGTTGCAAAGCTGTTTGAAAAAGCAGGTGTGGCGGTACCAAAAGTGATTGAATCCAATCTTGATGAAGGTTTTTTGTTGTTATCGGACCTTGGCGACACAACCTTTCTGACTGTTCTCGACAATGAAACCGCACCTCGTCTCTATGATTTGGCTACAGACGCACTCCTGACGATCCAAATGGCAAGTCGTGAGCATGTCTTACCCGAATATGATAATGTAAAACTAATAAATGAAATGCAATTGTTTCCAGAATGGTACTTGAACAGGCATCTTAATTTGCCTGAAGACCGGTATCAAAATATTGGGCTTGAAAATATGTTTTCTCAATTGGCTGAAGCAGCCATTTCCCAAACCAAGGTATTTGTTCATCGAGATTTCCACTCGCGCAATTTGATGGTGCTGACCGATAGGGCGGGGGTTCTTGATTTTCAGGATGCGGTTTATGGACCAGTAACTTATGATTTAGTCTCTTTGTTCAGGGATGCATATATCAGTTGGGATGAAGAGCATGTTCTTGACTGGTTGATTCGTTATTGGGAAAAAGCAAGAAAAGCCGGGATACCTGTTCCGGATGATTTTTCTCTTTTTTATCGGGATTTTGAGTGGATGGGAATGCAACGGCATCTCAAAATTCTTGGTATATTTGCAAGACTGAATTATCGTGATGGTAAAAATTTCTATTTAAAGGATATCCCGTTGGTTCTGGATTATGTTTTACAAGTCGCCCGTCGTTATCGTGAATTTTCATTCCTTTATCGTCTTTTGAGCGAGTCCTTGACGTAATGAAAGCGATGATCCTGGCAGCAGGACGAGGTGAGCGGATGCGACCCTTGACTGACCATGTTCCCAAACCGTTGCTTCATGTGGGTGGGCGTCCACTGATTGTTTGGCAGATTGAACGTCTGGTGAGTTCAGGTTTCCCGGAGATTGTTATTAATGTCTCTTGGCTGGCTGATGAGATTGAATCAGCGCTTGGAAATGGGAATCGATGGGGCGCCAGTCTTGTTTACTCACGTGAAGAACAGGCCCTGGAGACTGCGGGAGGTATTCGCAAAGTGCTAAGCCTGTTTGATGGTAGTCCATTTCTGGTGGTAAATGGTGACGTTTATTCGGATTATTCTTATGATCAATTAGGTCAGGCCATTATGCGGCTGAAAGCAGGTCCGGATCGTGCACATCTTGTTCTTGTAAAAAATCCTGAGCACCATTGGGAAGGGGATTTTGGCTTGCAGAATGGTCGCCTTATTGATAGGCAACCATATTTTACGTTTAGTGGTATTAGCGTCTGGCACCCAGAGGCATTTACAACTTTAACCCCTGGAGAAAAAGCGCCCCTTGTTTCAGTCATACGAAATATGATGGCTAATGGTGTTGTTTCTGGCGAATTTTATGCAGGAAAATGGGCAGATATAGGAACGACAAAAAGGTTGGCAATACTTGATAAGATTCTGACATAAGCTTGAATTGGCTAGCGCTACCCTTAATAAGTTTTCATACTGTGGATAAGGTTTATGGTTGCCCAAATTTATCTAAAACGTAGGGAGTGGCTCGCTCGTAATCTTGGGCAAGGGATAGCTGTTTTGCCAACGGCTCCGGAACGCCCTCGTAATCGAGATAGCTATTTTCCTTATCGGTTTGATAGTACTTTTTATTATTTGACAGGATTTGAAGAGCCTGAAGCTGTTTTGGTCATTGTGGGAGGAAACGAGCCTCAGTCTATTCTGTTTTGCCGTGAAAAGGATTTGGATCGGGAGACCTGGGATGGTTTGCGTTACGGCCCTGATGCAGCGCAAATGGAGTTTGGTTTTGATGCAGCCTGGCCAATTGATCTTCTGGATCAGAAAATGGCTGAACTCATATGTCAGGTCAATAGCATTTACACTCCCTTAGGTGAATCACCTGAGTGGGATTCCCGCATGATGGGCTGGATTAATACGCTGCGCAATCGCTCACGATCAGGTCTTCAGGCACCTTCCATGTTATGCGATTTGCGTCAGCTTACCGATGAAATGCGCCTCGTCAAGGATGAATCCGAAATAATGTTGATGCGCAAGGCTGCGGATATTTCTTCATGTGCCCACCGCAGGGCCATGTCCAATACATGGCCGGGTCGCATGGAGTTTGAGGTTGGCGCTGAAATTATCTATGAGTTTGCAAGGCAGGGTGCCCAGTCTCCTGCTTATACTTCAATTGTTGCTGGTGGTAAGAATGCCTGTATATTGCATTATATTGAAAATGATGCCCGGCTTCGGGCGGGAGACCTGTTGCTGATTGATGCCGGTTGTGAATATGCGGGATATGCTGCTGATATTACCCGCAGCTTTCCAGTGAATGGGCGTTTTGAGGGAGCGGGTAGGGCTGTCTATGAAGTAGTTCTGGAAGCCCAGATTGCAGCAATTGAAGCAGTAAAACCGGGGGCATCGTTTAATGCCCCACACGAGGCAGCTTTGAAAATACTGACTCGCGGGCTTGTTGATCTCGGGTTGCTTAAAGGGGAGGTAGACACCCTTATTGAGGCAGGTGAATATCGCAAGTTTTATATGCATCGTACTAGCCATTGGCTTGGATTGGATGTGCATGATGTGGGTGAATACAAAAAAGGGGATGAGTGGCGAACCTTGCTCCCGAATATGGTTCTGACCATAGAACCCGGTCTTTATATACGTGAGTCGGAAGATAGTCCATCCGAGTTCTGGAATATCGGTGTCAGGATAGAAGATGACGTCATGGTTACCCCCGGTGGCTATGATGTTTTAACGGCAGAAGCACCTAAGTCGATTGCTGAAATAGAAGCCTTGATGGCCAGCCATGACTGAATTTGATGCAATTGTGATTGGAGGCGGACCTGTAGGTGCTATGCTGGGATTGATGCTTGCCTCGCCTTGCCGATCTGTGGCTGTCATAGAAGCGAGATCAAGCCAGAGTAACGATTCAAGAATACTTGCCCTTTCGTGGGGAACGCGATTAATCTTCGAATCGTTGAATTTATGGTCTGGTTTGCCGGTAACGCCAATAAAGAGGATTTGTGTCAGCCAGCAAAATGGTTTTGGTCGGGTTCACTTTACTTCAGATGAAATGGGATTGCCTGAATTGGGCTATGTCGTGCGTTATGTAGATATCGAACGCATGGTTTCAACTGAATTACGGAAAAGTGGAGTTGAATTTATTGAGGGCACTCGGATTGATAGGCTGGATCCGGGGTATTCAAGAACCCGTCTGTATTCGGGTCAGAAACGGTTTGATACACATCTGGCAGTATTTGCAGATGGCGGGAAACTGGCTGAAGAGCAGCGGTTGGTTACGATGAATGAAAAACGCTATGCCGAGCTTGCCCTTGTCGCACGGATTACCCTTGAAGTTCCTGCAACAGGAGAGGCTTATGAGCGTTTTACTTCAAACGGCCCTCTTGCCTTATTGCCATCTGGTTCAGAATATTCCTTGGTATGGGTTCTTAAGCCTGATGAGGCTGAAGCTTATAGAACGATGCATCTGAATGAATTTCTGATCCGACTGAATCGGACTCTTGATCAGGCGCTGCCAGTTGCCATCAATGCCCATGAACGTGCCGTTTTTCCACTTTTGTTGCGTGAAGCAGTAGTTCCAGTAGCTCACCGGGTTGTGCTTATCGGAAATGCGGCCCAGACATTGCATCCTGTAGCAGGGCAAGGATTCAATCTTGGAATTAGGGATGCGCGGGATCTGGCTGGAGTTTTGGTGCAATCACATGGTGATTGGGGAGATGAAACATTGCTGCAGGCTTATGTGGCCCGTCGGCGTGCAGACAGTGGCGCTGGATTATGGTGGACCGATCATCTTGTTGAATGGTTTGGTAGCCAGAACTTCATGATCAGTGTGGGACGTGGAATGGGCCTTTCAGCAATTGAAATTTTACCCGGATTGCGTAAATGGATTTCACGCAAGATGATATTTGGCTGGCAAGGATAGGATATGAGTGACATGGATATTCTTGTTTGTGGCGGTGGAGTTACAGGTGCAGCCTTTTCTCTAGCTTTGGCAGAATGCGGTCTTCAGGTGTCTGTGGTTTCTGATATTCTTCCGGGTAAGAGAAGTTCTACAGGCCGTGTATATGCCTTGTCACCTGCTAGCCAGCGTTTTTTAGCCAGATTGGGAGTTTGGTCTCAACTTGAGAAGGGACGCTGCGAGCCTATTAGGGCCATGCATGTGTTTGGTGACGAACAGCAGTCCATGATTTCTTTCCTTGCACAAGAATATGGTGTGGGTGAGTTGGGCTGGATTGTTTCAGAAGAAGATATTCAGGGCGCCCTGGATATGGCATTGGATAGATCTCACATTCTTCGTGTACATGGACGGGTATGTAGCCTGAACTTAATGAAACGTTCAGTGCGGGCACATTTTGAAGATGAATCTTCGTTTGAAACAAGGTTGCTTGTAGGCGCGGACGGAGGACGCTCCTTTGTTAGAAATTATGCAGGATTTGAAAGTCAGTTTAAAACCTATGGCCATATGGCTGTTACTTTTAATCTAAAGGCATCAATTCCTCATTCGGGGTTGGCACGTCAGTGGTTTGAAGGTGGGCGTGTGCTGGCTCTGTTGCCGCTGCCTGATAATCATCTTTCTGCTGTGTGGTCGATGCCAAAGTGTGAGGCGGATTCTTTTTTGGCTCTCTCCCAAAATAATCAGGTGGATATGATTGAAAAAGCCAGTTTTGGGGTGGCAGGTAGTCTGGAGGCCGTTACAGTTGCATGTGCATTTCCTCTTAACCTTTTGAGTGTACCCAGTCCAGCCATGGAGCGTGTTGCACTTATAGGCGATGCGGCCCATGTTGTGCATCCGCTTGCAGGACAGGGAGCGAATCTGGGATTGCAGGATGCTGAGGTTCTGGCTGATGTAATTATCTGCCGTGGCAGACATGATCCTGGCGAACGTTTTTTACTTAATCAATATTTTCGTCGGCGGGCCCGAGTAGTCAGGCATATGCAAAAAGTAACGGATGGTTTGCAGCTTTTATTTTCAAGGCGGGATCCATTTTCACGTTGGATAAGAAATTATGGCCTGAAGCGGGTTGATCATGTGCTTTGGATTAAAAAACGGATCATGCAGCTAGCCATGCAGGGGGAATAAGGAAAGGTATTTAAATTGATATATAACTGAAAAGTTTGGTTACCGCCCCTGTTTCATCGATGTGTGAAGCGCGGGATCAAGTTTAAAGCAGAATTACTTTGATTAATGTATTTTGGCAGTTGGGGGCTCTTGTTTCATGCTGTATATGTTGTTAACAGAATAAGGGAAAGTCATATAGCAGGTATTATGAAAGTTTGGTTCGCTTATCATCAGGAACTCGGTTTTAACAATATGTCCGGCATAAACTTATGTAAAAAGCAAAAGGATTTATAGTTAATCTGTTTTAGTGCTGGGAAAACCCCATACGACAGGTCATGCCAAGAGGCTGGAAAGTTATGGACATGCTTTTACTTTCCCCCCAGTCAACCGTCATGCGCGGACATCTTAAATCGGAAAGCCTGATCTCTTTATGGATTTGATAGCTAAGGAATTACCTTGTCTTGCGTAATAAGATTTATGGCAAGGATGTTTGCCATACCTGAAAAATGGCAGACTGGGAGCGGGGGGTCTGATGCAGGTATGGAATATTTCAAACAAGTTGTTATATTGAAATTTTGGTATAGGCAAATCAGGGAGTTCCGGGCGGATAGCAACGCTTCCTTGCTTGTGTTGCAACGTCTGGAAAGCTCTGGAATATCTGTAACTTTTTTGGATAGTTAGAGGTGCAAGGTACAAGAAAAGGGTTATCGTGGAGATACCCGGCTATTTATAACAATCGGCGCCTTATTGTTGCCTTGCTGTTATCCATTTCACTGCATTCGTTCGTTTTGATGGTTTCAGTTCACCACCGTACCTTACCAGTTCAGCAAGAGCTTAAGGTTTTTTTGCCTTCATCATCAAAAATCCTGTCCAGGCATGTCCGGGCTTCTACCAGGAGTGTTTTGGTTCCTAAACGGGCTGATGGACATATAAGGGCAGTGAAACCTGAACACACAAGAGTTCAGCCGGCTAAAATGAAACTTAAAAAGGCTGGGGCTCATAAAATATTAAGCACGAAAGCGGCTTCTTTAAAAGCTGTTCATTCTGATGAGGCTCGGACAATTTCATCTTCTGTGGTTCCAAGTGTGAAGAATTCTGAAATCCAGGGTATTAAAAAATTTAATTCTGCTACTGTTTCTATAAGAAGGGTTAACCCCTCGGGGGACAAGGGTAATCATATAGCTCCAGAATCCATGTCACCGGTTTCTTCTTTAAGTGGTGCATCGAATCAGTCTCCACCAAGATTACTTAAACCTGTGACTCTTCGTTATCCATCTCGAGCAAGAGAAGCGGGTGTCGAGGGTACGCTCAAATTAGAGCTGACGATTGATACTCATGGGAATGTTGTAGCCATCAGGATTCTTTCAGCGAAGCCTGAAGGATATTTTGAACAATCAGCACGCGAAGCTTTTTCTTCGGCTCATTTTTCACCGGCATTGGTGAACGGGAAACCTGAGAAATGCAAACTTGTGCAAACAATACATTATGTACTGGGTTTTTCCAGGTAACAGGTAGGGGCATGACAAAAATTGTAGATAGTTGCTGTTTTAGGTAAAAGTAGCCACAATCTCCCAGGTTGTTGCATTTGACCTGCGTTATGTTCGGCAGCTTGACCTTCTCCAAAATAGAAATCAGCCCTAACTGGCCCTTTTATGGCTCCCCCCGTATCCTGAGCAAAAACCAGTCGATTCATGGGAGCATTGGAATACGGATATGTGGAAGAAATAAAAACGGGTAGACCCAAAGGGATGTAGCGGTTATCTACAGCAATGGAACGCCCTGCTGTCAATGTTTCTCCAAGGGAACCTTCAGGTGAACGGGATGGATTTTCTAGCAGGCGAAAAAAGACATAGCTGGGGTTCATGTCTAGGTAGTATGTAATTTCATTTGGATGAAGCTTGCCCCAGTTCAGGATAGATTGCATATTAATGTTGGTTTTGGATATTTTCCCTGCGTTTGCAAGAATCTGGCCAAGGACCTTATAAGGCTGCCCATTTTCATCACCATATGCGATAGCAATGGTTTTTCCATTATCCAGTTGGATTTTTCCAGATCCCTGTATTTGTAAAAAAAATAAATCGAGTTCATTGTCAACATAGCATAGTATGGGTGCGTTGGTCAGAAAGGGTTCGGTCTCGATTTGAGCTCGGGTATAGTATGGAACCAGTGTTCTCCCTTTGAGTCTGCCACGGATTCTTAGGCCAGCCAGCTTCGGGTAACGGTCTGCTAAATCAACGTCAATCAAATTAAAAGGTACTCCATAAACAGGAAAGCGGTACTTGTTGCCAGGGGTTAGGCTACCCTTAAGACTGGGTTCATAGTAACCGGTTATAAGTCCTGTATCTTGATTGCTTGCATTTTCAATTTTATAGGGTCTAAACCATTTTTTGAGGTATTGACGAAACCTATCCGGATGATGTCTGGGCACGGTTTTGAGCGCTTTACAGATCGCTTGCCATTCTGGCCGGCTAGCAAGTGCTGAACAGCTTCTTGAAAATGCTCCATATGCGCCATTAAGGTTGTCATTTTGCCACTCGGGCAGATCATTGTAGGATGCAGGAATCATTTTTGCATATTTGGGAACCGCAGCGGATTTTACTGCCGCTGGCAAAATTGAAGCTTGCAATGGGGGGGGCGGTGATGTAGTACAGGATGAGAGAAACATGGAAATGATGAATGGAATAACAGTACTTATATATTTAAATTTGGATGTTTCCCCGTGCATTTTAGAAAACCTTATAATTGGGTAACCTGAATATGTGGCTTGTTATCCTGGAGCTAAGAACATGATATGGTTTGCTGTAGAATCCATAATAGTCCTGGTGCTCCTTGTTATTATTGTCTGGTGGGCCAGACCGGGAAAGCGGGAGGGTGATGAGTAATGACTGAAGATCCATTACCTTTTTATATAAAAGATTTGCTGGTTTCAATGCAGGACTCCAGGCACGCTTAGTAAAAATTCTTCGATGGGTGTCTCGAAACGGGTCCCATCATCTGCTAGCATCTGATAACTACCCCGCATGGTGCCAATTGTTGTTGCCAAAGGGGTGCCACTTGTATATTGATATCCTTCCCCGGGTGCGAGATGGGGTTGTTCACCGACGACTCCAATTCCTCGAACTTCCTGAATGGAGTTGTTTGCATCGGTGATAATCCAGTGCCTGCTGATGAGTTGTACACCTATATTGCCAGTATTGGTTATAGTTACGGTATAGGCAAACATGAATCTACCTTCATCAGCATCAGATTGATCCGCTAGATAGCGGGTTGCGATGTTTATATTAATATTGTATTTGATTTCTGCCATGGCTTTTCCTGTCCAGTTTATCGTAAAAAGCTTAGCATGAATTGTTGTTAAGAGCAGTCGCTAGTGTTTATTGATTTTTGCTAATATAGGGTTTTAGATCGGAAAGTATTCTCATGCCCACACATCGTATCGCACCAAGCCTTCTCTCGGCTAATTTTTCGCGGCTCGGAGAGGAAGTCCATGCTGTCGTTTCGGCTGGCGCCGATCTTATTCATTTTGATGTAATGGATAATCACTATGTCCCCAATTTGACTTTTGGTCCAATGGTGCTTGAATCGATCCGTCCCCTCACCGATGTACCGCTTGATGTTCATCTTATGGTAAAACCAGTTGATCGGATTATTCCTGATTTTGCACGTGCAGGCGCAAATATTATCAGCTTTCATCCTGAGGCATCAGAACATGTGGACAGAACTTTGAGCCTTATTCGCGAAAATGGCTGCATGGCTGGATTGGTGTTTAATCCAGCAACTCCACTTAATTGGCTGGACCATGTGATGGACAAGGTTGATCTAGTTCTTATCATGTCAGTGAATCCGGGATTTGGTGGCCAATCTTTTATCCCTCAGTCGCTTGTCAAAATCAGGGAGGCGCGTGCGAAGATTGCTTTAACTGGCCGACCGATTTGGCTTGAAGTTGATGGGGGGATAAAACCTGAGAATATTTCAGCTGTTTCTTTGGCTGGAGCGGATACCTTTGTTGCTGGATCGGCTATTTTTGATTCTGGGAATTACTTAACTGCGATTACATCCATGCGAGCAGCACTAGTGGGAAAGTGATCGTGGGTAAACCAATTTTTATACGGTCTGTACTATTTGATCTTGATGGAACTCTGGTTGATTCTTTGCCAGATTTGCTAAATGCAGCGAATTATATGCTTGCAGCTTTATCCAGACCCAAGGTGCAGCGCTCTGTATTAGAAGCATATATTGGTAATGGTGTGGTGCGCATGGTTAAACGCCTGTTGACTGGCAGCATGGATGGTGACCCTCCTGAGCTTTTATGCGATGATGCGCTTAATTTATTCGAATCGTATTATTATCAACACATTTGTGAATCCACCATGCTTTATCCTGAGGTGATGGAGGGTTTGGCTCTCTTGCATGATCGTGGCTTCAGACTGGGAGTTGTTACGAATAAATCTAATCAATTTACGCACCCTTTACTTGAGGGTTTGGGGATTAGTGCTTATTTTTCCGCGGTTGTAAGTGGCGATACGCTAGATTTAAAAAAACCAGCACCAGAACCATTGTGGTATGCGGCCTCTTTACTTGAGTCAAGACCAGAAGAAACCCTTATGATAGGCGATTCAATCAATGATATTCATGCCGCTCGTTCTGCTGGCTGTCCCATATTTTGTGTCTCCTATGGATATAGGGGTGGTTTGAACGCAGATGACATGGGTGCCGATAGTGTGATTCAAAGCATCCTTAAAATAAATGAATTGATTGTTCCAGCCAGCGTTGGAAAAAACCTGGAAATATGATATTTTCGAACAATTTTAATAGGTGTAAACCATATGGGAGTGTTGTCAGAAGAGGAATTTGACCGGTTGGCAATGGAGGGGTACGATCGAATACCGCTTGTTCTGACAAGTCTTGCAGATCTCAATACTCCTCTGTCTGTTTATCTTAAGCTTGCAAATGCGCCTTATTCTTATCTCCTTGAGTCTGTAGTAGGTGGGGAGCGTTTTGGTCGATATTCCTTTATTGGTTTACCAGCACATAACAGGCTAGTCGCGTATGGCGATAGCTTTTCTGAATATAGTGGGGATGAGCTTGTAGTACTGAAGGAAAAGATTAATCCACTGGGGGAAATTGCTGAGCGGGTCTCCAGATTCAATGTGCCAGTCATAAATGGACTTCCACGGTTTTGTGGTGGGTATGCAGGATATTTCAGTTATGACACTATTCGCTATATTGAACCGAAACTGGCGAGTTCTGCACCTCAGGATAAACTGGGTTTGCCTGATATTCATCTTTTGTTAACTGAAGAACTTGCAGTTGTAGATAATGTACTGGGTCGAATTTTTCTTATTGTCTATGCAAATCCACGTGAAGCTGGAGCATATTCACGCGCATATCAACGTTTATTGAAGTTGCAGGCGCAGCTTGAAATGCCGATAGCTTCAAGGTTTCCCGGTGCGACAGAAATGAAGGGAAACCCAGTATCCGAGCAGGGTCGTATTGCATATGAGGATGCGGTGGAAAGGGCCAGAAAATATATATATGAAGGTGATATTATGCAAGTCGTCCTCTCGCATCGTATCAGACGCCCCTATTCTGCAACACCCATGGCGCTGTATCGCGCCTTGCGTGCACTTAACCCATCTCCGTACATGTTCTATTATGATTTTGGGAATAGTCAAGTAGTTGGTGCATCACCTGAAATTCTGGTTCGATTGGAAGATAAACGTGTAACAGTCCGCCCAATAGCTGGAACGCGCCCTCGTGGAGCAACAAAGCAGCAGGATGTGTCGCTTGCCGAGGAACTCCTGTCTGATCCTAAGGAAAGGGCAGAACACCTTATGCTTGTCGATCTGGGCCGGAATGACGTTGGACGGGTCGCAAATACTGGTAGCGTAGAGGTTACAGATCGTATGAGCATAGAAAATTACTCTCATGTCATGCATATCGTTTCTAATGTAGAGGGCGATCTAAAACCAGGTTTAAATGCTATGGATGTACTTAAGGCAACATTTCCAGCAGGCACGGTTTCTGGTGCACCCAAAGTCCGGGCTATGGAAATAATAGACGAGCTTGAAACAAGTCGCCGGGGTGTTTATGCCGGTGCAGTAGGCTATCTTGGATTTAATGGTGATATGGATCTGGCTATTGCCATCCGGACTGCACTGATTCAGGATGGTACGTTATATGTTCAGGCTGGAGCGGGAATTGTTGCAGATTCGATTCCTGCCAATGAATGGCAGGAAACGCAAAATAAGGCATATGCCATCCTGCGTGCTGCTGATATGGCCGAGTCAGGTTTAGATATGGCTTTATAATAATCGGATTGTGTTGAAAGACAATTTTAGGATCGAAAACAGATGTTGTTGATGATAGATAATTATGACTCCTTTACCTGGAATCTTGTACAGTACTTGGGTGAATTGGGTGAGGATGTTCAAGTGCATCGCAACGATCATATTTCAGTTTCCGGTATAGAGAAATTAAAACCTGAATATATCGTCATTTCGCCAGGCCCCTGCACACCTAATGAAGCCGGGATATCCGTTCCACTCATACATCGGTTTGCAGGGGAGATTCCTATCCTTGGGGTTTGTCTTGGCCATCAGAGCATAGGCCAGGCTTTCGGAGGGCGTATCATTCATGCCAAAGTACTGATGCATGGTAAAACTTCGGATGTATATCATGGCAATCAGAGTGTGTTTACCGGACTGTCCAATCCCCTTGTTGCCACGCGATATCATTCTCTGGTAATTGAGCGGGAGACATTACCGGATTGTCTGGAAATTACTGCGTGGACAGCAGATGGGGAGATTATGGGAGTGCGGCATCGTCAGCTTCCAGTTGTAGGTGTGCAGTTTCATCCTGAATCCATACTGACTGAACAGGGTCACGAATTGCTTGATAATTTTCTTAAAGGTAAATTGTGAGTCACCAAGCTGTTTTAACACGTCTAATTCAACATGGCGATTTCTCGCGAGAAGAAATGCTGGAAATTATGCGTCAGATAATGACAGGAGCCTATACGCCAGTTCAGATCGCAGGATTTCTCATGGCTATGCGGGTTAAAGGAGAAAAACCTGTAGAAATCGCCGCTGCTGCAGAGCTTATGCGTGAAATGGCTACCAGGATTAATATAAAAGACCCGGATCACCTTGTAGATACTTGTGGTACCGGTGGCGATGGGGCTCATACCTTCAATGTGTCTACTGCAAGTGCAATTGTTGCGGCTGCCGCCGGTGCAAGGGTTGCGAAGCATGGCGGACGTTCTGTTTCGTCTACCTGTGGTAGTGCAGATGTTTTAGAAGCACTTGGTGTCGCCGTCAACCTTTCACCTGAAGCGGTGTCTCGATCGATTGATGTGCTAGGTATAGGTTTCATGTTTGCCCCTAACTATCACAGCGCCATGAAGCATGCAGTTACAGTTAGGCGGGAACTGGGAGTAAGAACGCTATTTAATTTGCTAGGCCCCCTCACCAATCCTGCCGGGGCGAAGCGCCAGGTTATGGGCGTATTTCATGTCGATCTTGTCCCATTACTCGCTCATGTTCTTGCAGAACTTGGAAGTGAGCATGTGTTGGTGGTGCATGGTGTGGATGGAATGGATGAAATTTCAATTAGCAATGAAACCTGCATTGCAGAATTACGGGGCGGCAGGGTTACTGAATACCGGATATCTCCTGAAGAATTTGGAATGTCCAGACAGTCTTTAACAACAATTCAGGTAAATTCAATTAATGATGCTCGTCAAATGCTGGTTGATGTTCTTAGAGGGGGTGCAGGAGCTGCCGGGGATATTGTCCGCTTAAATGCAGGTGCAGCCATTTATGTATCAGGTGTTGCTTCTACACTTGGCGAAGGAGTAATAATGGCAGATGAAGTAATTCGTTCAGGTGCGGCACAAATAAAACTTGAACGTTTGGTAAATTATTCACAGGAACTCCAGTCTATAGACAATGACCCTTTGGCTGAAATTTCATGAATGATATTCTTGAAAAGATTTTGTCAACCAAGAAAGATGAGGTTGCCATTGCACGTCGGAAGTATCCTGTTGGTGCCCTTGAAGATAAGATTGCACAAATATCTTCGCCACGCGGGTTTTCCAAGGCATTGTTAGAACGCTGCAATAATGGACTGACAGGAGTTATTGCTGAAATAAAAAAAGCTTCTCCCAGTCGTGGCATTTTGCGTGAGAAGTTCGATCCGGCTGAGATTGCTAAAAGTTATGCCAAAGCGGGAGCCACCTGTTTGTCTGTTTTGACAGATAAACAATATTTTCAGGGAAGTCCGGAATATTTGGATTTGGCAAGATCAGCCTGTATGTTGCCGGTATTACGTAAGGATTTTATTATTGACTCGTACCAGGTAAATGAAACACGAGCAATGGGCGCTGACAGTATTCTGTTGATTGCAGCCGCACTAGATCCGATTCATATGCAGGATCTGGAAGCAGAAGCCATGGCTTTGGGTCTTGATGTTCTAGTTGAAATTCATGGGCATCACGAACTGGATGCTGCTCTTATGCTTCGTACCCCATTATTGGGAATAAATAATCGAAATTTGCAAACTTTTGAAACTAAACTTGAAACAACTCTTGATTTATTACCCGATATTCCTTTAGACCATCTGGTAGTTACTGAAAGTGGTATCTTGAATCGGGAGGATGTTAATCTTATGCGGGTAAATAAGGTTCGTGCATTTTTGGTTGGTGAGGCATTTATGCGGGCCCCTGACCCGGGTGCAGCACTTTCGGCCTTATTTTATCCAGATTTTTCAGATGTCACGGATTTATGTCAGATCTAGGGATGGATATGGATAAGTGGATAGTAGGTTTTGACAGGATGCTTAAGACCCTGGTTGGGCCTGTGGAAACAACACGCCCACTTGATGAAGATAATGCCGGATCACTTAGTGAGTTTAATAAAAAACACTCTGCAGCTTTAATGCGGGTTAACCACAGTGGTGAAGTTAGCGCACAGGCTTTGTATCTCGGTCAAAGCTTGACGGTCCGTCGAGAAGATCTCAAAACCATGTTTCGGCAGGCCGCATCTGAAGAAGTTGATCATCTGGGGTGGTGTGAAACAAGAATTAGAGAGCTTGGAGGCAAGACCAGCCGCCTTAATCCAGTCTGGTTTGCTGGTTCGTTTGCCATTGGGGCTTGTGCTGGGTTTTTTGGTGATGGTGTCAGCCTCGGGTTTCTTGCTGAGACCGAGAGACAGGTAGGCGAACATTTGGCTGGGCATCTTGAAAAGTTGGCTGTTGAAGATAGCCGTACAAGATCAATCGTTTTGATGATGCAAGCTGATGAGGCCAAGCACGAACAAAGCGCGAGAGAAGCGGGGGGAATAGCGCTTCCAGCCCCGGTCAGGATTTTAATGCGGCTTTGCTCTTCAGTTATGACAAGAACTACTTACAGGATTTGATGAGAACCTTCAATATGGTTTTGCAATCACTCGAAGACATTTCTGGCATTCAGGGTATTGAATTGTTTGATTGTCTAGGTCGAAAAGTTGCAGAAATCCATAATAAGGAAGGTAGTCGCGACTCCCTAAAGATTTATTATCACCTGATGAAAAATTTTCCTGTCCTTGACCGGACCGCAGCAGCTTATGACATTGAACTGTTTGCAGAGTATGCTGATGATGCCCGCAATCACCCAAGAAAACACCCAAACATTGATAGGCTGTTTGAAATTGAGCGTAATAATCAAGTTTTTTTGATCCGTATTTTTTCCGATTAATTTCCTTCAATTATTTCAAAATCATGGGTTATTTCCGCAGTTTTACCTAGCATGATGGAGGCTGAACAGTATTTAGTTGCAGATGAAAGGATGGCTCTTTCAACATACTGTGGTCGAAGGTTATGACCGCTAATTATGAAATGGAAATGAATTTTTGTAAAAATTTTGGGGTCAGAGATTGCCCTTTCCGCATTGATGTCGCAGCTACAGCCTGTGATATTCTGATTGCTGTTGCGTAAAATATGAACCACATCGAAGGATGCGCATCCCCCGGTACTGATGAGCAGGAGTTCCATAGGCCGGAATCCCAGGTTTTGCCCTCCAGCATCTTCCGGACCATCCATAACTACTAGATGACTACGATCATCCTCACCTACAAAGCTTACCCCCTCCTTAAGCCAAGTTACTTTAGTATGCACGTCTAATCCTTATCAATGTGAAAAGTTGGTTATTTTACGCTAATTAAAACTAAAACATAGCCCCGAAGACTGCTGCGCTAAATTTTGATTCTGTCTTTTGATTGACATGGACAGGTAAATCCTCATAAAATTGCTCCTTTTCCGGACTTTATGCGGTGTGTCAGACAGGTTTATGCGTCAGGTAATCTGACAAGTGTATAGTGGCCGCGGCAATAAATAATTTAAATTCAAGGAGACGTGTCAGGCTAATGTGCTGATGCGCGAGTAAAATGAAAACGTTTTCAGCGAAATTGCATGAAGTTAAACGTGAATGGTTTGTTGTGGATGCTTCGGACAAAGTCCTGGGTCGGCTAGCCTCTGACATTGCTTCGAGACTACGTGGGAAACATAAGCCTGAATATACTCCTCACGTTGATACAGGGGATTATATCGTTGTTGTTAATGCCAGCAAGCTTCGGGTGACTGGGAATAAAGCTGAGGGAAAGAAATATTATCGACATAGCGGATATCCAGGTGGTATTTATGAGACAACCTTTGCCAAGATGCAGGAACGATTCCCAGGACGTGTTCTTGAAAAGGCAGTCAAAGGCATGTTACCTAAAGGACCCCTTGGCTATGCGATGATCAAGAAGCTTAAAGTATTTGCTGGCCCGTCCCATGAGCATGCGGCTCAGCAACCCAAGGTGTTGGATATATAAGGAATCAGGATGATAGGTCAATATCATTACGGAACCGGGCGACGCAAGAATTCAGTTGCCCGTGTGTTTATGAAAACGGGTAAGGGCGATATAATTGTTAATGGTAAACCCGTTGATGTATATTTTTCTCGCGAAACGGGTCGGATGATTGTTCGTCAGCCTTTGGATTTAACGAGCCATCTTACAACTTTCGATGTTATGGTTAATGTTTCCGGCGGGGGCGAATCTGGTCAAGCCGGAGCCGTTCGTCATGGTATTACACGTGCCCTTATTGATTTTGATGTTGCTCTTAAAGGTACACTTAGTAAAGCTGGACTTGTTACAAGAGATGCCCGGGAAGTTGAACGGAAAAAAGTTGGTTTACGGAAAGCTCGGCGACGTAAACAGTTCTCGAAGCGCTAAGGCGCAAACAAAAAAAGCCGCCTTTGAGCGGCTTTTTTTGTTTCTGGCGTGCCTTGAGTTGCTTCCTTTATCCCGGTTAATGGATAGGAGTCTGGACAAATTGTTATAGACTGAATCTGGTTACAGGATTCCAGGCGGATGTTTCGACACTGGGGCAAGCTAACCACGCCGGATTCCATTCTAGAAACCGTATTAAGGAATAAGGCTGGGTAATTGGAAACTAGAAATTTGATGACAATAATTAGAAGTCAAAAATTTCTATGCTACGCATGAGTTAATTGAGAAGCAATTTGTTACTTTGTTTGAATCCCAGGATCAAATTCATATTTGATATTAAGCAGTGAGGTCAAGATGATTAAGGTTGGTATCGTAGGTGGAACCGGTTATACAGGTGTGGAGTTATTACGTATTTTGGTTCAGCATGAAAAGGTTGAACTTGTAACGATTACTTCACGTAATGAAGCAGGTTTACCTGTGGCGTCCTTATTTTCAAATCTTCGGGGCCGTGTTGATCTTGTTTTTTCCGAGCCTGATAAGGCGGGGTTGGAGAAATGTGACGTAGTGTTTTTTGCCACGCCTAACGGGATTGCTATGAAACAGGCACCTGACCTGTTAAATGCTGGTGTGCGTATTATTGATCTAGCTGCAGATTTCAGAATCTCAGACGTCGAGGTTTGGGAAAAATGGTACGGAATGAAACATGCATGCCCCGATCTTATTGCACAAGCTGTCTACGGCCTTCCTGAAGTTAACCGTGTAGAAATTCGTACGGCCAGGTTGGTTGCAAATCCCGGCTGCTATCCAACTGCAGTCCAACTTGGATTTCTTCCGTTGATTGAATTACGCGTGGTGGATTCGAGAAGCTTGATTGCTGATGTTAAATCAGGAGTTTCAGGGGCTGGGCGCAAGGCAGAAGTGCATACCTTATTTGCTGAATCTTCAGATAATTTTAAAGCCTACGGAGTTCAGGGACATCGTCATTTGCCTGAAATCCAAAAGCAACTCGAGTTAGTAGCAGATGGGTCTGTAGGACTTGTTTTTGTGCCCCATTTGATCCCTCTTGTTCGAGGGATTCACGCCACACTCTACGGGAAGCTTTCAAAAGAAGTTGATGTACAGATGATTTTTGAGAAACGTTATCAGAATGAGCCTTTTATTGATGTAATGCCTTCTGGAAGCCACCCAGAAACACGTTCAGTTCGTGGAGGGAACACCTGCAGAATAGCTGTTCATAGGCCACTGGGTGGAGATGTTGTGGTTGTGCTTTCGGTTATTGATAACCTAGTCAAGGGGGCAGCCGGTCAAGCTGTGCAGAATATGAATCTAATGTTTGGGCTACCAGAAAAAACAGGGCTGGATCAAGTTCCGCTTTTGCCATAACCCTATCCTGGCATTGACCTACTTTTTTTCAGGGTGGATAATAAGTAATCAAGTATTAAGGAGAATGTTATGAATGCAGTGACAGAAATACCTGATCCGCTGATTTTTACTGAAAGTGCTGCACTCAAGGTTAAGGAATTAATTGAGGAAGAGGGTAGTGACGATCTTAAGTTGCGGGTTTTTGTTAGTGGTGGGGGGTGTTCAGGTTTCCAGTATGGCTTTACATTTGATGAAACCTCAAATGAAGATGATACCGTAGTTGTTAAGAATGGGGTGACACTCCTTATAGATCCGATGAGCCTGACCTATTTGATGGGTGCGGAAATTGATTATTCAGAGGGTCTTGAAGGTGCCCAGTTTGTAATAAAAAATCCTAATGCTTCAACGACTTGCGGATGCGGATCTTCCTTTTCTGCATGACGGTATCCGGCTTTACACGTAGGTTGGATTTGCTTTGAAGCCAGACAAGTGTGGTGATTTTGCCTGTTTCTCCTGTAACAATTGCCAATTGACCGAATTGGTCTCCCAGAGCCATGATTTCCGATAATTCATTGTCGAAAATAATCCACCCTGCTTCATTCGGCCAGTTCCGGGCATCAGCACAGGCCAGGGTTGGGTGGAAGCGTAGTCCTTTTCTTATGATTTTATATTTAAGTAATTGATTAAGAAAAATGTTTTTTGATTTTTTTATCGGTTCTGAAGCAGGATTTGTGGCGCTGATAATAGCGAACTTTTTATAGCCGGATGAATTCATGAATCTGTCAAGTCGATGATTGCATCGGCCTATGCGTACGGGGATATGTTGCCGAGACAAGTGTACCCAGTAAGTTGTACGTTGATAGGCAAGATTAAGCCTCATTTTTCTACGTAATGGGCTATACCTTGTTTGAAAGAATAACATTACCATGACATTTGATCTTTTTTGAATGGTTTAAAAAGCCTATGATATCTAATGAAGTGTGGACCTACTAGCAAGAAACTGCGGGAAGACCCTAATGGATAATCAATACCTTAAGGAGAATAATATGACACAATCTGCGACCGGAGCCAGTCGAGAAAAGTTATTGTCTGATGTCAAGGCTGTTATTCGTGATGCCGAGGATCTTCTCAAGGCAACTGCTGGACAAACTGGAGAGCAAGTGATGGAATTCCGTAAAAAGGCCGAATCACGATTAAGTGATCTTCGTGAAAGGCTGGGTGATATTGATGAAAATATAATTGAGAGGACACGTGTGGCTGCACAAAAAACTGATGCATTGGTAAGAGAGAATCCATGGGGCGCTGCTGGTTTGGGGTTAGGTATAGGCATACTTCTTGGCCTCATAATTGGTAGACGCTAGAATGTGGCGTGAACCGCCTGATCGACCGGGAATAGTTATGTCCATTAAAGCGCTGATTGGCACTTTTATAGAATTGGTACACACTCGGGGTCGTTTGATTGCAAATGAAGTGGAAGAAGAATGGCTAAGATTTGAGCGGCGTATGTTGCTGATGTTTACGCTAATGCTTTTTAGTGGGTTAGGACTTGTATTTTTGGCGGCTTTTTTCATTTTTTTATTCTGGCCTATTATTGGAGCTTATGGGATTTTGTGTTTTGCCTTGTGTTATGCTGGAATCGCAGTTATCGCTGCTTTGCAGATAAGAAAGCAACTCCGGGAAAAACCTTCTCTTTTTAGTGCCTCATTTGAAGAGCTCAAAAAGGATAGCGAGGCCATGGGAGTACCAAGTGGGAAGACTTGAAGCAATATATGCTCGAAGAGCAGAACTTCTGGCAGATGCGGATGAGCAGCGTAAGGATATAGCAACATATATTCAAAATGTTTTCCATCCCGGCGCCTGTACTGGCTATGGGATTTCATTGATACGAAACTTGGCTGCGAGTGGAGGTGTGTTATGGCTATTCTGGCCTGGTCGCAGACGACGCGGACTGTTCGCGCTTTCATTGGCTTTGGCTACATATGTTTTCCGCCGTCGTCAGGGGGGATAGATGGCACCAAGAACACAACTATGGCGAGCGCCTGTTACTTCTGGAAGGTTTCCTGGTTGATTTTCGAGTGTCTGTCTCGCAAGCCATGCAAAGGCATAGGATTCTACTGCTTGTACGTCAACACCTAGCGATTCAGTTGTATCAACATAAATAAAATTCGCTGAAAAACGTTTCATAAGCATTTTATTTCTAGCTCCTCCCCCACATGCATAAAGTTCTTCACACTCAGGATAATACATATTTAAAGCCTGGATAGTGCTGGCAACAGTAAATTCGAGTAGGGTTGCTTGTACATCTTCCGGTTTTTCTTTTCCTGAGAGTTGGCTTTTAAGCCATTCTAACTTGAATGCTTCCCGCCCACTGCTTTTAGGTGGACGTATCGAGAGGAACGGATGGGAAAGTAATTTGTCAAGAAGGCTTGGCAGAATGTGCCCTTTAGACGCAAAGTCACCATCTTTGTCAAATGGTTGACCAGTTATGGTGTTAATCCATGCATCCATCAACAGGTTTCCAGGCCCACAATCAAAACCTGATACAGGCCTTTTGGGAGATAAAAAGGTTAGGTTGCTGATGCCCCCAATATTAACAATAGCCCTGGCTTTAGTGGGATGTTTAAAAATGAACGAATGAAATGCTGGTACTAGAGGTGCACCTTGACCTCCTGCAGCAATATCTCTTGACCTGAAATCAGCTATAACTCTTAATCCGGTTAGCTCGGCAAGGAGAGCGGGGTCGCCGAGTTGAATTGTATATCCTAAATCAGGGCAATGACGTATGGTTTGCCCATGGCATCCAATAGCACAAATGGAAGCGCGAGGAGTTTGACTTTTGGTAATTAGGTTTTCTACAGCTGCGGCATATAATTGGCTCAACTTGATTCCAGCCAGTTTCGAACGTTTTAGCTCTTCTTGTGTTGGTGAATTGAGTAATAGGAGTTCTTGTCTAATTTCAGTCGGAAAGGGAAGGTGTATTGTGTTTAAAAGGCAGAGTTCTGGCTGAAATCTTACGAGGGATGCATCAACGCCATCAAGGCTCGTTCCTGACATAAGACCAATTGCATAGGGAGGTAGAGACATTTCATTTTCCATTCTCGAGAAAAATGAGGATGAAGCAAGCCTGTCTATGAGTCAAGATTGTTAGGGTAAGATTTCGACAAAAAACATTTCAGGGTAGAATGAGAAGAATTTGTCCGTAAGACGAGGATATTTATGAGTGATTTTCAGGAAGTTTTTTCGGTTATTGCTCGAGGGTGCGATGAAATTCTACCCAAAGACGAATTTCTTAAGAAGCTTGAACTAGACCGTCCTTTACGTGTAAAGGCAGGATTTGATCCGACTGCGCCAGATTTACACTTGGGGCACACCGTTTTATTGACCAAATTGCGTCAGTTACAGGATTTGGGGCACGAGGTTGTGTTTCTTGTTGGCGATTTTACGGCATTAATTGGTGACCCAACTGGAAAAAACACGACCCGCCCACCTCTCTCCCCAGAAGTTATACTGGCCAATGCCCAGACTTATACCGAGCAGGTGTTTAAAATTTTACGCCCTGAATCAACACATGTTAGGTTTAATTCCGAATGGATGAATACATTAGGTGCTGATGGATTAATTCGTCTTGCAGCCACACACACAGTTGCACGCATGCTTGAACGTGATGATTTTGATAAACGTTATAAGGCCAATCAACCCATTGCTTTGCATGAATTTTTATATCCATTGGTGCAAGGATATGATTCGGTAGCACTTCATTCGGATCTGGAGCTAGGGGGAACCGATCAGAAGTTTAATCTGCTTATGGGGCGTGAACTACAGAAGCATTATGGTCAAAATCCACAATGTATCCTTATGATGCCTTTGCTTGAAGGAATAGACGGAGTTAATAAAATGTCTAAATCATTAGGGAATACAATTGGTATAACAGAATCGCCAGAAAGCATGTTTGGTAAGCTTATGCGTATCAGCGATATTTTAATGTGGAGGTATTTTCTTCTTTTGTCTCAAAAAAATGATGTTGAGCTTGAAAAACTGAAATCTGAAGTGAATGCAGGGCGTAACCCACGCGATATTAAAGTAATGCTTGCACTGGAATTGACTCAAAGGTTTCATGGAATAATTGCCGCTAATCGCGCTAGAGATGGATTTGAAGAGGTTTCACACCGTGGGTTGCCACAGGAAATGCCTGAGATAAAACTTGCCGCTGAAGTTGGCGGGCTAGCTTTGAGCCAGGCACTTAAACTGACAGGCCTTGTCCCAAGCACATCCGTGGCGCTAAGGAAAATTGATGAAGGCGCGGTACGTATTGATCAGCAATCTATTCGTGATCGTCATCATATGCTTCTTCAAGGTGAGTCTGTGGTTCTACAGCTTGGTAAAAGACATTTTGTTAAGGTAATCATTGAAGCCGCTTGACGGGTATCTGTAAGCCTGTATAATTCGCACCTTGCTGTTCCTGATTATGTCTTTGGACAACGGTATTGATAAAGATAGAAGCTGGTTGTATTTAGTTTTCTAGGTTATTAATGCCAAGCTCAAGAATAGAATTTTCCAAGTGAATTTTCCAGATTCATCGTATCTTTTTTATTGTTAGATCTGGTTTATTGTTAGATCTGGCTTTTTGTTGAAGATTCAAGTTGTATGTTTGATCGAAACATCGGTTTGACGGATTTTCAGGAAAAGTGTTAGAATGTTCGACTTTTGGCTGAATCTTGATGCCAACGTTCTTTAAAAAGATATAGCCGATAAGTGTGGGCACATGTTGATGAGAGGTGGGGGGAGCAATCCTCCCGGACTCGAGAGACAAGTGCTCTGAAGAGAGCGCGAAGCGATAAGGCGACGAGAGTTGCCGAAGAGTAAAGTCGGAATTGAACTGAAGAGTTTGATCCTGGCTCAGATTGAACGCTGGCGGCATGCTTTACA
>JAGWIG010000054.1 GCA_028873515.1 Pseudomonadota bacterium | reverse complement strand
GTACAAAAAGGCTGGAGCATGACGAACAGTTTCTCTTTCCCGAGGTTGGGTTGCTGTATACGCAGACGGCGAATTTCAGGGATCAAACGCTTATCCCATTCCGGCTCACGTTTCTGCCTGGGCGCACGACTCCTGGGACAAAGATCAGCCACAGACTGCCACTTGATAAAAACGCACGGCGCCATGCATACAGCGTTCTGCGGCTGACCTTGAAGGCATCCAGCGTGGCGTCCAACCCATGTTTACCCCAGAAATCCAGAACCCGTTTTCGGTGATAAGCCGTCTCGTCCATACAGGCCTCCTTCAAAGCTAAAGAGGCCATACGATAAAACCCTTTTACACCCTAGCCAACATATTGAACTCGCACTTCCTTCCCTCCCATAGAAAGTGCAATATGTTTCTGAACTTATACAGCGGCGGTTAAATTAAAATTAGAGCATATGTTATTTTGCCTAGTAATAAATGAGACTGAAGATTTCAGGCCTTTGCTACATTTTTGTCTTTTAATGTCGAAGAGGTTCACTATGGTCTTTGGTGTTTGGTTGGATTGAGGGTATGTTATTTGTAGTAGCAGTAGGGGTTTGGCCTTGGGTAAAATTTTGCCTTTTATTTTCCAATAGGAGGTTAAGGGATTCTGCAAGCAGTTGGGGCGTCAAGTTAATATTGTGCGTGGAAGGCTCTTGGACAGGTTGGTTTATTTTATCCACGGCCTCGTGAACGTCATTCATGTTGTAATTCACATAACGTATGAGCTGCGACAGGCTTTTGTGTCCGCTGACCTTCTGCAGTTTGGCAATGTCGAAATTGAGCATCTTGGCAGCCCGTGAGCAGCCTTCATGGCGCAGGTCATGCCAGTGCAGGTTTTCAAGATTCAGTTTCTTCTTGATGTCATTCCATATCATATGCACGGCGTTAGCCGTCATGGGGAAAATTCGCTCTTTCGGGGAGACTGGTTTGAACTGCTCACGCATCTGTCCCAGAATTTTAAGGGCCTCGGGCAGAATCGGTGCAACCCGGTAGCCGGTTTTCCCGTTGGGGATGCGCAGGGAGCGTTCTTTCCAGTTAATGTCGGCCCATTTTCGCGTTAGCAACTCGTTTCGCCGTTGCGGGCAATGGATGGAGAAGTTGAAAAAATACAGGAAATAAGGATTGGCGTCGCAGCAGCTTTGCAGACGGGATTGGGCTTCCTGGACAATCAGTTGATATTCGTCGTCGGTAAGCCGGCGGTTGCGTTCGTTATTCAGGCGAGGCTTGGACTGACGGGACAAGGGGTTGTCCAGGGTTGGAAAGCCCCATTCCTTGCGGGCGATTTCAAACAGATGGTGTAGCAGGCAGTAGTATTTCATCCAGGTCGAGGGCAACAGCGGTGTGCGACCGTTGGGTCCTGCCTCGTGCATCCAGGTTTTTTTCAGCTGGGCGAAATGTTCCGTGCGCAAGGTGGCCAGACCATTCCTGCTCAGGGGCAGGGCGGCAAGCATCTTGATGCGGCTTAGTTCCTGGGTTCGGCCACGCTTGCCGATGGAAACTTCCTCACCATAACGTTTCAGGGCCTGAACCAGGGTGAATTCACGGGCTTGTTTGTGGCTCGCGAGTTCCCCGTCCTGGTGGAGACGGACCTGTTGCTCAGCCCACAGGCGGCCGGCCTCAAAGTCGGGAAATGTTTTGCATTCCGGGCGGGGGGTGCCGTTGGCGACACGAAACTGCCAGCGGTCCTGGGTCGTGTGACGGGCACTGTAGCCGAGTTGTTTGCGGGGATGAATGCGACGTGACATGGGGTTTCCTTTATCAGGCAAACCCTGTGTAGTGACGTTATTTAGATTTATTTATTCCGCGCGGTTTTTTACAAAAAAATTTCCTTCCAGAGGAGGTGAATACGACGACAAACTGGATGGAAACTGGATGAAAAACCGTTTAATTCTTTAACCGCTTGCCGACTGGCAGGCGGGGTCTGGCTCCCCGAGTTGGGCTCGAACCAACGACACGCGGATTAACAGTCCTAAAATATCGGCATTTCCTTATGTTGATTGTCATTCCTTAACGCCTTGTAATTCAATTAAAAATAACGAGTAGGCACATAATCCGAAGGTTTGTAATATTCCCCAATATTCCTAATTATTGCTATAATTTGCCTACATGGTGCCTACATGGAGATTTTCGGATTATGGCTAAGAAAGAAAACTTCACGGCTGGAAGGGTTGAGGGCTTCGAGTGCGAACCAGGGAAGGCTCAAAGCATCTATTGGGATGCGAAGGCTCCAGGGCTAGGCTTGCGGGTAACTGCTTCTGGTGCAAAGTCCTACATATTTGAAACCCGACTTCATGGTAAGACGCTTCGCGTAACAATCGGGGATTCAAAAGCATGGACGATTGGAAAAGCACAGACGGAAGCTTGCCGGCTGAAAACGCTGACCGACCAGGGCATAGACCCAAGGGAACAGAGAGCAGAGCAACGCGCCCAGAAAGAAGCGAGACAGGCAGAAATAACGCGCCAGGGGCTGACTTTCGAGGATGTATGGCCTGAATACCTGAAGGCTAACAAGGCCAAATGGAGCGAGCGCCATTACCGGGACCATGAAAGACTTTCAGCCTATGGCGGGGAAGCCAGAAAGAGAAGCAAGGAACTGACGACAGCCGGGCCACTGGCTACGCTCATGCCGCTGCAATTGCCGGAACTGACCAGCGAGAGAATGACCGCATGGCTGGAAAAGGAATCCGCCAAGCGCCCGACCAGCGCCGCGCAAAGCTATAGGCTGATGCGGGCTTTCATCCGGTGGGCTGATGGTGAAAAGGATTATTCCGGTCTTATTCCTTCAGAAGCCTACAGCGCCAAGAAGGTGAAAGCCGCCGTTCCAAAGAATCGAGCCAAGGAAGGCGACTGCCTGCAAAGGGAGCAATTGCCGGTATGGTTTGAGGCCGTGAGGAAGATTCATAACCCGGTCATTTCCGCCTATCTTCAGGCGCTGCTTCTGACTGGTGCCCGCCGCGAGGAAATGGCCGCCCTCAAATGGGACGACGTGGATTTCCAATGGCGCAGCATGACCATCCGGGACAAGGTAGAGGGAAAGCGCATCATTCCCTTACCGCCTTATCTGGCAAGCCTGTTTTCGATGCTGCCGCGCCGCAATGAATGGGTATTCAGTAGCCCCGCTGCCGCCAGAGGAAAGTTAGCAGAGCCAGGCATAGCCCACAGGGACGCATTGGCTGCTGCCGGGCTTCCCCATGTCACTCTCCACGGCCTACGCCGTTCCTTCGGGACTCTTTGCGAGTGGGTGGAAATGCCTGCCGGAATTTCAGCGCAAATCATGGGGCACAAGCCGAGCGCCCTTGCCGAGAAGCATTATCGCCGCCGCCCGTTGGACTTGCTAAGAATGTGGCATGATAAGGTGGAAGCCTGGATGCTGGAGCAGGCTGGAATCAGGTTCGATGCTGAAGGGGCAAAGCAGGGGCTTCGGGTGGTCAAACATTGATTGCTATTCCTCATCATTACCCATACAATGTATTATCATGAAATCGATTAAGCCGAGCGAAAAGCAGGCTAGGCTTTGGTTGAGAGAAGCCGCACAAGGGAAACGGCGCTTGCTGTTTTCAGAACATGCTGAACAGAGAATGCGCCAGCGCAAGATTGGCCGAAGGCAAGTCCTGGAAACTTTGCAGCATGGGTCTGTCAGTGAACCGTTGCACCAAGGCATTAGCGGAGACTGGCGGTGCAATATTTCTTGGCTACATGCCGGGGTACGGCTGACAGTAGGGGTGGCATTCAAACTGACTGAAAATGGCGAATGGGTGATTATCGCCACGGTATTCGAGGAATGAAAATGTTGAAATATGACGATTGCGGATTGCGCAATATCTGGCTGGAGAATGGTTACCGTTTCGAGGAAATCAAAGGGCATGGAAAGTGCTTGGAAATCGATGACATAAACGGGTTGCATCGTGCTATTGCGCATCATCTTGTGACTTACAGGAAACGCCTTACAGGCTCGGAGATCCGATTCCTGCGGGTGGAAATGGGTATGTCTCAAAAGCGCCTTGCCGACTGCCTAGGGGTGGACGATCAGACGGTTTCCTTATGGGAAAGAAGCCAGCGCCGACCAACTGTGGCCGCCGAAAGGATGCTGCGCCTGCTTTACCTGGAACATGCGGACGGCAAAACAAAGGTTGCGGCAATGATTGCGAAGTGGAACGATATGGACCGCCTGGAAAATGGGGAAAAGCAGGTATTCCAGGAAACCGCCGAAGGTTGGCGAATGGCCGCCTGACTGACGCTGAATTGTGAACTGCCTTAAGGGAGGGAATCGTGCTAAAGCGTCTGGCTACAGCGATTTGGTGAGCAGGAACAATTTTAAGTATCAGTTATGTGGCAACCTGGATGATATTTACTAAGGGCGACAGCAGAATGTGGATAGGCATATTTATCGGAATGATTATATACACCATTAGCTCCGGTATTTGCTATGTACTTTCTGGCTCCTTCTGGAAGCCACCTAAGATTTAGGGCGCCACACAAACATTCCCTATGAGATAGAGTGAAAAGTGGGAACCTTCGCTCGCCTGACTGGTGCCCTTATTGCGGAGGATGCATGGAAGGATGCACGATGCCCGTTTATGTTGATGACCCAGAAACCCCAGGAAACAAAATAGACGTTATCAAGCTTCTGAAGCGCGACCCGACTACAGCGCCGCCCCCTGACGGAATTTTGCTTCTAATGCGCCGCGATAGATGGACAAGGAACGAAGCCCTTTTAATTCTCGCCGGATACGACCCGCGGAACATTGTGGACAGTGCAGGCCATCCTATCGGAACACAGGGGGCTGGAATGGTTTATCTGGATGGAACAACGAGCCGGACTCTTTCAATTGCTGGCTTGCATCATCCTCTTGAAACTGAATTTCTGATGAACTACATGAACCTGCGTGAATTTTCACAGGGTGAACCCATGGATGAGCGCCGAACCCCTCAAGAATGGCTTGCGTGGGCAAAGTCTAAAAATTTTAGTCCGTACTGGCTGGAATATATGTCTGAGTTGGCTTGGAACAATGAATGTGAAATTGATTGGGAATACTGGCTTGAGAAAATGCCAAGCCTCACCCGTGCCCAGGCTTCGCGCCTTATGAGCGGCCTTGCTCCCGAAACATACAAAGACCTGGAGAAAAGCCCGAATAAAAACGACCACGGCGAACAGAGACTAAGAGCGAAAAAAATTGAAACGCTTGCCGAAGCTGAAGGAAAAGAAAATGATGGAAGCCTTGAATGGCTGCTATGGGGAGAAAGTAAAGGACTTACTATTTCAGGCGCATTCACCTTGAATGTTCGCAAATTCAAGTACCGCGAACAAGAAAAGAAGAAGCAAGCCGAGGGACGTTATACGCTAAAGGAAGCGGCCGAAATATTGGAAAAGGAAGGTGAGGCCCGCGATGGGCAAATGTTGGCAAAACTTATGAAGGCTGTCGAGTCTGGTGAATTGAAGGCATATTGGCCGGGGTGTAAGGACAGGTATTCAGGGAAGCAGACCCAAGACAATTACGAGGAAGTTTACTGGGACGAGTTGAACGAATGGCTAAATGAGCATGAACCACGAATATCTTTTAGGTTTACCAAGCCAGAAAATGCCGCATCCCCTGGAACCCCTATGCAGGCAACCAAGCACGAAGCGCATGGGAAACAATGGCAAGAACAGGCACGCAAGATAGCCGACGAATTTTTTGATAGTGACACAGCCAATAACTGCCGAAATAGCCTAGCCGGGTATTCCGAACGGGTAATGATGGAAATGCAGAAGAAAAATATTCACGGTCCAAGGGGAAGAATAGTCAACCCCAGGACGATACAGCGAGAAGCTTTGCAGGCAAAGAAGTGGTGGGCAAATAAAGTGAAGTGAACGCGGGAAAAGCGGGAAATCCGGGAATCCACTATGCGGGAAATTCCCGTTATAGATGAATTGCGATAAAAGCCAGTAACTACATACAGTTATTGGCTTTTTGTTTTGGCTTGACGGGGATTTTCCCCGGCAATGAAGTGGAATCATGTTCAACAGCCGAAAGGTGATTCCATGAGTAGCGAGAATTTAATTCCCCCAGCCTTGGCTGAAATTGCTAAAGGCCGTGGCCATATCACTACAGAAGAATTTGCCCGCGCCACAGGCCGCGCAAGCCAAACAATCCGCAAGAACTTTTGCCAGCAAGGGGAGTGCTTCGGCATTCGCCCGGTGAAACTCTATGGCCGTTTGCTTTGGCCGGTGGCTGAAACTGCCAAGCTGCTGCGGGGTGAAAAGTGAAAGGCCCCGCGCACTTTGAGAGGGACGACGGGGCCGAGAACTTCAATCCGAATTGTAGCAAATTTGCCGGGACAGACAATCCGCGTCATCTTCGCGCAATCCATGCTTTACAGCGCCGCCCCATGCCGAGGGAACATCTGGACAAGGCCGCTGGATGCTCGAACGGTCCCGAACTGGTGGCGGAACCTCGCCGCCGTGGTTTTGATGTACCTTGCGCCCGCGTGCCTGATTTCGACCGAGACGGCAGGGCCATTCGTCGGGGAGTTTATTATCTGACCGACCAGGACCGCCGCAAGTTGTTCCGCTGGCTTTCATCTAGGGGGCGCTAATGACGGAATCTGAACGCGCCAGAAGCGCCTTGCATTCGCTTGACCCGGGCTGCGACCGTGAACCCTGGATAAAGGCAGGGATGGCCGCGAAAGCTGCAGGCCTTTCCCTGGATGACTTCACGGACTGGAGCAGGGGAGCGCCGAACTTCGCCGGGGAGCGTGACTGCGCCCAAGTTTGGCGTTCATTCACTGATGGCGGAATCAAAGCGGGAACACTTTTCAGCATGGCCTTTTCTGCCGGATGGAATGACCCCGAAAAGCGCCGCCAGAACCAGCCAGGACAGCGCCAGAACGAGAGGCCGAAGCAATCCCCACAGAAGGCGGAGAAATCGGCATTGAGCCTATGGAATCGCCTTGAATCTGCTTCCCCTTCGCATCCGTACATCATGGCGAAGAAGGGGAAGCCTGACGGACTGCGAGTGGTCCCGGACGGGGAAAGCCTGACCATTGCCGGGCAATCGGTGGCGGGCTATCTGGCCGTTCCTGCCTTCTCGATTGATGGAACATTGCGGACCCTGCAATTGATACCGGGACAAGGCAAGAAGCTGAACCTTCCCGGCCATTCATTCGATGATGGCCTTTTCTTGGTGGGAGACATTGCGACATCAGGTAGGGTTTTCATCGTGGAGGAAATCGGCCAGGCTTGGGCCTGCAATCGGTCCACAGGATGCGCCGCCGTGGTTTCATTCGGGGCTGGAAGGCTCGAAAAGATAACCGGAATCCTTCGCCGTGAATATCCGCAAAGCCGCCTTGTGCTGGTGCCCGACCGTGGGAAGGAAATTCAGGCTTCCGAAATCGCAAAGCAGCATAAAACGGAATGGGTGACGCTTCCCGACCAGAAGCCTGCGAACTATGACGCTGCTGACCTTGCCGCCGAGTATTCGGACGAGGCACTTTCTGAAATTCTGGAGCAGAGCAAAAGGCCGCCGATGCGTTACAGGCTGCTGACGGCTGCTGACATTGTGGATAGGCCGCCGCTTCGCTGGATGGTGCGGGGAGTCTTGCCAGCCGAAGGAATCGCCGCCCTTTACGGGCCGAGCGCCAGCGGGAAAAGCTTCCTTGCCCTAGACCTTGCCGCCGCGATTGCTGACGGGGCTGAGTGGTTTGGCTGCCGGGTGAAGCAGGCAAGCGTAGTGTATGCCGCCCTGGAAGGTGAAGCGGGATTTTCACAAAGGGCGAAGGCATGGCAATTGCACCACGGCCAGGACTTGCCGGATTTCCTGCAATTCATCATGCAGCCTCTGGACCTGCGAACTGATGACGTGACAGAACTTGCGGATGCCGTGATTGCATCGGGTAGGGCTGGTGGCCTGCTGGTGATTGATACCCTGAACCGCGCCGCATCCGGGGCCGATGAAAACTCATCCCAGGACATGGGGCAGATTATCGACGCTTGCAAGGCGCTTCAGGCTAAGCTTGGGGGGCTAGTGATGCTGATTCACCACAGCGGGAAGGATGCGACCAAGGGGCTGCGGGGACATTCGAGCCTGTATGCCGCCCTGGATGCCGCAATCGAGGTCAGACGCGATGGCGACAGCCGCGAATGGTGCATAGCCAAGGCCAAGGACGGAAACGACAGCGCCGCGCATCCGTTCAGGCTGGAAGTGGTGGAGATAGGCGAGCATGACGACGGAGAGCCTATTACTTCCTGCGCCGTAGTGCGTGAGGAATCCGCTGCAATTGCCACAAGGCGGAAAATTCCAAAGGGCGGAAATCAGCGGATTGTATGGGATGCCTTGGGCGACTTGCTGAAGAAGTCCCGCGATTTCGGAAAAGGTGGAGCGCCTGGAATCAGGCCATGCGTGGAACTGGAGGCCGCCATTATCGAAATTGCACCGAGCCTGACATGCGAGGAAAAGCGCAAGCCTGAACGCACTAGGCAGGCCATTACCGGACTTGTGGCAAGCAAGACCATCGAGCATAGGGAAGGCTGGCTATGGATACCGTGAATTTTCCCGAACTTCCCGAAATATCCCGAAACGGGAATGCCGGGCTTTCCCGAACTTCCCGCGCCCCCTATAAGGGGGCGGGAAAACGGGAACGGGAAACGGGAACAGGTAGCAGGGGGAACAATCCTTCCTGGAACTTTGAGGCTTGTGACATTGGAACGAAAGGACAGAACGATGATTGACGGATTGATAGGCGGGAAGCTTTACGGCAAGGCTGCCAAGCGCACAGGCAACAATGGCAAGGATTTTACCACGGCAAAGGTTAGAACCCCGACCGCTGACGGTGATTCCATTTTCGTGAATGTGATTACCTTTTCGGACGAGGTGGGGGCAGCGCTGCTGGCTCTTGATGACGGGGACAGCATAAGCCTTTCTGGTGCGCTATCGGTGAAGGTATGGACGGACAAGAACGGCGAGGCCCGACCTGCGCTCGATATGGTGGCACATGCTGCGTTGACTTCCTACCATGTCAGCAGGAAGCGCCAGGCAGTAGGGAAGAAGGCTGAACCAGATTCTGATGATGAATCTTTTTAAATAGGGGGCATGATATGACAGCGAAGAAGAAAACCCCGGCAGTAAAGGCGACCCCAGACCTGGAGCATGGCAAGATGCTGGCAAAGGCGAGTCTATCGGCTGCAATCAATTCGGCGGCGGTAGTTTCGGAATATGGGAAGCCGTTTGGTGAACTGGATGTAAATGTCCTAGCTGACAGGATAGCCGAAATCAGCAAGGACGTTTCAGGTGGGGATATGTCGAAAGTTGAATACATGCTGATTGACCAAGCCCATGCGCTACAATCCATGTTCATGAGTTTTTCAAGGCGGGCGCTCAATCAAGAATATCAGAGCAACTTGGAATCATTCTTCAAGATGGCGCTGAAGGCTCAGAATCAATGCCGGATGACACTTGAAACACTGGCGACCATCAAGAACCCGCCTGTCATCATTGCAAAGCAGGCGAACGTAACAACAGGCCCGCAACAGGTGAATAACGGCATTCCTGCGAACAGTCCGGCAGTCGCGCACGCGGAAGAAAATCGAAATCGAGCGAACGAACTTTTATCAAGCGAGGTGCAACATGGCGAGAAAGTGGACCCAGGGAGAACGGGAGCGACAAGCGATGCTGATAAAGCAATGGCGACCGTGGGACAAATCGACAGGCCCGAGAAGCCATGAAGGGAAGGCTGTAGCGGCTGCAAATTCATTGAGGCATGGTTTCTGTTCTGCTGAGGCGAAGGGCGATCAGAAGCGCATCCAAGCCATTATGCGGCAATGCCTGGATAATCTCAAGCTGGTCAGATAATGCCGAAAATTTCCGCGCATAAGTTCACCACGGAATGCTGCAACGGCGCGGCATGGCGAAGGATATGAGGCCGGATTTCGCAACGATTTGTACGCACTTTCGGAAACATCGAACTATTGGAGGAAAACATGGTTTCCAGCAAGGTTTCCAGCAAAACATCCACTTCAGCGTGTAACAACGAGGCCGTTACAGTCGATGTAACAGGGTATCTAGGCCGGTATCCACGAAACCGGGGAGTATCCTATCCTTGGGGCGCAAAGAATCCGGGACCGTGTGCTTGAAGATTTTTTCATTTCCACAAAATTTCGGGAACGATGTTACTCTATGTCGGAACCCCTACAAATAAATAGTGAGCGGATCCATGAGATATTTCATAGGTTTTTTTGTGACATTATTATTGGCTGCATGTGCAAATTCAGGCGTGGTTTCTATTGGACCTGATACCTACATGATTGCGAACTCTGAATGGGGTTTTACTTCGGGGGGAATACAGAAAGCCAAGGTGATGAAACAAGCATCCAATTATTGCAAGAGCATAGGAAAGGAAATTTTACCTATCAGCACGAAGCAAAACGGCGTTTCATGGGGGAAAATCCCCGCTGCAGAGGTCGAGTTCCGCTGTTTGTCGGAGGATGACCCTGAACTACGGAGACCTCTACTTCAACCGGTTCCATCAGTGGTAATTGAGAATCGCATCCAATAAACTGGATTACGAGGCAAATTTGTCGAATTTTCCTACATGGTGCCTACATGGGAACAAGAAAAGCAAAAGCCCGGTATTTTGAACCGGGCTAATTTATTGATTTAATTTGGCTCCCCGAGTTGGGCTCGAACCAACGACACGCGGATTAACAGTCCGATTCTTTGTATAGTATCCATGCGCCTTACAGGCTATAATACCTATTTATTGGCACAATTCTGGCACAGTAAAGGGGAAAAATGTTATGGCGACCATCAGGAAAAAAGGGGATATGCAGTGGCATGTTCAAATCAGGAGGAAAGGTTATCCTGTTCAAACCAAAACTTTTAATACCCGTGCCCTGGCAGAAATATGGGCAAGGGATATTGAAAGTGAAATGGATAAGGGTTTATTTGTATCTCGGACTGAAGCTGAAAAAACAACTTTAAAAACAGCCCTGGAACGGTATTTAAAAGAAATTACACCTAAGAAGAAAGGTGAGAGGCAGGAAAGGAATCGTATTCATGGCTGGCTCACTCATTCTTTATCATCCCGTTTTCTTGCATCTATTCGTGGATCAGACATGGCTGTGTATAGGGATGAACTACGTGAAGCAGGAAAATCAGAGTCAACTATTCGATTATCCATGACCATTATTAGTCATTTGTTTGAAATTGCCCGTAAAGAATGGGGCATGGAAAGCCTTGTCAACCCATGTAAAAATATTAGGATGCCTGGTGGTAGTAAAGAGCGGATACGCAGGTTTGAAGGGGAAGAAGAAATTAGATTAATGAAGGAGCTGGGTCTTTGTAAAAATAAGATGATTAAACCTGTATGTGAATTTGCCATTGAAACAGGTATGCGGCAATCTGAAATTCTGTCTCTGACTTGGGATAATGTTGATATGAAAAAGCGCACCGCATTTATTTATGATACAAAAAATGGAGAAAATAGGACTGTACCGCTATCAAGCGATGCCATTCAGATATTAAAAGAATTACCAAGGTCGCTTCATAATGAAAAAATATTTTATAAGGTCAGGGAATCAGGATTGAGACAGGCTTTCGGTCACGCTCGTGTCAGGGCGGGTATCCAGGATTTTCATTTTCATGACTTGAGACATGAGGCGACAAGCCGCCTTTTTGAGAAAGGATTAAATATTATGGAGGTAGCATCCATAACAGGTCATAAGGATTTACGGATGTTAAAAAGATATACACATTTGAAGGCAACCGATTTAGCAAAGAAGCTAGGTTAAATATGTATTTGTACCCATTTAAAATTGGATATATGGTGTATACACACCATGGATAAAAATCTTGAACAGATAATGGCTGGATTGCCCAAAAATAGAAGGGCTAAAATTGAGAATCGGGCAGCAAGCCTTGCTACCCTGCTCAAAATCGCTACGCAAAATCCAGAAGTCGTAAAAGCAGTCTGACTACGCAGGACGACTAAACGGCGCGCATATCCAGATGCTTTCCCAATGCCTTTAAAGCCGCCGCAATCCCATCAATCCGCGTGGTATGTCGCAAATTAGTTAAACGGTTCACTTCCTGAGGCGTGGTATTGAGGCGTCGTGCCAGCTCTACCGCACGAACGTTTTGCTTCAACATTTCATTTAGCAAAAGAATTTTTGCCGACAGGCTCGCTGCGAGTTCCACAACCGGCTGGTCCTTTTTTGCCCTGGATGGTAAAGGAACCTGGCGTCGGTCTTCAAAATAGAAATCCAAGGCCGTTTCAAGAGCATCCTTTGCTGTGGTCATCGCTTCTTCTATGGTATTGCCCTGGGTGATGGCTTCAGGAATATCAGCGAATGTCACCACAAAACCACCCTCTTTAGCCGGTGTGAGGGTAACTGGGTAAATAAACATGTGTCTTTCTCCTTTCTGCCTACTTTAATCCTAGCTGTTTCTTGATACTTTCAACGGTGCCTGTCTTAAGCTCGGTATTGTGCATCGGCAATATCGACTGTTTACCATTTAAATAAACCTTCAGATGAGAACCTTTCCCTTGCCTGAAAGTTGCCCCCTGTTTAGTCAGCCATTGTTTGAGTTCTTTGCTGTTCATGTTTAATATTATAAACAATATTGTTTATTTATCTACAGTAAATAATAAATAAAGACCTTTGCACAAGAAGATTTTAGTTAAGCAATGCTGGATGATGGCTATAAAACCTAGGTTTTGTTACTATAAATGTCATTTTTTGTTAAAAAGTGTCAATTTTTATAATAATCCTGGTACAAAACATTATTATATTGATCTGGGGAGTTTAGATACTATGTTTGTACATGTTTATTTGGAATATAAAAATTATGCAAAAAAAATGTGATACAGTGCGCATGAATAATAAATATGTAACATATTGATTAATATTGAGTATAATTCAGGAATAATTTTGTACAAGAATTTTTAGTATAAAATTAAAATTAATAAGTAAATAATAATAAAAGTGTTTGACATTTAAAATGAAGGGAGGATAATAGAACTATTGGAGCAATCCGATCCTGTCTTCGAGGCTCGAAGAATTCATCCCCTACCATGTGTGGGGGAGTCAAAAAATCCCGTTTTTGGGGATAACATCAGGTCTCAGGATCTGATATAAAATTCGCAGTTTTTCTCAAACTGCAAACTTAGGGCGAAGCTTTGTGCTTTGCTTTCAAGTACCACTTCTTTCACGTTTGCCCAAACGCTGAATTAATACAACTAAGTGATTGAATCTTAATTAAATTTAAGGCCGTTGGTTTACAAGATGTACGCTCATTGTACACACCAACAGGGGTTGTCTATTTGCCAAAAAATAGAAAAAAGGGCTCTGCATTCAGGAGCTTAGCATGTCGCAAGTTATTGATTCACCTAGCTTTACCAGAACTAAAATTGCCAATTTGATCCAATCTGACCCCCGATTTGCTGGGCTGGCAAGTCACCCGTTGACCTGGCTGAAAGTGGCTCAGGAAGCCGCTGATCCGGCGATCAGCGCTGAAGATGCATTATTTATTGCCTTACTCAAAATTCTGGAAGGCTCTTTAAATTCAAAAGGTTGTGCTTCATACCTGCTTAAATCAGCCAAAAATGGGGGGCTGTTGGTGGGGCCGGAATTGAACAAGAAGGGGAAAAGCAGGAATGGCCATCAAAAAATAATGACATTGTCATTTTTGGAAGGGGAAGATGGTGAAGATGTAATACCAGATCAAATTGAAGATAGGGAATTGAATGCATCCCGCATAAATTCAGCAAATAGTTATGAGCAACTACTTGATATCTATACTAAAACTGGCTGGAAAGGGCTGGCTAAGATATGGAAGGTGTCTGAAAGGCAAGCTAGAAATCGCTGGGAGAATCTGGTCAACAAAATCCAACAAAATCAGCAACATGGGATTGTTGATCTGTTTCAACCTGCAATTGAAGAAGTGGAGGGGGTATGAGTCAAAATCCTCCAAAATTTCTGACAGATCTGAAAACTGGTGAAATTTCCCACATCTTGAAAGAATTTCCAACAGCAAAACAATGGGTTGGACCGTTTGGATTTCTTTTTATTAATCACAATTTATCAAGGATCTTGGAAATGAAACTGACAGCCACTCAATTTTCTATACTTTTAATACTGATGGCTGAAATGAGTGAAGGGAAGGTTGAATTTAATGCCCAGCAAATCAGCAAAAAGTTAAAAATAACGAGGGAAACGGCATCCCGGATTAAATCAAAATTTTTGAAAAATGAAATTTTGATAAAAAATGAAGAAGGCGATCTGGAACTGGATGCAAGACTTTTTTGGAAAGGAAAATTTGATGATTTACAAGCGATCAGACAGAAGCAGCATTTAAAACTTGTAGCGTCAAAATGAACAAAAAGTGTGATCAAAAGATCACACTTTTGCATGTTTTGTGATCAAAAGATCACACTTAATTTCAATCAAACCCGCGCCAATGCTCGATCTAGCTGTTTTCCCTTATATATAATAAAGGGACTTAAAAACGGGCAGTAGAAAAAGGAAAATAAGTGGATAACGAACTTGAATCCTTTAAAAGACTGGATCTTGTACAAATAGCCCAAGCCTTGGGTTATGTACTTATTAAAAAAGAATCCTCTGCCAACAGTAAGAAATTGAGGCTGCTCGATAAGCAGATTGTTATATCAATGAAGTGTGGCAAACAGGTATTTTTTTCAATCCATGGGGGAAAATCAGGTTCTGCAATTGATTTGGTTATGACTGAAAAAAATTGTAATCTGGGGCACGCACGAAAATTTTTGCGTTCTTATTTCCATACTACTTTTTCTACTGCCCAGATTCCAAGTATTCTCCATCCAAAGGCTGAAGATAAAATAAATCTAACAGAAAAGTGGCATTGTTTAAATATCTCGCAGGTGTATCCATATCTTCAATACCGTGGTTTGAATCAGGACACGCTTCAATTGTTTGCACCAGCAATTCGGCTGGATACACAAAACAATACTTGCTTTAAACATCAAGATCGGGGCGGAGTCGCGACCGGATGGGAGGTAAAAAACATGGGTTTTAAAGGATTTTCCACAGGTGGACACAAAAGCCTATTTGCCAAAAAAATTGGTGAAGTGTCCAATATTTTTGTCATGGAATCCGCTATTGACTGTATGAGCTTTTATCAACTTCATCAACAGCACGGCCTCTATTTATCTATTGGTGGCACGCTATCTAGCTTTCAAATAACACTATTAGAATATGTAATTACAGAAAAATATCAGGATACCAATGTCATTGTTGCAACCGACAACGATCAGTCTGGAGAACGATATTTTGAACAAATTCAGGATATAAAAAAATGCGAGAGGAGAAGGTCGAAGCTAAAAGATTGGAATGATGATTTGAATTTGAAAACTGATGATTAATTACCTTCTTCACTATTTTTTGGGAGACTTCCGTGGATTGTGTTTTCTAGCAGAGAAATTAGCAAACTGTAGGTATTTATATTTGCTTCTTGGTCTATCTTATTCCAAGAGCTTCTTACATTATCATCAGAATCAGATCCAAATGGATCATTTAAAATATACTTGTCGATTAATTTCAATTTTTCAAAATCATAATGATTCATTGAAAATAGTTTATTGTCATACAAAGTTTTTTTTAACATTAAGGGAAAAAATACGGCAGCAAATAGTAAGTGCCTATCTACTTGCCAAACAAGTTTACTATTTGTTCTACATTTTCCATGAGCAGAATTACCTCTTATCACACAGAATTCATTAGCCCAAGCATAAATAGGTTGCTTATTCCCCCACCTTTTTGCCCAAGCAGCTTTAAGCGGGCCTTCACAAGAACAGCCATCTATGTCTTTTAGTAATACCTTGATCGTTTTAACAAATTCATCCATTTTTTCATCTATATCTAGCAAACATTCAAAGGCAGATTTACACATGACAATTTCAACATGTTCAGGGATTGTTCTCGAATCCGTATTTGCTGCGTTAAATTCCTTAATCGATTCATAGTAGCGATCCTTCTTATCTTCAGGCAAGGAGAGTAGAACACTTAAGAGATTACTATCAATTTTAATGTCTGTAATACCTACTACATGCTCTGGTTGATAAAAAGCAAATCTATTAGTAGAAGACCATAAATGTTTTGTATTACCGTCGCGACGTCGCGTGGTATAGGAAAAGGTTTTGATCTTATCGGGTGAGAATTTTTGAATAATCAAGGTATAGGTATCGTAATTGCAGTAATCATTGGGCTGTTGAAAAAAATTTCGTTTCGAAAGAGCTGAAAAAGCAATCAGTTCTTTAACTTGAAAAAGATAATCTATATTTTCATTAGGGATATCCATCCCTGTATGCCAATCATCAAATTCTAAAATAATGGCACGATTAATAGCTTTATTAGTAAGATCGGCGTAGGCAGCAAATACTTCGTCAATTTCATTTTGATTTGTATGAGTTAGATTCCCAGGTAATTTATTGCGTTGGTAAGGTAGAAATTTAATTGGGCCAATTTCTTGCTGTTCGTTAATATATACCCATGGGAAAAAGGCGATAGCTTTAGACATGTAGATTTCTATTAAAGTTGAAGAATTATGTAAGTAAAGCATTTTTTTAAATAAATTTGTTCACTTATAAAGTAATTATATCCTGCACTTTCCATCAAATGTCTGTTTCTGTTTTTTTATTTTTAGCAATTTAAAAAAACTTTTCATTACAGAT
>JAGWIG010000012.1 GCA_028873515.1 Pseudomonadota bacterium | reverse complement strand
GCGTAAATCTGGTATCTTTCTTCCTGGGTAAGGTGTGTGTAGTTCATGGATGCAATTTCGACTGGCTGGTCAAAAAAGCACAAATGCTACCGCATCCTGCCCCCCTGATCAGCATTATTCAAAATTGCACTTCATGCTTGAATCCGTGAATTATTAAAGTCGGCCAAGTGTCATAAGCAGTAGTGGCCCCCGTTTTTCAGAAGGATCCAGCTTGATGACTCGTTCAGCCAGCTCCCGCCCTTCATGCAGCATGCGGGTGTTTTTACCCTTTTGTTGCATATATAAAATAAGGACATGACAATAATTAAGTAGAATACGGGTATTATCAGGAAGTTTAGAAACAGCATGTCGCAACAAATCCATGGCTTCATCCAGCTTGCCTTCTTTAGCAAGCATTACACCTTTATTATTGATTTCCACCACTTCCTTGCGGGAAGATTCAATCAGTTTATGACCTTCATCATGGATATCCGCATCTGAAAAAGCTGTTTTTACCTGATTAATTATTTCTTCGTTATCTGAATGGTTCTTGATAATCTGGGAAAATACCTGCGAAGCCCGTTGCTTGTCGCCCATTGCCAGTAAAATTTTGGCAGTATCCATAGCAACAGATGTGGAAACCTTGTTACCAAGCCTGTCCACAAGCTTCAAAGCTTCTTCCATAACAGCGCGGGCATTATTTATATCTCCCTTACGATTCAGGATATCAACCTCTGTTACGGAGGCATGCAATTCAACCTCAGCATTACCCTTGAATTCATTTCTGGCTGATTCAAGTGTTTTTATGGCCTCACCACTATCACCGCATTCGGCATGAGCTTTTGCAAGGCCGATATAGGCCGAGGGGGACTTTAAAACAGAATACCTGCTTAATGCTATGGTTTGCTGGAAGGCTTCACGGGCAACAGATAAGTCTTGACGTTTAAGGGCAATCTCACCAATTACGTTCTGGCGCGAAATCACGTTAGGAGACATTTCAGAAGCTCGTAAAAATGTTTCCTGGGCCTTGTTCAAATCGCCAATATGTTCATATGTCCTGGCAAGCCAGTCATAAGCCTCAAGGTACGTATGGGATGCCTCGGTTACTTCTTCCAATATTGTTTTGGCTTCAAAATATTCCCGGTTCAGAAAACAGATTCTGCCTAGACCCGTTTTTGCCCAAGGCACATAACGTTCTTCCAGAATATCTAAATAGACCTTCCTGGCCTCATCATAATTACCGGTTTGCATGCATAACTGGCTTTTCAGGCGCAGCAAATCATGGACATTAACCGTATCATCTTTCGCCTTGCTGTCACACAGGGTAATAGCTAGCTCATAATCCTTGTTCCGTACAGCCTTGTCGATTTCATAAAACACTGCTTTTTTCAGGATTATTTTTTCAAGGCGTGCCCGAAGCATGCCTTCATTGATAGGTTTGAGAATATAATCATCGGGCTGATATTCTGCGGCACCCATAACCATATCCATGGTCTTTTCAGCAGTGATCATGACCCACGCAGAATTTATCGGGACATACTTCTTGAGCTTGGCTTCTTCCAGGACATTCTGACCATTCTTGCCTTCACCCAGGTTGAAATCACACAGGATGATGTCGTAGCGTTTACGGCTGAGCGCAATAAGGGCCTGTGCTCCATCGCTTGCCGTATCGACATTCTGGGTACCAAATGTCTTGAGCATTTCCCGAAGCATGGTGCATATACCACTGAAATCATCAATAACAATGGCTTTTTTATTACGAAAATTAATGTGATCGTTGTTTTTGGCAATGCCCATTAATGCTCCAGAAGCCATATTCAATTATCCTTGTTATCTATCTGACTTTGCTATTATTCAAACTTGATTTACTAACGCCCGATCAAGATCATCGCGGTTTAGATTGAACCCTCCAAACAGGAGACGGGTTTTACCATCCTGATTGCCATCGCCCATGTTGGCAAAATCACCAAATCCACGCTCATTCATGTCAATTTCAGCCAATTCAAACCCATCAGTGTGGTCAGCCACAGCCTGGATTCGAGCCATGGTATCTTTCTCTATCGGATGAGGCAGATACATGAAAAAATGTCCGGTGCCGCCCTGCCTTGCAAGTCTTCCTCTTAGCTGATGAAGTTGAGACATTCCAAACCGTTCCGGTTCAACGACGATTTCGGCTTTCAATGCTGGAAGGGTAATGCCAAGTTCTATAGCAATGGATGCCACCAGAATATCCTTTTCCTTGTTGCGCATCTGATCTGCAACTGCTGCCTTTTCTACATCGGACAGACGGCCATGAAGCATACAGACCTTGCCGGGAAACAAGGCATTCCATTGGCTGAAGGCCGTTTCCACCCCACGCCTTTCCAGTTCAGCATTATCATCGACCCGAGGGTAAACCACGGCGCATTGTGCCCCGGTCTGAATGACTCGTTTTATGAAATCAAACAGCCTTTTTTTCTCATCCGTTGATATGACATAGGAAACAATTTTCTTTTTGACTGGTGAATCACGTAAGGTCAGGTAATCCATGCCACCATAAAATGCTGCGGCTACGGTTCGAGGAATTGGTGTGGCAGAGGCTTCAATATAATGTGTATGTGCTTCCATTAAGGACTCACGCTGTTCCATGGAAAATTTCTGCTGCTCATCCACTACCAGGATATCGGGTCGCCAGTCATGCTTAAGTGCGGCATGGATAATGGCGGTGGTTCCAACCAGAATGGCATGCTCATCAGGGATTTTCTTCCCTGAAGTAATTTCATGAACGATCAGGCCAGGAAATATGGCACGGGCTTCTGTAGCTATCTGTCTAACCAGCAGGGAATTGGCGGTAACGATTCCAATTTTTGCGCCGTTTCGCCATGCGGCCACCAGGGGAATCAGATAGGTCAAGGTTTTTCCTGTCCCGACATCACCGCATAACAGGATTCTCATGGCACGACCGGAAAGAAGGCGGGTTTCAATGGCACGGACAGCCGTTTCCTGGTCACCGGTCAAATCCATCGGGAGTGATAATGTGATCGTGCTAACTTGTCCGGAAGGTAATTTAAAAGCCTCAGCGGATTCATTCGTGCAAATGATACGGCGGGATTTTTCTATTAGATGCCTGACTGCCAGGGAGCGGCATGCCTTTGCAGCGTTTTTTCCTTCAGTTACACTGCCAGGCCGATGCATGGACATTAATAAGGTTGAATAATCCGGATACCCTGTTTTATCCAGCAATTCCTGCCCGGAATAGGGAATTTCCCGAGAAAGCAACGTTACCGCTTCATTAAGATGATTCAGCGCAAGGGTGACAAGTCTGGCCACGGTACTGCTTCGATAAACCCCTGGCTTGCCAGGATAGACAGGAACGACTTTTCCAACCAGTTCGTCATGTATCAGTTCGGGACTGTTAATCTGGAGTTGTTCCTTCCATGTGCCCAGTACACCGTATACATGAGCAATAGTGTGCCTGTTAATTTCTTTCCAGGGCCAGACATTACCAAAAACAGTCAGGGTAACGGGCGTATTACCGACGAATGCTTCAATGAAAAGCCGAAACGCACTCTGCGAAAATGAGTTGACCATTTGCCCGCTTTTATTAAAAAGGCGAATGGACTGAACATTAACCTCATAAAGCTCAGGCAAACCGGTAATGGGTGGAATGGATCTCAGTGAACATGAATAATCATGGAATTTGTGAGGAATAAAAAGGAGCATTTCCGTCAGGCTGGGCACACCTATCTTGGCAAGCGCTACGGATGTTTTTTTATCAAGGGATGTCACATTGGTTCCATGGTAGTTTTCAAAGTCTTTGTCATCATTTTGCACGTGAGGCCTTGTCCTTCAAATTGAATTAGATGACATCACGACAATTCTTGACTTTTATTTTATCCAAAAAATAAATAATGCAAGCCTGTTGCCAACTAGTATCTATTTATGGGTCTCAAAGCATTAAATTCAGAATTGAAAGCAGCAATAAAAATTGAATCATTTAAAAATTAAATTCTGTTTTCCCTTTCCAGAATGAACTTCGTAATGAACCTATTTATTTACGGAGGTTTTATGGCAGGAAAAAACCTAAAAAAAACCCAATCATCGGAAGATGGTACCCCGATGGATGATATCGAACCACAAATTGAACAACATGCCTCCGGTGATGAAAGCCATAACATTGACACTGGCGCTCATTCAGAAGTGGAAATATCTGCCCCTGAACAGTCTGCTGAAGATAATCTGGGATCTGTTCAATCTGAAGCTCTTGATGAAGACAAGACAAGTCAGGACGTTAAACCGGTAAAGCTCAATGACTTTGCCCAGTATGTAGCATCCAAATTTGGCTCTTCTCTTGAAAAGAATATCAAGAAAATTGCCAAAACATCGGGTGTCAATAATGACACAGTTGAAAAAGCCATGGCTGGTAAAGAAATTTCTGTGGCGGATGAAGAGAGCATTTCAAGAGCCATCAACAAAATCAGTACTGAACTCAAGAACAGAATGCTCGCCAATTCACTTAGGCGACGTGAGACGGGCCGGAAACTGATTGAAGAGAGTGTGACTCATACCGGCGTTGAGATTGAGTTTGTAAGCAGATTGCAACCAACCTATGATTTATTTGAAAAATTCTTTATGCAAATTGATGATGGATTTACTCATGCTCTGCAACATGGCTATCAGGTCTTGCCATTAGCGGCCCTGAAAAAATTGACCGCCATGCTAGAAATACGGGCGGTAAACCTAGACAAACAACTCACGGAAGATTGTGAACGTATGGATGTCCTGATTGGTGCCATGATCAGTAACAAACCCAATTATCATCAGGTCTCTGCCGGGGAATACAAACGGGTCAAGGTTCGTGTCAGCGCCAAAATTTCTCTGAAACTTATTGAAGCCTTCCGCAAGATTGATCCTCTTCTGATTTCCATTGATACGTTATGGTGGAACGGCGAAATGAATGAAATGGACAAAAAAGCTGTCATTGTAGAAATCAACAAAATGCTCAGTGAAATGTTTAAACCCATAAGTCTCATCAATCAGAAGATAGATGGTGTTTTAAAGCATATAGCCGCAAGCTAATTTACTGGCTTTTTTATTGAGGAGGGCGTTGTCCTTTACACCATGCCAACGCCAGCATATATATGGCCCAATTGAATTATGCACAACAGGAAGCGGTAGAAGAACCGGGAAACTGCCTGGTTGTTGCATGCCCGGGATCAGGCAAGACAACGCTGCTGGTAGAAAAGGCCGCTTATATTCTAGAATCCAATCCTGATACCAAACTGGTGATTACCACCTTTACCAAAGATGCGTCCAATTCCATGCTGGATAAAATCAAGGCTCGCATCCGGAAGGCGGATACGTCACGTGTGATGGTAGGCACGTTCCACGGGCTTTCATTCAAGCAGTTACGACAATTTGGAGTTATTGAAAAGAATATCAACATCCTGACTGAACCTGAACAAATGCTCTATGCTCAGCGGGCGGCAGAACTTTCCGACATGCCACCCGAGATTCAGGAAAATGCCATGCAGATTATTGAGAAAGCCAGGATTTCCCTGGACTACGGCTCATTGGAAGGCAATATCGCCGCTTTGATCAAGGCTTATGAAGGTCTTACTGCACAGAATAAATCCATCGATTTTCAGGATCTCGTCAGGCTTTCTGTATCAGCCATGAGAAATGGTATTGATCCTTTACCCTGCACACATTTGTTCGTAGATGAATTTCAGGATACAGATGCGCTTCAATACGAGTGGATCAAGGAATATAAAAGAAAGGGGGCCGTAGTAACGGTAGTAGGTGATGATGATCAAAGTATTTTCGGATGGCGGCATGCCATGGGCTATGAAGGCATGGAAGGATTTCTTAAGGAATTCGGCGCACGCAAAATAGTCATGGATACCAACTACCGTTGCCGGAAAGAAATCCTTGACCCTTCTGCAAAACTGATTGGGCACAACAAGGCCAGAATGAACAAGGATCTGAATGCGGCAAAAGGCAATGGAGGTTATATCACAAAGGTTGTGCTGGCCAATTCCAAAGAAGAGGCTGCCGAAGTTGTACGGGTTGTTCGGTCCAATCCCGGCTCCTGGGCAGTTTTAGCCAGAACGAACCGAAGGCTTAATGCCATTGAATCGACCCTATGTTCATCAGGCGTTCCTTACAGACGCCTGGGCAGCAAAAGCCTGTTTGATTATCACGGGGCTAAAATCGCCTTGCTTCTATGCAAGGCAGCCAATGACAACACCAAGGCAACCGGAATCAACCACGTGCTCAAATGGAGCGGGCTTTCGGAAGCAACTCTCACAGCCTTGCATACCCATCTTGGAAACAACCTGGCATCGCCTGGGAAGGATCCAAAACTATTCGGGATGAAATTCTGGTTATCGGAAGGGGTAAATGAGCATGAAATGAAGCGATATCGTGAATTTCTGACGATGATGAATGGCTGGAAAGCCCAGATATCCGAAAATAACCGGGAAACACTGGTATTAAATGGGATTGAAAGCTGGCTGGAAACCGCATGCAGTAACAGCAGGGAACTCGAAGAGGCCATGCTGCTCATTCAGACATTAAGGAAGCTTAATGGGCCTCTTAAAAACAGGATTGATTTGATTGAGCACTCCAAAAGGGAAGATACCAAAACTGAGGAAGAGAAGGCTCAACCACAGCCTGTTATCCTGACAACCCTTCATGGCTCCAAAGGTCTAGAGTGGGAAAATGTCTGGATTGTTGGCATGGAAGATGGTGTGGTGCCTAGCGAACAGTCCACATCAGTTTCTGAAGAAAGAAGGCTGGCTTATGTGGGCTTTACCAGAGCGAAGGAACGTCTGGTCGTTTCGTTTTCCGGTGATAAGACTGAAAGTCCTTTTTTGCAGGAGGCAGAAATAGCTGTCAATGAAAATCCAGGACTAAATGCATGAAGCTTGCTGAAAAAATTACGGATATCATCAATAAAAATCCAGCAGCCGTTTCGGATATTCATGTCAAGGAAAACTATCCTGTCATGATTAAAACACCTTCTGGTTTTTCTATGGTAGACGGCGAAAAAATCTCCAAAGACGACATTACCCAGTTTATGGGCATGCCTTCCATTGGGGGGAAATCATGGTATGCGCGTATGAACGAAGAAGGTGGAGGGTTCAGCCTTGCCCATACCATGCATAACGATACTTCGCGGATCAGGGTTTCGGTTTACGAGGAAGGGGGGGAGGAAAAAAATATTGCCCTGGCTATCCGGATTCAGCCTGTAGCGCCCCCTTCTTCCGAACAACTTGGTCTACCACCAATCATCAGGACATTATCCAGGAAATCAAAAGGACTTCTTATTATCGCCGGACCAACCGGGTCAGGCAAAACAACCACGATGGCCTCAATCATCGATCAGATTAACACGCAAAGATCATTACACATTCTTGCCATTGAACAGCCGATTGAATATATACATAAGAACAAGAAATCGTTGATATCGCAACGGGAGGTGCCTTCAAATGTCAACTCTTTCGGTAAAGGACTTGAATCTGCTCTGCGGCATAATCCGGATGTCATTGCCATCGGCGAGGTCATGGACAAGGAAACCGTCGATACCATGCTGCGGGCTTCTGATTCAGGGCATTTTGTCATGGCCACCATGCATACCAGGAATTGCGAAGACACCATTAACCGGCTACTCAGTTTCTATTCCGGCCATGAGTTACCTCAAAAACTGAACCTGATCTCGTCTACATTGATTGGTATCGTTGTGCAAACGTTAGTTCCAGAAAAGGAAGGAACCAAAAATTGTCTTGCCACCGAGATTATGGTCAATACCAAAGCTATTGCAGGATTTATCAGAAAAAATGAATTACACAACATCAAAAACATGATTAGCCAGGGCAAGAGCGAAGGCATGCACACCTTAAATCAATGCCTGCGACAAATGATAGCTGATAAAAAAATAGCCGCTGAATCAGCAATGCGGGCTTCATACGATGATGATGAATTACGCTCGACCCTGTAAATCACATTTTCCAGCATTTGACCATTTTAACAATATTACCCTGGCTGCCCTGACAGGCTGGATAGCCTGGCCGGGAAATTTCCTGTTTTTTTCTATCCTGGCTCCGGCCATTATTTTAAACAGTCAAACCAGGATCATTGTTTTTCTGTCTGCAATGACTTATTACCTGGCTGCATCCTGTGGTTTGCCTCATGGTGCGGAGGTATTTTTTAGTCATGCTTCATGGATACAGGGTTATGGGTTATGGCTTTCATGTGGTATTCTCAATGCCCTTCCATGGGCTGTATTCTGGCGAAAATCATCCAGTCATATCTTAACCGCTTCCATTTCCCTCATTCTGCTTGCCCTTCCACCATTAGGCGTTTTGGGGTGGGCCAGCCCTCTGACGGCTGCAGGATGGATATTTCCAGGAATGGGCATAGCTGGACTGGTTCTTACTTTAATTCTAATTCTGCTTATAGTTTTACGGTACTGGGCTTTCATCATCGTGATGTTGGTCGTTTCATTTTTCATGAATTCCACCTATCAGTTACCGATTAAACAAGGTGTAGCGATTCAGACTCATTTTAATGGCATGGCTAGCGGCTCTTTGAATTTTAGCAGTCAATATTGGCGTAACCAGGCAGCAATTATCATGGCAAAAAAGGCAATTGAGTCGCAGGGTTCTCATAATGTAATTGTGTTACCTGAAACCACGGTAGGAACTTGGAGTGTATCCCGCAGGATTATGTGGGAACCTGTTGCCAAAATGGCAGCAGCCAAAAAAGACATTGTGGCAATCGGAGCCGAACGGTTACGTCCTGTTGCAGGATATGACAATGATATGGTTCTGATGGGGGGCAAGGATTACCGTTTCTTTCCGCAAAGAGTTCCAGTGCCGGTTTCAATGTGGCATCCATGGAGTAAAGGAGGCGCTTCATCCAACTGGTTTGGGAAAGGTATCGCTCAATACAGGCATCACAAAATTGGCTATCTGGTTTGTTATGAACAGATCCTGGTGTGGCCAGCAGTAATTACAGGTATAAATAATCCAGGCATCGTAGTGGGTATGGCAAATGACTGGTGGGCAAGACATACCAGTTTTCCTTCCATTCAAGCCATGGCTTTTCATGCGTGGGGTAGACTGTTCAACTGGGAATCAGTTGAATCAAGAAATGAATAAGCCATCAAAATGGCAGGCATTCAAAAAATCTTTCAAGTAATTTCTGTCAAAATATCAGCATAACCCTGTCCTTGAGGTTCAAGGAATCAAATTTAATGGCTGGTAATGTTCATTGCCGCTCATATTCTTTTCTGTTACACCGCAAATCAATACCCATCAACACAGGATATTGGGCAATGTAAGTAACGTTTATTAGCCATCGGTTTGTGTTTTTTTAAATCGGAAATCAAATGAATAAAGATCTATTTCAACAATTATCTGGCAGACTCATGCTCGATCATTTTGGGTTTGGCCTGAACAATATCCATTTTTCTGAAAAACAGTTCATGGATACATACGGCAGGAAAGGGATGCGTCCTTACAAAGCCGTTAACAGCATTACAAAAAAATACAGCCTGAACCGTAAAAGTCGTCCTGCTTCATTTTCTGGATCTGAACTGACAGAGCAGGATGAATTTCAGGTTTTACAATACATCAATACAATTTACCTGTTTGATGAAGAGATTATGACTTGTCCACGTTGCAGCAGCCGAACGGATTTCAGGGAACTGGAGCATGGACGACAATTTCATTGTTGCCTGAATTCATCCTGTGGCTTTGAATTTATAGCAGAGCCTGAATCACTTTAAAAATGGATAATGGTTATGTCTTTTTGCTGCTTCTCGCTATCCTGATGCCTTTGGGTGCTTGGTATGTTCATAAACATAGCGATAATGACAGCCAGCGCAACATCAATCATACCCATTAAAATATAAAACCGGACGCCCGTTACAGTCTAGTCGTTGGTGAAACGTGTGTAATAATTAGGGAGATGTTAGCTCCCTAATTATTTTTAGAAATACGTAAATTGGTGCTGATTGAGGTTTATCTATTCAATAATGATTCGCAATAGATACTTTCAGAAATTCATTTGGCAGGCGAGTCTTCCATTCTGTCATCAAAACAAGAGCACACTCTACTGTAGTACCGTCAGGAACTACGAGTTCCAGTTCGCCGACATGGGTGGTCTGTTCGATGTTGAAGGCTACACTCATAAGTTGCAACAGCGCCTTCTTGTATTCAGTGTCTGGATTGCCCGATAGATGTTTCCCTTTCATCTCCAGCACCACTAATTGATTTGCAATTTCGCCTCGTTGCATTGCAAAAATAAAGTCTGGATAAACTTTTTCCCTCCGCCATCCTTGAATTGAAAAGTGATTGCGTGCGGCATTGCGGTGCCACCAAACCAGCGCGGCCTCACCATCAAGATAAACTGCAATATCGCGCTCATCTGGATTAGAAAAATCGCCTTTGTAAATCGGGGAAAACAGGCTTCGCTCCAATGCCACGCCATTCTTTCCGACCAACTGATCCGCAGTTTCCGGCTCAAAGGTTTCTATTTCAAATGGCATGCGCCAGTTTTTACCATCCGCTCGCAGACGAAACTGGATGCGCCCAACTGCTACCTCATCACTAAAATGGGACCTAGCCATTCTATCGCGTTCGCCGTCCAACCACTTCCGCAATTCTTCTACAAGTAATCCAGCCAACTCACTAAATTTCGCATCATCAAACCCACGCCCCTGAAGCCCAGACTTCACCTTCCCCACGATCTCGCGGGCAATCCACGCATTGGGCACGATATCCGAAATCATACGCACCGCATAGGCCGGATCAAATCGCAACATCTCGTTAGTTGTACCTACGGTTTCGCTTACAATCCGTTCATTGCCTATATCAGCAAGATGAATCCGCCGCATTTGATGTTCTGCACTTTGTATGTTGTCTGGTATTTTCGCCACTAGACCGGATACGTCCAGCCCAGTCCAGTCAACATCGAACAAAATATCTTGCTCATAGTCTAGTGGACGGATACTTTCGCCATCCATGCGCAAAACCAGAGGCAGAAAAATTTCCGTCCCGTCAAACTCGGCTCGCCGTTTCACTTTTCGGGAAATATTGCCATTGTCAGAAGTACGGATTTCTTTCACCAGATCGCCCATTCCATCCTCTTCTAACCCAGCCTTGATAGCTGCGACCACATCAGCAGTTCCACCATGATGCGTGATGACGTAACACTCGTCGAGAGATGCGACCCCCGTTTTCTCCGCATGTGGTTGGCGCAAGATCCGACCCACAAGTTGTGTCAAGGCAGAAAGGTTGCCGCTCGCCGCCAAGACACAAAGTACATAAGCGAAGGGACAATCCCAGCCTTCTTGCAATGCCTGTTTGGTGATTATTACTCGCACGCGATTTATGGGCGATAGCAGATCCTGATTTTCTAGTGCAGCCAAATCGTTTGTGTCTGCCGTCTTGATGGCGATTTCGGCCTCATCGAGCCCAGAATTAACCAGCCATTCCTTGACATCGAGAGCGTGAATGTGAGAGCCATCGCGCTGATCAGAACCAGTTCGTTCAGCCTGCACTAGCATGATGGGACGAATATAGCGACCACGCTCACCATGTAACCATCGTGCTTCACTATCTAGGGTATTGAGCCTATCAAGCGCCACTGCCAGTGTATTCCGCCAGTCGGAACCTTGGCGCGAATCGAGGTTGAGTGGCATTTTAATCATACCTTCGCGGTCGAGGTCTATGCCCTTTACCTCGATCAGCACATTTGCGTAGCGTGCTGGCCTTGGAGATTTCCCGCCTGTAGCAGCAACATCCTTAGGCGTAGCAGAGAGTTCCAGCACGAAACAGGGGTTGAAGCCATAAAGCGTAGAAAACGCCAATTCCGATACTGCCCGGTGTCCTTCGTCCATAACCACTACTGGACGAATTAGCCGCAATGCATTACCCAGCGAATCTTTCACTATTGGCCAGAATGCTCCGACTTCGCCAGCCTTACCATATGCATCCAGATTCGGTGTGAGTTCCATCGCTACCTTGTGCAATTCCATGTCGCCCTCGGGCGGAAAAAAACCCTGTACGTCGCCACGATCTTGAAACATTTTCAACGTATCTTTATTATCTCGGTTGGACGATTGCAGCATCAGCAGCATTACACACAGATTACCTTGTACATCGCGCGCATCGAGTCGATCCCTTTTCTCCATCAGTATTACACGATTGCCTGACTGAACATCAAGCATTTGCCGATATGGATGCTGGCGGTCGGCCAATTGTTTTTTTGTTTGCGAATAGATGGCTTCGTTTGGCACTATCCATAGCACAAAACCAGTACTGCCACCCAAATAGCGTCCAAAGATGCGTGAAAGGGCAGAAACAGCCAGGTAAGTTTTGCCGCCGCCCGTAGGCACCTTGAATACAACGTTTGGCACTGTTCGTCCCACGCCATCAGCGCGGCTGGAATAAGGCACTGCGGCACGCGATTCCGGAAGCCTGCCAGTTGTGCGCATAACTTCCCATGTTTTGGATGCGAAGTCAGGTACATCACGAATCAAGTCGGGGTCGGTTTCACGTGCATTGGCTTCTGAAATCTTGTCAGTTTTTTTCTTTTGCTGAGACAGCTCGATCAGATATTCGTCGAGCCGTGCCAGTGTTCGTGATTGATAGTCGAGGTCTCGCAGCGACATCTCAGCCTCGCTCTATTCGATAGAGTGCGAAGGGTAAAGGTGCGAACTCCACTGGCAAGTTCGCCTCGTTCAATAGTTTCTGTGAAACAAACTTGGCTGGCGCGAACACCAGATGCTTTTTCCCAGGCTTGGCTTCTACTAAACCTTTAGCCTTGGATAAAGTAAGTGCAGCGTCGCGAGATTTAAGAAAGTCGAGTTCAGGTTTGTAGATAAGCCAGACATGAAAATGCGTTGATTCACCAAGATAGCCGAGACCATCCTTTTCCCAAGACTTGGCTGAGTCGAAAGGTTCGTTGGTAGCTATATGGTAGAGCAATGCACCCAACTGATCGAAGGTCGGCAAAGTTTCGCCTGTCAGCATCTTTTCCATCTCAATGGCAGCACCCAGCGTACAGAAGGTAAAGCTGCCTCCCAAGCCTTCAATCTGATTGTCTATGGCTTTTACCCCCTCGACAAGTAGCTCGCCGTTTTTCACCGTTTTCTCGATCTTGTCGAAGCGATGTGCATCTAGATTTTCGAGGCTAGCAATTTTATTGAGCAGCTTGTCGGCCTTTTTCAAATCTGTGAAAGTCAAAGACTTGCGTAGCAACTCCTCGCGCTGTTTGCCGGTGAATGTGTAACCATTCACGACGCGCCTTACGCGCTCGGCAGTAAGTTCATCAGCGTAATTCTCGCATTCCACCAAGATGAACTTGCGATTACCACCGTCTTTCTTGTTAGCAGCCAGCACGGCGTGTGCAGTAGTACCCGAACCCGCGAAGGAATCGAGAATCAAACTATTTTTTGTTGTGGATATTTCCAGAATTGTTTCTAGCAGTGTTCTTGGTTTGGGATAGTCAAACATCTTTTTACCAAAGATATTTGTAAGTTCAGTGCCACCAAGTTCTGTATTTGCAATTTCACTGGGCCAAATACTCCGTGGTTTTTGTCTGCGAACCTCACCGTCACGATCAATAGAATCTTTGTAGAACACATCAAAGCGCACTTGACCATCACGCCCTTTTACCTTCCTTCCATATATCCTCGTTATTTCATTTTTTACATATTCTGGCGACCAGCTCCAGCGTCCATCGCGACCATCTGATTTTTTGGGAACAACTTGTTCTGTGTGAATTGCCGTTTTTTCAAGCGATATTGATCCGTCTGATGGGCATACATATATGGCGAAATACATATCTTCGCGATCACTTCGTAGCGAATCAGCTCCACGCTGGCGAAGCCCTAGCTCTCTCCATCTACTACCATCAGCATCTACATTTTTGAATTCATCACTGTATTCTTCGCTGGCAGGAAGCCCCCTAAGGTTAGCCTCATCCTTGTTTTTTGCAACGCAAATCAAATAGTCATTTACTGTCGCGAAAAACGTATCCGATTGTCGGCCTCTTGGGTTAGCTTCTGTAGTTATAACAGAAAGAATTTCACCTTCTCCGAATATTCCTTCTATCAATGAAATGGCACGATGAGTTTCATTTGCATCGAGTGTCATCCATAGAACACCATGATCGGCAAGTAGTTCATGCAACAACCTCAGACGCGGCCACATCATCGCACACCACTTGTCGTGCCGTAGTCCATCCTCGATACCTATCGGATTGGCTTTTAACCACTCCTGCATTAGTGGACTGTTTACGTTGTCGTTGTAACCCCAGCCCTCGTTGCCAGTATTGTACGGAGGGTCAATGAATATACAATCTACTTGGCCTGCATACATAGGCAATAATGATTTCAAGGCCAGTAGGTTGTCACCGTGGATGATAAGATTGCCGTCAGTTCGTGTATCACCGATGGATTTGTCAGGATGGGGCACCAATGGATGGAACGGTACAGCGAGATGGTGATTATATACAAACTCTTTACCTTTGAAAATTAGTTCCGCCATTTCTTGTTCTTTCGCTGATCTATTAGAGATGAATCAAGGTTAGTATTAATTGGGAACATAACTATGCATATTAGCAGTTCGCCGTCCATGGAATAGCTAGACCCTAACATAAATTAAAAGTAAATAATATCTTCCAAGCTAACCTTGCCCTTTGCCAATCCTAGCCGTATCGCTGGCGTTTGCTTATCCTGCTCGGCAAGGCAGGGCAGTAGTTATAAAATACACGGAATATACCAAGCATCTTCACAATGGTTTCAGGATTATAGACACTGTATCCATGCCAGACACGATTCATGTTACTGGCTGTTCCTGTTGGGCGCTCTAGAACCGACAATCTTCTGCGTACCTGCATGAAGAAACGATCAATGGCATGCATAGAAGCCTTGTTGTAAAGCCTAGCCAAGTGGTTTTCATCGTAATCCTTATAATCGGTCAGATAGCAAACTGCCTTCTCAGGCTCGCCCATGTTAGGAAACGGATACATCATCCAGAGATCCTGCTATTTACCAATCATTGCCATACGAGCAATATGTTGTTTGGTGAGTAATACTTCCAGCTCAGAGTCAGTCAGAGTCGGATTTGCTATACGTGCATCGTTGAACTCTGCCCGACTTAAAGCAATTGCAGTATGCTTTTCTGAAATGATCATGTCTTTGTTGATTCTGACAAAGAAAGCATCGGCTCGACGCGAAGCAATTTCCAGTTGAAAGGCTGACAGACAAGCAGCACGCATTCCTGAATTCTGATCCAGAAAGAAGCGTATTTTCTCGACCCCTCCAAAAAGTTGTTCAAGGTAAAAGAAGTGGCCGTAGAGGCTATATTCGGCGTGAATCTGCATTCCTTTTGTAGGTAGTTTTTTTCCACTGTCTTGTGTTTCCGAGACTTCGACATCTTCGTGCAGGATTGTTTCTGCATACGCCGTTTCGATGTTATTTTGAAGATTGGCTGCGGACTTCTTCTTGCTACGACTTATTCCCTTTAGTGCGTAGGCCGTATAGTCTTTTTTCAGCCAACAGCGCGCTTAACGGCGGAATGAAATTTTGGCTTGATAATCGCCAACTGAGATTGCATCAACCTCGATCAACTCAGGAACCAACATCGCATCGTAGTTAAGGTGCATGCCAAAAACGTAGTCTGTATTGTTATCTGCAATTTATTCCTTACGCAGGTTCTTCTTGTCGAAGTCGAATGCCTTGGCTTCAACAGCTTCCTTTTGTTCCTGGGTATGTGATTCAGGAAGAAGGCTGCCTTTTTTCCATCCCTTGTAGGATGAAACAGCATTAACGCCAACCGGGTCATATTCCGGTACCAGGAAAATACCACCGCATCGCTTACACATGAAAGATCGCTGCCACGCAGCCTCCAGAAGTGGCCATATCTTGTTGTTGTATGCCTTTCCTTTCATGATAACAAACACAACCAGGGCTAATGTAATGAGTTCTATAGATACATTAAATACCGCTCTCTCGCCTGATGCCAGATGATAAACCCTGAACATAAACCCTGCGGCCATGATGACGACGCCAAAAAACATGAACCCGTAAAGCATGTATTTCCCTACTGGAAAACGATAGGGCGGCTGAGACTGGACAGAGATCATGTTCTGGCTGGTTCCCCTGGATTTTGAAAACAAGGCAATAGGCCTGAATAGTTTGAACAGGAAATAGGGGATTGCAATCGGCCAGGTCAGGAAAGAAGTCAGGAAAAGACCGCCAGTAATCAGTGGCATCAAGGGAACGCTGAACAAACCACCAATACTGATTGTTCTCGTTCTCGTTCTGGAAAGTCCTTGAGCATAGCCCATTACCAAGCGGGTAGAATGTTCACTCTCGCATAGAGGACACTTTATTTTCATTTTTTTTATTTCTCCTTTTTATTTTATATCTACCTCCATTCTACCCATATTTTTTCATTGTCAAGCGCAAAAAAATCAAAGGCCATATCAAAAGATATGGCCTCAAATCTATGTGTCACTCCAATTATTTTGTTAAATCAAGCTCAATTGTCTTAAGTGGTTCAGTCATGCCATGTAACACCTGGATTCCATGTTTCCCCTTAAAAACAATAGTAGGTGTTCCAGCAATTCCACCACTTCCGGCAAGAAGTAGCCGTGTGTTACTGAAAATCTTGTTAAAAACATTCAATCGTCCTGAATCAATAGGTTTGATTCCACCAAGCTCATGAGTCTGGTCAAAATGACTTTCATTTAACGCCATAGCTGCACTGGGAATATCGGCACTCATAATGGCGACGGCACGTCCTATGCTGTCATGGGGTAACAAAGATACAGGAATCCAGTGCACCCGCAATTTACCAGCTTTGACATCTGGCTCAACAAGATTGTAGAACCGATTACAGAAAGAACAGTTGGGATCAAAATACACATGGATGGTTGGACCTTTGATTCCATCTGCAAACCCTGCTGCATTGACGGTATTTTTGAAAAAAACAGCCTTGCCGACAGGTTTGGGAAGAAAACCCATTTTTCGGGCGATATGGGCCGTTTCATCAGCGCCGTAAGGATTAATCAAGGTTCCTGCAACTGCATAGTCACCATCCTTGGTCAGCCATAGAATTTTCTTGGGCTCTGAAGGGATGGGGCCCATTTTGACGACGACACCAACAAGTCCGTCCGGTCCGCTGAAGGTGGACAGGGCATGACCATATCCGTGTGTCATGAGCTGCACAAAGGATTCTGCCTTCTTAAGCAAGGATGTATCCTTATGAGCAGGAACAGATGCCTGGGCATATAAGGGAATGGTGCATAGCATGAATACCTTGGCAAGCCATTTTAATTTCTGCTTCATTTGTTTTGCTGAATCTCCTTTACAGGGAGGGGGCGACTTCCCTCTTTCAGCTTCTCCTTTCATAAATATCACCTGGTTAAGATTTAAGCGCATAACTGGTACGGCGGCACCTTCTTGATACTCTTGTTGAAACCCCTAGGATGAAGTGTCAGATTGGAACTCTGGACATTTAAGATCGTACACCCATTAAAGGTTTTTGGAAGAACGGGAGGGGTAAGGACTGAACTGACATAAAGGAATTTTCCTTTTGCATTGACAGTGGCAATGACATTAACGGCATATCCCTTCCGTATTAATCTGGCTTGAAGTTTACTGGCGGATTCAACTGCTTCGGAAATCAAGGTATCAAATGATTTTTTAGTCATATAAAGAATAACCAGGAAATGAATATCACCATTGTTACTAATTCTCCTGGCTTAATGAGACGAAAAGGTGGCAGAAATAAGACTTCATTTAATAAATATGAGGGACTAAGAATTTAATAATCTATTTAGGGACCACAAACAAAATTTGTAACTCTCAAAAGGGCCGATTAATGTGCCAGACTAATTTGATTCCATTGCCATCCAAGCGAATCTCCGTAACGATGTATAAGGAACTGCGAAAATGGCTTCTTAAACATGACAGCGATGGGAAATTGATGATGGAATGGGCAAAACAGGAATTATGTCCACCCAGGACACCTGAAAAAATGGCAGGAGAGATAATCTTGATCATTTTATGTGCAGGCCGAAGAGCCCAGGCTGCGGGAACACCGACCATGCGGATCACAACGCGGCAAAGGTTATTGCCCTGCGCGGTGTCCGGCAGTTATTGTCTGGGAAGCGTGTTCAGAAAGAAAAGAAACGGTGCGGGATCACAAGGAACAAGGCAGGGGCGGAAGGCTCCGAACCGGTTGCACAAACGCAATCTACGCCTGGGGAGACCAAGGTAAGCCGCAAGGGTGGCAACACCCCTGCGCACTGGTCGTCGAGCCAGGAAACCCCAGCTACAAGACCGCAAGGACTTTAGCGGTGGGAGACTTCATTGTGAGCGGGCTAGAATTAAAACAGTTCCAAACCCGTTATACTTCTGCGCCAAGCCTGATTGCAACCTTTCGCATTTCAGTAAATGTTCCGCTGTAATAATGCTTGTCGCCGTAAATATTCATTATCCATTTTTTACCACTATTCTCGATATACCCGATTTCGAGCCCGGTTTCTATCGAATAAATTCGATGAAAACCTGTTAAAGCCTTAACGACAAAATTGTAAATATTCTGGTTGGCCGTACTCATGGTTGAGTGCTCCTAAAGATTACAGGGACATCCCCTGTATTTCTTATTGCCAACGATTGAAATTTCGGGAAAAAAGCTAAACCCGGGTCTATAAGAGGAACACTTTGATAATTTTTTGTTTTTTTATATCCATATGGGTATAATCAAGCCATGTCGGAACACACCAAACTGTTGGGCTGGATAGGATCAAGCAAAAAGGATCTGCTTTCCCTGCCTGATGAAGTGATTGACCTGTTTGGTTACGCCTTACATCTGGCGCAGACAGGCAGAAAGCATGAACAGGCAAAACCCTTGCATGGATTCGGTTCGGCTGGTGTGATTGAGGTAATTGAAGATTTGAATGGAAACGCATATCGGGCGGTTTACACCGTTCGTTTCAGTGATGCTGTTTATGTTCTGCATGTCTTTCAAAAAAAATCTACGCAAGGCGTCAAGACGCCGAAACCCGACATGGATCTGATTCGGGATCGTCTGCGGATTGCAGAACAAAAGTCAAAAGGAGTCCGATAATGAAACCAGTCAACCATGAAATCGTTGAAATGGAATCAGGCAGTGAAAATGTTTATCTCGATCTGGGGTATAAGAATGCTAGTGAAATGCTGGTGAAAGCACAGCTTGCCACAAAAATTCGTGATATTCTTAAGAGAAGGCATCTGACTCAAACCGATGCAGCCAAACTTTTACACCTGACCCAACCTAAGCTTTCCAGCCTGCTCCGTGGACAGTTTCGCGGAATATCCGAGGCCAAAATGATGGAATGCCTTACCCTGTTAGGTAGGGATGTGAAAATCGTTGTCAAAACATCTTCCAGGTTACAGCCAGGCAAACTCTCTGTGGTATTTTCTGGTTAGGAGGACATCAGGGTCTTTGGAATGCATGGGCTTAAATTAATGAAGAGGGTTGTTTGTAACTTTGTAACCTGATGGAAAAGTTACAGGTTACATTTCAGGTTACAAAAATTCTTAATGAAATCAGTAGTGTGATTAATTTGTAACTTTGTAACCTGTTTTATATAGGTATATAGTAGAAATATGCGGTTCGTCAGCATATGTTAAATGTGATTTATGGCTAGTTATATATCTTCCCCCATCTTCCATTTTTTCAGGTTACAAGGTTACATTTTCGTTATTATTAATACATATCAATTAGTTAAGTGTAACCTGAACGAAAATGTGAATAAGTTACATCAGGTTACAGGTTACGTTTCAGGTTACACGATTTTTAATATAGGCGGGAATAACTACCGGGTGATTGCGCTTGTTTATTATCCTGTAGGAAAAGTTTATATCCGGTATGTTTTCACCCATCGTGAATATGATGACTGGTGCAAACAGCATCGGCAGGAAAAAGGTTAACCATGCAAACTGCTATTGATACTTTTGATGTTCCGTCACTACAATCAGCCTGGGAGGCACTGGATCACCTTGTACATTTGCGCCCAATTCACGATGAAAACAACTATAACCGCATGGTAGATCTCATGAACACCTTGCTGGATACGGTTGGCAATGATGAAACTCACGTTCTATTTGGGCTGCTTGAAATAGTTGGTGCGCTTATATCTGCTTATGATGCCAAACATTATCCAATAAAGGATATCGAGCCTAAAGAAGCTTTACGGTATCTGATAGAGCAGGGTGGATTAAAACAGAATGATCTGGCGCATATCATTCCGCAGGGCAACCTGTCTGCAATCCTTTCGGGCAAAAGAAAAATTAATGCCGCACTGGCCGGAAAACTGGCCGGATTTTTTTCTGTCAGCCCTGCTGTATTCATTCCAGCCGGAATATAAAAAAAGGCCACCGGAGCGATGGCCAAGGCCGTACAAGGAGAAAAATCAGGCCACGGCAGTATGGCGTGCGTCAGGAATTTTTCTGGAATATTTCTTGAAAGGCAGACCTTTCAACATCAATTTTCCGTAAGAGGTCGCAATCAGGCGATTATCCAGCACAACAACCACGCCCGTATCATTTTCATGGCGTAGGAGCCGTCCTGTTTGCTGTTTTAAAATGATAGCCGCCTTGGGCACCTGTAAATCCATAAAGGGATTCCCATCATGATCAATCACCCACCTTTCTTTCGCTACAGCATAAGGCTCGCCAGGCGGATCAAAAGGTAGTTTGACAATTAAAACCAATTCACATAATTCACCTGGTAGATCGATACCTTCCCCAAAGCTGGCCAGTCCAAAAATGGCGCTGGATAAACCCTGCCCAATCCTTTCACGGTGCAGCCTCAGAATTTCAGCTTTTCCAATGTTGCCTTGCACCAGAATGGTTTTTTTAATCTCAGGCAACAGTCTTGAAAAAACATCTTTCATCTGCCGCATGGATGCAAACAAAATGAGTGATCCTCTTGCAAAGGACAAATATTCCGGCAACATTCTGGCGACTTCCCGCGTATGTGATTCATGATTTCTCGGATCCGATTTCATGGGAGGGATGACCATTCTGGATCGACCATAATCAAACGGAGATTCAATAATGGCTGTTGCTGTGCTTTTTGGTAATCCGAAATTTCTTACTGTCTGTCTAAGATCCCCATAAGGGGCAAGCGTAGCAGACGTAATCACGGCGGCATGCATTTTTTTCCATAATCCACGCATGACATAGGATGCATCAATAGGGGCAGCAACCGTCTGGTAATCCTTTTTACCCGCATAGGGAACCGTTTCAACCCATCGAGCAGTCCCCCCCTCATCATCTTCGTCGGCAAACGCTTCAATACCTTGGACTATGGAGTCAATTTCCCTTTCCAGGGAAGACACTTTGCCATAGCTTCTTTCTGCCTTCATTATCAGGGCTATGTCCGCATGCCTGTTTTTTAAATCCCGCATATGGCTTTCCGAGGTTTTTTTTGCCCGTTTGGCAATCGAGTTCATTTCATTTAACCGGCCAAGCAGTCCTTCCTGCGATACGGACAGGATTTCTCCAATGCCTTCAAAAGGAAAAACGAGGCTGGATGTTGCTTCAATCAGGTTTTTTGGCTTTGACAGGAACAGGTTTCCGATCTGTCTGCGAAGATGGCGCAAATCAGCATAGGTGGTTTCAGCATAAGTCATGGCGAGTTCCGCCAGATTTTGATCCGGAATGCAGGCAGAAATAATATCCGGTGCTGCTTTAATCAACTCTGAAGCCTTTTGCATCATGACGGAAAGTTGCCCTGTTTTAATAACCTTATCAGGCAAATGATGGCCTTCGTCTAACACAATGTTGGAATTTTCTGGTTCCGGTAATATTTTTGAATGTGGATTTTGATAGGCAAACATTAAAACATCGTGATTAGCCACAATCACATCTGATTTATCAAACTCGCTACGTGCAGCAATATAGGGGCATTCGTTAAAATGACGACATCCACGCCCCATGCAGGTAGCAGAGTCCACAGAAACTTTTTTCCATTCTGAATCCTGGACAGGAACAGCCAGGGTGTCACGCCCTCCATCCCACAAGTCATCACGTATCAGTCCATACAGAAGGGATGCGTGAACCGAGGGGGTCTCTGTTTCAGCGGCAAAGATATCTGTCTGGATGCCAGATGCCTGATGATCCAGCTTCATTAAACAGGCATAACGGTTTTTGCCTTTGGCAACGGCATATTTCAGTCCGGGGAAAACTTTGGCTAAAGTGGGAAGATCCTTGGCAATCAACTGGTCTTGCAAAGCAACCGTTGCCGTAGATATTACAAGACGCTTACCCGTTCTTTTTGAGGCAATAATCCCTGGCAGCAGATATGAAAACGTCTTGCCTGTCCCGGTCCCAGCTTCAATCATGGCAAAAGCCTGATTATCCGAGCCAAACGTTTGTGAAACGATATCCATCATTTGAACCTGTTCATTACGCTGTCTGAAACCAGGCAAAACCTCGCTCAGGCGACGTAACGCCTCAGATACATCAAAATCGGATAACACGATAACTCTCCTTTACAACTCTTCCCATTCGGGGATAAGAACGGCGGCCTTACATGTGCCGCCGTTCCTTTATGATTTAACTGCTTAAACACTAGAACTGATACGAAATGTTAGCCCCTATATCTTTCTGGACAGACAAGGGTTGAAATGCACTGGCGGCAAGGCCTCCAAATGAGAGAGATACAGGTGAGGACTGGGTAAACCTTGTATAGCTGTAATAAGCCGTAAAATCCCAGTGCCGGTTAATCCGGTATCCGCCATTTACATCATAGCCATACGATTTACCAGGGCTGAGCGATGGATTGGAACTGGCCCCAAGGGCATCAAAATGGCTGTTTTCACTTGTATAAAGCGTATAGCGCACACCGCCGCCGCCATGCCAACCGGAATGGGCATGCTGATAGATTTCACCACCAAATTTGGCATATACAACGTTCCAGTCTTCATTCTGGGTCATGCCAAGCAGGGTATTGCGGGTTCCGCGTCTCCACATGTCATATCCAAGCCCTGTAGTCCAGTCCACCCGCTTGCTGTCAAGACGGGTTCGGTAAACAGCCAACAATTCATTATTGAGGCCGTTATACTGGGAGTCAGAGTTATAGGGTACCCCGAGCTGGGTGGCTCCGTTATAAGTCGGATCCCCTGTATAGAATTTGCCATGCCAACCAAACAGCAGACCTTCATTCCCGTTCTGAAGATAACTGGCAAACAGGTCATAACGAGCACCTTGTTCCTTGTCCAGAAGGCTTCCGTTACTGGCATATTCATGCCAGTTGAATTGTTCCACGCCAGAACCTACTTTCCACGAGGCATGGGCCAGGGGTGACATGGCTAACAGTAAAACAAAACCCAGTTTTTGGGCGGTTAATGATTTAACGAATTTGTTCAATTACATACTCCTTGTTGATGTTTTTTTTCCAGCTTTGCTGGATGGAAAGAAGGGGCTCTGATTCCATGAATTGCCTGAATCATTAAATTTAATTCTATAGGTTTAAAATAATTGTCAAGGGCCGAAAGATTAGCGATTAATCAAATCATTCAATCCCCATCTTTAATCCCCACGTGTGTGGGGGATACAAAACTGTATTGCTGATAAGGTTCAACGATTCTTTAATCCCCGCGTGCGCGGGGGATACAACGAACTTGCCAAAGACATCAAAACTGAAGCCCTTTAATCCCCGCGTGCGCGGGGGATACTCTTTCTGAAATCCAGGACTACAAATTGAAATTTATTTTTCCTTTTTTGAAGTAAATGGTTCAATACCCTGCGCTGCAATCTTGATGGCTATTAAGGCACGACGTACCTCTCCGTAATACTTGATTTTTCCATCGCTATCGATGTGGTTATAAGCAAGAAGAATTAATAAAAGCGACAACACCCGATCCGCTTCGAGAATTAAGTCCAGGTATCGCATCATGATTGGGCTGGGAATTTGAATAACACAATCAAACAGGAATTGAAGATCATCTTGAGAAACATCATGGGTTACGATCAGCGCATCAATAACCTTTGCAGCACCCCTGATTATTGTTTCGGATTTACGCAACTGCTCAAGGAACATGGGCATATTGCAACCGATACGGCATTGGCTTCGCTCTGCCAGAATGATGCCCTGTGAAACGAAATTGAAATCCTTTCGTAGTGTCTTTGATGCAGGGGAAGTTCTGACTTGAACCCGTTTAGGTACTGAAGTGACTCCGAACTGCTGGCAAACATGTTCTTTCTGAATGGATTGATTATGCACTACGTCAATTTCCCAAGATGTTTCATTAATTTTGGGAATCTGGCCCTTCAAATTATGTGCAAATAGTTAGAATAAAATGCCATCATTTAATAATGAATACGGAAATGAGCTTCCCATAATTGAAACTAATTACTTGTCTGTGGAGCCCACAGAATCCATTTCATTGATCTGGTATTCAGGTCATCAAAAAACAACCCAACCTGTTGGAAAACAAAATGAAATTACGTAACAGGTATGCCTGCGCACCTATCATGCGCAAAGGTGGCGTTCATGCAAAACCCATGAAATCCATCAGGAAACATTTCAAGAACCAACTCATGAAAGAAATCAAAGGAAGCTTAAAATGCGCATAATGGTTTTAATGATGCTTGCTGCATCCTGTTTTGTTTCAAATGCCCATGCATATGGATTGTTAAGCCTTGGCGAACGTTTCCTGCACCAGTCTGCATATCAGAACAGCAATAAATATAATAACCGGGTGTACAGTGAGCGGGCCATGCCAGCCAGGCAAATCCGGATTGACAGTGCAGTCATTGTTGCATTCAGCCCAAATGGCGATGCCACCCGTGTCATTGTCAGTGAAATCAACCATGCCCAACATCAGATTCTGGTCCAGGCCTATAGTTTTACCAGTAAGCCAATTATCTCCGCACTTGCCAGGGCAAAGGATCGAGGGGTAGATGTAGAAGTCATCGCAGACAAATCCAATGAACATGAGCGTTATTCAGGCATCATGACGATGCGCGAACATCATGTTCCAGTCTGGATTGATAATACGGTAGATATTGCCCATAACAAGGTCATGATCTTTGATGATCAGGCAGTCTTGACGGGCAGCTTCAACTTCAGTGTGTCTGCACAAAAGTACAATGCCGAGAACATTCTGTTGATTAAGGATGATCCCGCTTTGGCAAATCTTTATATCAAGAACTGGGATTGGCGAAAATCCCTGTCACAACAAATCCAGTAATTGAATAACCAGGCGTAACAGCCTGGTTTTATCAAACTCATAGAAAAATAATTCAGTTCAATCTGATTAAAGAAAGATATTCATGAAAACCCATAAAACAAACCAGCAGGTGATTGATCACCTTATGAACTATTCAGTAAACGGGGCACTTATACAGCCCTTTATACTTGTGGCACTGGAATATTATTCAAGACATATCCTGCAATCGCCCGTTCCTGACATGGATAACGGATTTGTTTCGATGGAAACATGGAAACGTTGTGCACAGGAAACTCTGGATACCGTTAACCAGCATTTAAGAAAAACTTCTGAACCGGCAAAGCAACCAGAAAAGGTGGAAACGGCCATTGATTCATCTTTTAAGGAACCTGAAAGCGCCCAGGCAGTGCAAAACAAAAATCGGCCCTTCAATCTTTCTACCGTGGTCGAAATTGAGAAAATTGCCAGTATTCTGGTGCAGGACGCCATAGGCGATTATGACACGCCTGACAATGTGGTCGAGTGGAAATGGATTCGGCAGAATGCCTCATTCTCCCATAAACAAAATGGCGAACACGGAGTCTATGAGTTCATTCTGAATCTTTCCAGGTTAGGTGTAGGAGGCATACCCATCGCATCTGTTCCGGAAAAACTGCGTCCTTATATTGACGATGCCATAAAACGTGGTGTTGCCTACATGATTTTTCACCAGGGCACCTAGCCAAAGGAAAAAATACAGTCATTCAATGAGCCCGTTCGTGCCTTTTGGCATGTTCGGGCTTTTTTCTGCAAAACGAGAAATACAAAAAAAGGATCAGCAATCAATCTCAGGATCCAAAATTTTGAACACATAATGGCTGGAAACTACCCAGGAGTTACCTGGAATTCTATTCAACCCACAGGGGCGTCTCTTCACCCCTACGGGAAAAGATTCGCCCTCCCATTAACCGAAGGAGCGAATCATGAAATTGAAATTTAATAAAAATGCCGTTGAAAAAATGGCAGATGATTTCCGTAACAGGTCATGGGCCGCTTCTGCGTTTATTTTTAGCGGCGGCTATTTTGGCATAAAAGGTTCATTTATTGCTGGCGGCTTGATTTTTATAGGCATGCAAGCTTTTGCACTTTTTCTGTCCATGATTGATAGCGGCTAATTTTGCACTTGTGCTAGTTCAGTACCATTCATAAAAATTAGGACAAGGACAATAGGAGACGATTATGCCAGAACCCATCGTGGCGGCAATTATCATCTGTATAGGATTGCTTTGCATGGCCACATTCATTGGCTATGTCAAAGCCAGATCGAATTGATACCAGGCCACCTGTAAAAGGGTGGCCTTTCTCTGTAAAAGGAACTGGACAACCTATGTCAACTAACAAAGATCAGCTCTTTCTATATTACCAGGCTGGAGACAGCATAGCGAAAAGGGATCGGGCATTTATGGAAATGATTAACGACCCGAAAAACCCCATGACTAACGCAGATCTCAAGGCTCTTATACTGCATCGCCCTGCAATCTATTCGCGGTATAAGGGGTTCATTGGGAAACTCATTTAGTAAAGAACGTCATTCATCACCTGAGACTTCGAATAGTGATGAAGCGAAAGGAAATGAGATGTTAACTTATACTGAAACCAGGCTGATAGTGGTAGGAAAGCTGGTGAAATTAGGGTGGTCACCCTGCTGCAATCATGTTGCTGCAATTGCCCGCAAATCTTTTCAGACTGTATCGGGCAAGCAAGAGGCTCATGCCTATCTATCGAAGGGCGATAACTTCAATCGCGCACTTAAAGGTACGTATTATTGGGGTGCAGTATGCAATCTACTTGAACCACATGGGATATTGATTCCCCTGGATACGGATAGCAAAGCATGCGCTGCACGGGTGACACAATTTGCACTTACGGTTGATGCTGTCGTATCCGATTCATACGGGGTTAGACTTCGCACTGTGTCCTGAAACATACAACAAAGACCGCAAGAGTATGTAACTCCCACATCCTGAGCGCCACGCCTGAACGACCCATCCAAACACTTAAAGCCTGAACGAAACACCCTGAATCCGTTTTCACCGTAAGCTGTATTTTACGGCGCTCACGCTACATTATTCACGAAATCAATAAATACATGAACGGGCATTCCTTTACCCGGAATCAGGTTCATATTCCTAAAAAACTGTCATCTGATCAAGCTGTTAAATAAGGAATTTAAATGATCAAATTAATTAAAAAGTTTACTGCCTCGAACGGCATCAATTTTATAGCCAGACTGGTATTCAAGAATGATACATATGGCCTGGGATCCAGTCTTACTCATGATCGGGATGATCCCCTGATTGAATTCTACGACAGTCGGTATCCACATACAGAGTATGGACAGTTCGTCTCAAGATATTTTGTTTCACCTCTCCTTGGAGACGAAGATTTTGAAGCCAGGGGATTGGATTTGCAAGGGGATGTTCCTGACTGGAAAATCGATGCGGCATCATTAAAAGCCGTATTCGATTGGGTAAGAGACGTTATGGACAAAGGGCCAGATGTTTATGGTTATCTCCAGTCTCACGGCCTGCACTGCCCAAATTGCGGTAGTGGAGAACTGGACGTGGGGAATTTCGAATTTGATGGATCCCGTTGTTATCAGAATGTTTCGTGTGAGGTCTGTGGTTCCGAATGGGTTGATCACTATACCTTGACAGGATGCAGCATTATTAACCTATCAAAAATAAAGGCTAAAAAAGATAACTTAAAGTGATTTATTAAAATACAAATTATAGCCCTCAGCCCTTGACTGGATTGAGGGCTTTTTTCTTGTTCAAAAGTCACAGTGGCATAGCAGTTTTTTATCTGAAAAGACATAAAAAACGATAAGCATTTTACCAAATAAAAAACAAATCATTGCTCATAATGGCTAGTGTCAAACCCGTCTTCGAGGATCGAAGAATTCATCTTCTGAGTTTAATCCCAGGAGAGTCGCCTACCCGGCAGTGTTTTACCACCTGCCTGGTCAGCATGGTGGTTTTTTCTTTCGCCCGACCAGCGATCGAGGAGAGCACCATGCAACAACTGTTTACAGTTAAAAAATTAAACCATGTAGCCCGTCAATCAGCCAACAAGACGCTTCTTGAGCGCATTGAAAAAAATCCGGCCCAGTTTGGCAAGGCTCTGGTTCAACACCCGAGCTATCTTATGGAAATTGCTACATGCAATCTTCTTGAGGAAGCCGTTGAGGTGATGAAGGATGCTGGCTTAAACGATATGTTGTGGGCTATTGCCTGCAATACAAAAGGTTATGTTCCAGCAAGAAAATACATCAAGGATGTTTGTTTTTCCTGATGCTGTCGCTTAATCCCAGCCGCCAGTTGGGCGGTTGGGATAGGGCTCAAACCGTTAAGGATTGATCCTTTTTATTTGCAATGTCCAATCTGCAAATAAAAGCGATTTATCGATTTCAATCATGTTTTGTGTTGTGTTATGTGTATTGTACTGCCCCCGCTTCCCCAGGCTTCAAGCCTGGGGTCTTTTTTAACCGCTTTTAATGAAGAGCTATTAGAAAAGACCATTTTTAAGCCCCCCGTGAGCTAATCACGGATTCCACAAATGCTGATTTAACTGTCAGCGATATCCAAATCCCTCAACGGGAATTCTTACGTAAGAAATTCAAATTCAAAGAATTTCAGGTAGATGACGATCTACCTGTTCAATCATTTAAGGGTATGTTATGGCAAAAAAATCTGTAATATCGCTATGGCTGCCAGGATTTGGACCGGATGAGATACATTCCGCACCCAATACCTTGTTCCATGCAATTCAAAAAAATTACCGTATTCCGCCAGGGCATCTTCCTGTTTCATGGAATACAAAAACAAGAATTGAAGAAAATATTGCTGCGCTTCAAACCTTAAAGTTCATCACCCTCGAAAATCGTTCGGCTACCCTGGATGAAAAAAATATCCTGTCCAGGTATGTTGGCTGGGGCGGGATTCCTGAAGTTTTCGGGTGGGGATCTTCCTATACCCGCCAGATTCAGGATATTGTCACACAGGACGAATGGCAGTCCATGCGTGAAAGCGTTAACAATGCCCACTACACAACCGGTTTGGTCATTTCAGCCATGTGGGCTGCTGTAGAAAAAATGGGATTCAAAGGAGGAAAAATCCTGGAACCCGCCCTGGGTATAGGTCATTTTATTGGTCTTTGCCCAGAAAAGATTTCAGCAGCCTCATCATTTGTAGGGGTTGAGATTGATCCGGTCTCTTCAGGGATTGCCAAAGCCTTGTATGAAGATGCAACCATACTTGATATAGGGCTGCAATACACCAACCTTCCGGATAATTATTTCGATCTGACCATTTCGAACATTCCGTTTGGCTCATACAAAATCCATGATCCAGCTTTCAAGCGAAACAAGTTTCTCATTCATGACTACTTTTTCGCCAAAGCGATGGGCAAGGTCAAGCCTGGCGGCATGGTTGCGTTCATCACCAGTATTGGCACGATGGACAAACAGTCCGGTGTGGTTCGCCAGTATCTGTCTGAAAGAGCGGATCTGGTAGCAGCGATCAGGTTGCCACGGGAAGTTTTCAATGGAAATGCCAATGCGTCAGTCACGACAGATATCGTGTTTCTACGCAAACGGCGCCCAGGAGAAGTATCAGGATCTGAAACCTGGCTTGAAACCCAACCCTTGACAGGTTATCAAAAGGACATTCATATCAACGAGTATTTTCATAATCACCCATACAGGATGCTTGGAAATGTTGTTGAGTCCAGTAATCCTCAAGGCCGTGGATATGAACTTGTTGGTGATGGTGATTTAAGCCAGAAACTGCAGTTTGCCATATCCGGACTGCCTGCCGATATTTTCACTGACGAACCTGCCTCACTTGAAGCTCCCGTTTTTTATGGAGAATTCAATGACGGGGAAGGGGAGTTCCGTGTTGAACAGGGCATACTCTATCAGGTCATCAATGGTCAACTGGAAAAATCAGGTCTGGGAGCTACGGCCATAAAACGGATTGCGGGAATGGTTGCAATCAGGGACAGCCTGCGCGAGCTACTGGCCTTACAGATTGATCCAGATTCTGATAGCCATGTGGTTGAAGCTTCAAGAAAACATCTTAATGGAATTTACGATGCATTTGTTTCAAAATTTGGAGCTATTCATCAGAAGGAAAACCGTCGGATATTCAAGGATCCTTCGCTACCATCATTAATGTCCATTGAAGAATGGGAAGATGATACGATGGCTTCCACCAAAACCGAAATATTCACTGAGCGTACAGCATGGCCTTACATTGCTGCTGACTCGGCAGAAAGTGTTTCGGACGCCATGCTCATTTCGCTGAACCTGTTAGGCAAAGTAGACGCTGAGAAAATCGGTGCCCTATGCGGTATGGATCAGGATGAGGCCATGAAAGCTCTTGAAGCCGAGGGTCGAGTCTTTTTCGATCCTAACCGGTCTACGTGGGTAGTCATGGAAGAATACCTGGCTGGAAATGTCAAGCAGAAGCTGGTTCAGGCAGAAGCTGCCGCAAGCCTGGATCCCCGTTTTGATATGAATGTAGAGGCGCTCAAAGAGGTTATTCCTGAAGATATTCCACCTTGCGACATACATTGTCGGTTGGGTTCGCCATGGATTCCGCCTGAAATACTGGAAGAGTTTGTGGATCACCTTTTCGGAGCGGACAAGACCTGTAATATTCACTATGCCGGTTCGATGGGTACATGGATTATAAGCCGGGGTAATGGATGGTGGCGTGCTCAAGCTTCTACGGCCAATAAGTCCACATACGGCACCTCACGCCTTGACGGGCTGTCATTAATCGATGATGCGCTGAATCAACGCATTCCAACGATATATGATGAGTTACAGGACAAAAGACGTGTCATTAATTCTGATGAAACCGAAGCGGCCAGGGCAAAACTGTCAGAGCTGCATGAGGCATTCAGGGAGTGGTTGTGGAACGATGAAGATCGTTCCATGAAAATGGCCCGAATTTATAATGATTCCTACAATACGGATGTCATCAGAAAATATGAAGGAAGCCATCTTGATTTTCCTGGAATGAACGTAGCAGTCAAGCTTCGCCCACACCAGAAAAACGGAGTCTGGCGTATCCTTCAGGGTGGGAATACATTGCTTGCCCATAAGGTAGGCTTTGGTAAAACCTTTACCATGCAGGCGGCATCGATGGAAAGTAAGCGGCTGGGGTTGGCGAACAAGCCGATTCATGTGGTACCCAACCATATGCTTCTGCAGTATACGGCTGAATTCCTGCGCTTATACCCCCATGCAAGACTTCTGGCGGCGAGCAGGGATGATTTGTCCAGGGAGCGGAGAAAACTGCTCGTGGCCAAAATTGTAACCGGCAATTACGATGCCATCATCCTGACGCATTCCAGCTTTGAAAAAATCATGATGTCCTCATTGGGTGTGCAAAAAGCGCTTCGGGATGAAATATTCCTGCTGGATTCAATGATTGATAATGAATCGGAACGAGTCGTTGTCAAAAAACTTGAGCTGGCAAAAAAACGCCTCCAGGCCAGGCTGGAACTACTGGTTAACGCCGAGGATAAAGATACGGACAACATCGATTTTGAAACACTTGGAATCGACATGATGTTCATTGATGAAGCCCATTACTTCAAAAACCTTTATATCGCCACCAAGATGAGCCGGGTTGCCGGAATTCCGCAAACTGAATCCCAGCGTGCATTCGACATGTATCTCAAAACTCGCCATATCATGGAAAAACGTGGGGATGCATCGGGAGTAGTCATGGCTACAGCAACTCCTATCAGCAATACCATGGCCGAAATGTACACGATGCAACGGTATATGCGCCCCGACATCCTTGAAGAAAAAAACGTGGAACATTTTGACTCCTGGGCGGCAAACTTCGGTGAAGCCGTGACAGCCATGGAAGTAGCGCCGGACGGTAGCGGCTATCGTGTCAATACACGCTTTAGCAAATTTACCAACCTGCCTGAACTGTTGACCATGTTCTATACCTTTACGGATATCGTCAGTGATGAAGAAGCCAATCTGTTGTTACCCATGATTGAAGGGGGAAAGCCAGAAGTGGTGGAGTGTGCCGCGACGCCTGAGTTAAGGGAATTTGTCAACGAACTGGTAAAGCGTGCTGCAGCCGTACGTAGCCGAACAGTTGAACCAGAGGAAGACAATATGCTCAAGATTACAGGTGAGGGCCGAAAGGCTGCACTGGACATGAGACTGATTAATCCCTATTCCATGGATCACCCGGACAGCAAGGTTAATCAGGTTGCCAGATACGCATACAGAATCTGGAATGAGACAAGAGAAAAACGTCTCACACAATTACTGTTCTGTGATATCTCCACACCTGATGCGGCAAAATTCAATGCTTATGATGAAATTTCTTCGAAACTTCAGGACATGGGTGTACCAGAATCGGAAATTGCATTCATTCATGATTGCAAAAACGACAATGACAAGGATGTCCTGTTCAAAAAAGTTCGCAGGGGAGTGGTTCGTTTCCTGTTCGGATCTACGGACAAAATGGGTGTGGGTACCAATGTGCAGCGGCTGATTGTTGCACAGCACGATATTGACGCACCATGGAGACCTTCCGATGTCGAGCAACGTCTTGGTAGAACAGTCAGACAGGGAAATTCCAATCCGGTTGTAAAAATATTCCGGTATGTCACATCTGGCAGCTTTGATGCTTACATGTGGCAAACACTAGAAACAAAGGCCAGGTTCATTTCCCAGGTCATGAGTGGATATTCAGGTTGCCGTATAGCTGAAGACATTGATGCCAGAGCCTTGACCTATTCTGAAATCAAGGCCATTGCATCAGGCAATCCGCTTGTTCGTGAAAAAGCGGCAGTGGATAACGAAATTATTCGTCTCGGTATGCTTCGTCGAGCCCATGATCGAAAAATGTGGTCAATCAAGACACGTCTGGGCTATACCGTCTCCAGCATACAAGGACATACGGATACCATAAGGTCCCTTGAAGCAGATTTAAAAATCAGGGAGGATACGACAGGGAAGAATTTCCGGATGACCATCAACAGGCATGTTTATACAGAACGTGTCGACGCCGGAACAAAACTTCTTGAAATCCTGTCCGTAAAAGGTAAGTCCCATGACTTCGGAAACCATGATATTGGCAACTTTGCCGGTTTTCCCATGTCAATAGAACTTACCAGATTCGGGATGCAGGAAATAAACTTCCAGGGTGAATTTCAGACTTACCATGTCAAGCTTCCTTTATCTAATTCAGAGGCAGGTATTATTGCTTCGGTTGAATACAAGATAAGGAACTTCCTGGCAGAACTGAACAAGGCCAAGGATGAGTTATGTTTTCTTGAAAAGCAGCGAGCTGATCTTGAAAACGAATTGCAAAAACCTGTACCCTTTACAGATGAGCTGGAAAAACTTTATGAACGCCAGTCCGAGCTGAATCATGAGCTTGAGCTGGATACTACTCATAAAGCTGTAGCAGCCGCTTAATACCCCCCCCCGCTTCGGCGGGGGTTTTTTTGTCTTATTATTTCTTTAATCCACATCCTTTCTTTCATCCCCACATACGCGGGGAATACGTCGTTGATTTGCAAAACGTGCATGAAGCCCTGCTTTAATCCCCACATACGCGGGGAATACTTCGGTTTTAGTGGGTTTGAACATGATGCCATCCTTTAATCCCCACATACGCGGGGAATACCCAGCAGCACGGCTAATTTCTGAAGACGCCAAGCTTTAATCCCCACATGTGCGGGGAATACTAGGTGTTTGGACTCAGCAAGACCAGCGCCTGACTTTAATCCCCACATGTGCGGGGAATACTGATCCGTTTTTTCGGGGCGAAGAAAATCCTTGCTTTAATCCCCACATGTGCGGGGAATACTTAAGAAAAGCGTCGGCTTCATCGATCAAAAGTCTTTAATCCCCACATGTGCGGGGAATACGATAATTTAGCGTGATATACGCTTTATCCCCATCTTTAATCCCCACATGTGCGGGGAATACCTGCTGCTGCTGCATCCGCCCACCTAGCAGTAACTTTAATCCCCACATGTGCGGGGAATACGAAGCTGAAAATTTCAGGCTCCTGTTTCTTATTCTTTAATCCCCACATGTGCGGGGAATACGGCAATGATTCCGCATGTAAAATCGCCGCCCTGCTTTAATCCCCACATGTGCGGGGAATACAATTACATCAACCCGGCTCCAAACAGTGTAGTTCTTTAATCCCCACATGTGCGGGGAATACAGTAACAGGTCAGGGCAATCAGAAGCCTGTCCTCTTTAATCCCCACATGTGCGGGGAATACGTTAACAATAGCTAAAATCTCGGCGTCAAAATCCTTTAATCCCCACATGTGCGGGGAATACGTGCATGACCTGTTATCAAAGGGTAGAAAGTATCTTTAATCCCCACATGTGCGGGGAATACGAAGTTTTAAACCGCGAGGATGTAATCAGACTCCTTTAATCCCCACATGTGCGGGGAATACGCTATATCCCAATCATTATTGCCTTTACATTTCCTTTAATCCCCACATGTGCGGGGAATACGGATTTTGTTGACCAGATTTTGCCACTTGTTTCCTTTAATCCCCACATGTGCGGGGAATACCCTTACTGGAACTTTATGATTTTGAAAGGGTATTTTCACCTAAAAAAATCGCCGACGATTTATTTAATTTTAATGCCATCATTTCTCCTGTAACGAACAAGACTAATTCCATAGTTGTCAATAGGCTCACGTCTATTTTTCCCATGCGATGCAATAATAAAGCCAGCCTCATTTTTTGCAGAGGATACAGCAATAGCTGAACATTCACATTCTAAAATTGAGTTCCATATTGCTTTTCCAATCTTCGCAGAAATATTTCCTACATAAATTCCAGGCGAAATCTCCAACAAGAGTCTTTGCATACGCCCCGTAATTTTTTTTGGGGCTCCTGTAACACTAAATACCATTAATGTCATCCGACATAATCCGCTCAATAATATCTATCAACAATTCTGCCATATTACTTTCACGAAACAAGTCACGACAAGCTCTGCGAACCCGACCCTCGATACTTTCTGTTGAATCTTTTACTAATCTCATTGCCATAGGCACGACAGTTGTAAACTTAACTGTATCGGCTATATCGAATACAAACGATCTTGGATCACCAGAATGCACCATACCTATTGCAGGTGCATAACCTAATGCCAGTATTACTGCTTCTGCTAGGCCATACAATGCTGCATTACCGCAACTTATTGCCAAATTTAAAGGTGTGTTCAAGGCATTTGTTGCATCGCGCCCTTTCCATTCAATGCCTGCCTCTTTGGCTAATGATTGATATCGATTACGAACCTTGGCCCCTTCCATTCCACGCAACTGTTCTATGCTGCGGAAGTGTGGTGGAGACTCCCCAAACATATGTGTAAATATTCTCGATGCTGATTTGAAATGTTTCTGTTTATCTAATCTAATTGATGCTTGAAGCAATATTTTTTCGGCATTTGCACCTCCTGGATTACCAGCGGAATAACAGCGAACTCCATGTTCTCCGACCCATAACAATAATGTGCCCTCATCAGCGCAAGCCTTGACTGCTGCATGTGTTACCGTTGTGCCCGGCTCAATCAGAATGGCGCATGCGGCACCAACGGGAAACTGAATGATATTCTCGCTTTGCCGGAGTACAACTGCATGCCCATTTAATTCCAGGCTTCCTTTTTCCGCATAGAAAAAAGATAACCTTGATGAAATGGGCATACCTGGAATTTCCACTATTTATCCCTGGACAAATCTACCGTCCTGCAAAAACATTCTTCCCTTTTTTTCAAATGAATTACGCAGTCCTGCACGAAACCGGTATGGAATGGCAAACTTGAAGTCCTCATGTTTTCTACATGTTCTTGCGGGCGTATTGTTATTCCGGGTCAGTAGATTGCTGCTTGGAAATCTTGGATCGGCAACCCACAGGGTCATTTCAGCATCGTGAGAGCGCAAACCTCGACCAATCTGCTGCTTGAATTTACGTAATGCCGCTGATCGGCTTAACTCATATACAATACGTTTTGCATACGATTCAGATTGGAATTTATAGTTTATATAACCCCTGCGGGCCACATTTACTACATCATCAGGCTTGGAATATGGCAATTGTGTAATAATGACATGCTTGAAAGCTGATTTCCCATCCAGATTAAATTGACGGCTGGCAGAAGGAAGATCCAGCCCTTCGGCTGCAGAAGGTGATACAAATATACTATTTTCATCTGCCAGAACATCCTTGATACAATCAATCGGTTTTCGTTCACGGGTTTTTTCAATGGGATTGACACCCATCTTCCGCAAGGCATCTGAAATGGCTTCGGTTGAACGATAGGAATTGGCATGAACAAGAACACGCCCACCTTCCTTCCTGGCCGCAAGAATCATTGTTGCGGTGTAATTAATCCATTCCGGATTTAATTCTGTATCAACAAAGTTCTCGTCAATTTCACTGTTGTTTTCCTTCTTGATGAATGGGAAAGGAGCGGAGGGATCCGGAAAAACAAAGCTCATGTCACCAAATTTTGCTGGAGAAAAAGAGCCATGAAGATGTGAACAGGGATTATTAGGATCATAAATTCCCATACCAATCTTCATTTCAGTAAAATTACTAGAGGTTTTGGCGTTCGGCGCAGAAATGGTCGCCGATGTTAATATCAGCGCATTAGCCTGCACGGGTGGAACGAAATCTATCTTCTTAAAGGCGCTTCGATTATTTTTGGTATCCTCTTCTTCATTTCTTTCATTCCATGGTGACCATAAGGCTTTAAGGATCCGTTCCGGATTTAGCCTGAAAGTACGAAATGAAGGATAATTCAAGCTTGGCGACCAGCGCAATGCTAAATATTTGCCATTAAAATAGTCCGTATCTTCAAGCACCTCATTTAAAAGTCTGGCATATTTTTGTATATCGCGTTCAATGGGTAGCGTTATTTCCTTTTTGGCTCTCAACGACTCAAGGTATTTATTCAAATATTTGATGTTCTTGATAATATCTGCTCTATCTGATGGATCAAGATCACTAAAGAACTTGATGTACTCATGATTTGGTAATTTATTTACTGCTAAATGCTTAAGCACATCCAGCAACTTGTCTATGGACGTAAGCGCGTTGCTTGTCACCTGACTAGGCACGATCGAATTCCATGCTTGCAGGGCTTCTTTCAATTCACACAAAGGAAGAAGGCTTGAGGTCATGCTTTTTGCAACGCTCGAAACCGTATCGCACTCATCAATAACTAATACGGCAATTTTCCTTGAGTCATCCATCGAATGAAACAGCTTGATACCAAATTTTGCAGCATGGACCAATAGGGCATGATTAGTGACCACAATATCCGCAGTTCGGGCAGCCTCGGAATAAGCCACATATCGTACCAATGCTTCCGTTGATGAGGTTGCGGTTATACACACTTCTTCCTGATCCATGTTATTCGGCAAGGATTCATAATCTTCAAACCATTCACGAAAATCCCCTGATCCATTTTTTGCCCACTCAACAAATTCTTTCCATGGCTCATCGACCATATCGTGTGGTGAAAGGCTATTCATTTTTTTCTGACAACGGTCTGCATCTACAAAATTACGTTTGCCTACCCTTTCTGCCGCAGTGAGGCGGACACCTGTCAGTTTCTCTACAATGGCAACCGCTTTATCCATATCCCCGTTTGGACCCATAATCTGCTGCTGCAAATGAAGAGAATGGGTGCTGATCACTGCTCGTTCACCTGTTCTGGCCAAATGTAAAAGAACGGGGATCAGGTATCCGAGTGTTTTACCAACACCTGTTTCGGCTTCAACGAATGCCTGTCCATGCCCATTTCCGTCTCCACCTATTGCACATTGGATGATTTCATGAACCCGTTCAGCATAATCATGCTGTGCCTTGTTTTTCGTCAGGCTGAAAGGGGCCGTATGGGCAATATCAAATGCCTCGCCAAGTAGTGGATTCATCGCACAATCCTTATGTAATTGATAAAAAATACGGGGGGGGGCGGTCACCCCCCATCTTTTGGTAATCAGGGCTGTTTTAAAAGTTCGGCAGAAAAATTGTAATCATTCCAGTCAATTTCTGTATTGGCCCATTCATCGGCTTTTCCGGTAAATTTGGCCGGGTAAAAGTCGCCTTCAAAAGCAATATTTCCGCCGGAGCGCATAGATCTGGAACCATTTTCCCGGTATAAGACTTCCCAGTTTCCGGCAACAAGGCCGTTACCATGGTTACGTCTTCCTCCCAATACCGGATTCAGCGCTAACGAATCAAGAGCCTTCATGAACAAGGATGCTTCAGCTTCCGTAACGTTCATGATACGGAAACCAGAGGCCATGATTACACCTGACGGGATTACCTGGTATTGAAGGTTATGGAGTTGAATCTGCACTTCATGCAGCTTTTTAAGCTCTTCTTTTTTAACAGCAATCTCTTCACGAATTTTTTGATCGTCACTGCTTTTAGAAAGTGTGCTTTCGAGCTTCTTGATTTGAGCTTTTAGTTCGGAACGTTCTGCGGCGCCACTTTTCATCTGTTCGTATTCATCAAAAATATCGCCACTCATTGTACCCAGAACTGAAGGATCCCGTTTTAGATCATCCACCCTGACATGCTGCATCCATGCAGCCCTAACTGGATAATCAGATACATCAATGGCATGATCCACAGACAATTTGCCAGGGACAGTCGCCGGAGCCATTGCACCAAAAAGAGAAACCTGCGGGTTCCGGGATTGAACTCGCCGAACACACTCAATCCAGGTTTTTGCCTCATTACTGTCAGAGTCTGTTTTGCTTCCCTTGACTCCACCGATTGCATTTAGATAATAATCAGCCAGACTGAATTTGGTATTTCCGCTAATGACTGAAAGAGCCTTGCGGCGTAGTGCGCCTCGGATTGAAGACGCAGGTACATATAAGCGTCCTCCCATGAGTGGAAGCGAACCGGCAATCATATGGCCATTGGGGTCAGGGGTTGTAAATGTTACCGGGCTTACAGTTTTGATGGTACCCTTCAAAAATATGTCGTACATGAATAATCTCCAGTAAATAATTTAATTGCGGCCAGGAAACCTAAACCTGGTCACTAGCCTGACTACAGCTCATGATATGGTTTGCCGGAATGGCACAAAGCACACGTTCACTACAAAAATATGGCATTGCCCAGGATTCAATGAAAGTAGTGATATCAGGTTTTCCGGTCATGGAAATCCAGTGTTTATATTCAATGGGTCTTGCTGGTGATCCATCCTGAAGTTGAAACGACCGGTCAATATCACATTCTTCAATCATGACGGATTGAATTCGACCGTAACCATGGGATACCTTCTTCCCGATTCCCCATCCTTCCCTGATGCCATTGAATAATTTTGCCACCTGCTCCATGTCACCTTTTCCGAACCAGTAAACGTGCTCAGAACTTAGGGTAGGGTAGGTATTCAGTTTTGCACCCCATTGATTGGCTGCCTGATTTCTGCTTTGATCCACAAAGTAGGGGTATTTGGTTTTGCCAAAAGGAACCCAGTTGCCTTCAAGGAGATCAGACAATTTCATCGAACGCCCAAAGGCCGCACGGCCTGTCTCGCCAATATCGAAAAAAGCAGCACTTCCATGCCATACCCCCTTTGTTTTGGCCAGGGGGATATTTTCATGAGCCACTTCCATATCGCCCGTTTCACGAAATAACTGGGCACCTAATATGGCATCAAGTGTTAACCATCCTTTTGTAGGAATGACCGGAGAAGCTAAATCTACGCACACATAAAAATTACGCATTATCAATTTCCTTTAACTCAAGCATGCCAAATCCCATGCTTTTACATCTTCCAATTCCCTCAATCATGGCGGATTCTGCTTTGTGCGCATTGATAATCAAAAGACGGCCATGAATTTCCACTGCATGAAGGCTAATGTTAAATTTCTTTTTTCCAAGCGGGATGGCAGGAATAAATTCAATACAGCATGAAACAAGATTCATTCCATTGCGCTCAAGCTGCATTTCTAGCCAACTCTTGACCTCGGCTTCAGTTTTAAGTGCGTATTCCTGGCCGGAAATCCGTTTTACCGGGTGGGCTAGCAATGAAAATTGATAATGACTGCCGGACTCAGGCTTATGGCAAGTTATGGGCTTGATGTTTTCAGGCATTTCCAGTGAACGTATCTTTATCAGGGAAAGCCCTGACTGGCGCGATGGAACCACACGAAACAAGAAATTCCGCTTTACTCCATCTTCTCTTTTCAGGGCATTCCACACTGCCTGATGAGAAGCATAGGCTGTTTCAGGAGTTGGAAAAGTCATAATGGTTTCAAGCATTGGCCTTCTCCTGGGTAAATTTTATGTAATCAAGCAACATGTAAATACTCATAGAATAATTCATAAGTTTTTCGAAAACATATGGAAGGGGCGTGGAGGCTATTTCCCGGTGGTATTGCACTGATTCAGATTGGGTCATTTCTCTGTCAAACCATTTCTTTTTGCAAAGATCAAAAGACTGGTTTAATGATTTAACGGATGGCAGTTTAGGGAACTGTTGCAGCGCAGAAGCCAGATCAGCTAGAACAAGTGGATAGGAAATACGAATATTCTTGCCGGAATTTTCTGAAAACACAGCCTTGGAAAGTGAGGAATTCAGTATAATTCCGGACTCTTCAACGCCTGTTTTTACAAAAGATAGCCCAACCCACAACCCTTTGGGCGGATTATATAGGCAAAGCGACATGAGATCTCGTGGTGTCATGTCAGAAACTTCGATATGGATTGAGGATTTGGCGTTTTCATTCAATTCAGGGGTAATGCCGCAAAAGGTTGATTTTTCAGGTTGGATCAACACGGCGACTCCGTTTGTAAATCGAGTTCTTTTCCCTTTCTTGCTGAGTCCAAATCCAGCAGTCCATGCTAAGGGGTTCAATCCCGGAGCTATAAATCTCCCAAGGTGGTCATAGGCAAATTTCAGGTTTGCAGGTATCAAAACATTCTCCTGTATATGATTTTGCAGAGGTCATGTTTCAAACTTCATCGATAATCAACATAAAACCAAAGTTTGACGAAATTTGTTATTACTAACCGAATGAATGACGAACTTTTTCGCGCATGATTTATGCAAATGAACATAAAACCAGTTTATAGAAATTTATTTCATGTCAAGGAAGCCAATATTTGTAAAGATAGGAAAAAGAATTTCAAGACAGAAATATCGATGATTGAACCGATAACAAGTCTAAAACGTGTACACACCGCCATTTAATAAAATCATGTAGTTATCAAAAATTCGTAAAATGGGCACCGTGCCCATTTTTTTACGAAATTTGTAACTGATTGATATTGCTGATATGTGTAATATTCAGTATGTACACGTTTTTGTCATATAGACGGGGATTATTACCAAGAGGAATAGTCAGACAAAATACCTAGCATTCGTTCAATTTAGGATGAATAAACGAATAATAATTAAAAGCGTCTAAACCTGTCCTCGGGATTCGAGGAATCCATTCTCACCAGTCATGGTGAAACTTTATGTGTGTTCAATGACAAGATCATTGCACGCATCAAATCAAAGACAGCGAAGCATTATCCCAGAGCTGTCAATTCATGGTTATTATCAAAATAACGGTTATTGAAATACGGAGCATCCATTATGGACAATAAGGATATAAACATCCACGATCTTGAATTGCCTTATTTATTGTCGGAACAGGATAATGGGGATCATTTTATCTTTCAGGCCAATGAATATCTTGTCGTAGGCTATTTGGCAGATGATATCGAGGGTTGTGAGAATCCTTTAACGATGGCTGAGGGTATGGGCGCCCTTCATAAAAAAACGGATCAAGGCTATCCTGTGCATCTTGCCCTGGCCTTGAATTCGGATGATCAGCCTGAACTTAATTCCGATGAGGTCATTCATGCAACACGCATTCAATTAAAAGAAATTCTTACTACTATCTTCAAGGTTGAACTGGCTACGGCTGTGTTAACCTCTGGTTTGTCAGGGCGAGAACTTGTCGATGAAATCATTAATGAAATTGATTACGAAAACAGGGATAAGCTTGAGTTTGAACTTTCCAGCAAAGTCATTGAGGCAGGTTATGGCTGGGAACGGGTTGCTACGCAAGAATGGAAAAAACTTCGTGCATCCGGGGAAATAGGTAACATTAACGCCGTTCTGCTTGACCAGTTTGATAATGGATTGCGCATCAAATCCGATCAAACAGCGATCCAGTGCGATTTGATCTGGGTTCCTGACAAAGAGTGTCTGGATACCATCAAGAGTCAAGCTCCTGTATTTGCTCATTACTGGATTGAACAGAAAGAATGGGTAGCGGGACAAAAGCCGAAATTCAATCTGGTAAATTCATCTGGAGTCATTGATACATCGGATGATAAAAACTACCTATGGGGGAAAGCGCTCAAACTGGCCAAGGCCTGCTCTGATAAACAGCTTGCCACAGGTCACCGTCGCGCCTTGTTGACCAACGCCAGTGCCAACCTGGAAATATATAATGAATGGATCAAGGGAGACACCTTTGATATCGTCATTGCTCATTATGTCAAGAACATGACAGTTGATGAAAATCCAGACTGGGTGCTTGAAAACTCGGAGATAATCGGTGGATATATTGGACGCAAAAATGCGCTGGATGAGCTTTTAACCTATTTTGATTCAACAGTTTTAGCACTGGAAACAAAACCCTCCATTCAGCCAGAATTAATCAAGGCCGCCTGAAATAAGGATCGCCCACAAGGCGGTCCTTATTTCATTCAATCACCAGCAAAAGATATGAATTTTTGTTAGTGATTCATCATAAAGTCATACCAAAAACCAATCATAATGAGATTCATCAATCGCCCAGGGATTTCCTGGAATTCAATAATGATTGGAAATGCCAAATTCTGGTATCTGATCATTTCATGAAAAATCCTGTAATCAGTTCAACGATGATCAGGAATTATAACTGGTTTTTTATTCATACCGGGTCGCCCCGGAATTTATTCTATAAAGGAAAACCATGGAGCAACTTATCAAACCGGCCATATTGCCGGTGGATGGCAAAGTAAGAGCTGGCGTCAAGGTTCCAACAAAAACAGCCTGGAGCAATGAAGCTGCCAAAAAAATCTACAAGGACGGGGTTGAACAAGGTCTGTCATTTGACGAAATCGAAAAGCAGATTTCAGAAACCGTCAACATTAAAAATAGTCTTGTGCCTAAAAATATTCCTTATTTCGTTGCCCGACGCTGTGATTTCAAAAATCCGGACGTGGCCAATCAAATTATGGATTTGTACGGTGAGATCAGAAATGGTGACACACAGAAACGTCTTTGGCGTTTCCCTGTCATGTTTGTATTTGATGACCCGTATCAAGTGATTCCACACTCCCTTGCCTCTTATGTTTCTGCCGGAAGAAAATACTGGTCTGAATTCACCGAAGAAGGTCAGCGCGTCTGCACGACTTTTGCGACCATTCCCATTAATGAAAACGGGAAAGCAGTGCGACAATTTGGTGGAAGAAAACATGTCGTTCGTGGAGAATGCATTCCTGAACAATGCAAGGAATACCAATCCCGTCAATGCAATATGAGCGGTAAAATCCTGTATTACATTCCTGGGATTCCTGGTGCAGGACTCATTGAAACACCTTTGACTTCTTTCTATGGCATGTCAGGCTGTATTGCCCAATTAAACCTGATTAAGGGATTAAGAAGCAATAAGCTCTCAGGTCTGAATCGGGACGGAAGCCCAATTTTCTGGCTTACAAAGGCAGTTTCGGAAGTGCCCATGATTAAGGATGATGGGTCGGTTACGCGAGTCAAGCAATATATCATCACTTTGGAATCGTCCGTCATTACATCAAGCCTGCTTCTTGAACGACAACATCAGATACAGGGATCGGAAAGCGCCTTGAGATTGAATGATGGGCATGTAATTGATACCGTAAAGCAGGATCCGGCGCCAGATATCCCTGTCCCTGGCACAGATCAGACGGAAACCCAATCCGGGATTCAACCGGACGACAATGGCGTGATTCATCCAGAAGGCATGCTTAAAACAATTATGGATGCTTGCCAGTTTTCCTCCATCAATTTCAACAGTTTCAATATGTATGCTTCATTGAAATGGGGCGATAACTGGAAACAGGATCAGAAAATCCTGACAGACATCTTGATTGAAGTGGATGAACGGCTCGATGATCCAGATTATCGAAGCGAAATCTGCAACATTGATTCGCCAATTTAAGGAAAGATAATGAAGATTTTTCATGCAGGCGATCTTCATTATTCCAATGAAACCCTGGAAGAAGTAGATCGCTGTTTTGCTTATGCGGTAGAACAGGCGACAGGCTGTGAAGTCGCCGTTTTATCAGGAGACTCAACCGACCATCGCCAGGATTTACATTCTCCAGCCGTTGATGCATTGGCTCGGCAAATTGTTAAACTGACCACGGTGATGCCGGTACTCATGCTGCAGGGAACCTTCTCGCATGAACCTCCTGGAACCCTGAACCTGTTTGGGAAAATTGGCAATAACTATCCTGTGTTCGTAGCTGATCGCATAGGGCAGGTAGCCCTTACCGATAAAAACGAATGGATTGCTTCGGAAGGGTGGCGCTTTCATGCACTCCCAAACGGAACAAAATGTCTGTTTACAGTCATACCAACCGTTAACCGTTGCGTTCTGGCTGCAACAATTGGTGCAGAAAATGCTTCCACGTCATTAAGTGAAATCCTTGCAGACCTAATGTCGGGATTTACGGATATCAACATGGCCGCCTCTGCTTCCGGCATCCCGACTGTCCTGGTATCCCATGGAACAGTAACAGGATGCATCACGGAGCATGGATTCACCATGGCTTCCCTGGATCATGAATTCACCACAGGCATCCTGTTTTCTGCCGGAACATCGGCGGTCATGCTCAGCCATATTCACAAACATCAACATTGGGAAAATGGCGGGCAAAGTATTGCCTATGCCGGTTCAATCGGAAGGCTGCATTATGGTGAGGAAGATCCAAAAGGGTTTATTGTTTGGGATGTGACAGCATCCAATGCTTCCTTCTCGTTCAAGGAAACACCGGCCAGAAAAATGCTTTATGCAGAATTTAATGGCGAGCCGGACATGGATGCACTGCGTCAACTAGCTGGTGAAGCGCAGGGAGCCTTTGTCCGGGTTCGTTGGCAGATTGATGAAGAACATCAGAACGTCATCGACCGGGCAGCCATTGAAGTCTTGTTTGAGCAATCCGCAGGAATCAAGCTTGAAGGTCGTATTCTTCCTATTCAGCGTACCCGTGCTGAAGGAATAAACAACTCGCAAAGCTTTGGTGACAAGCTGGCAAAATGGTGTGAGGTTTCCAATACGAATCAGGAACCCTTATCCACACGGTTGGAGTCCCTTCTTTTGAAGGAACCCGATGAGATCGTTGCATCGATTCTGCAATAGTCTACCCAGGAAACCCGTCGCTTTGGCGGCGGGTTTCATCACTGGGGTTACCCTTGTCAATAGTTGATTGTCCAATAAAGCAGATTTATTGGACAGCCAGTTGTTGAAAACATCAAAAAAACCATCATGATTTCACCAAAATACGGCTACAGCCTTCCCCATAATTATTAGTGCTAAACCCCCGTCTTCGAGGTTATCGAAGAATTCATCTCCCAGGATTTATCCCAGGAGAGTCAGCCTAACCAGGCAGTGTTTTACCACCTGCCTGGTCAGCATGGTGGTTTTTTCTTTCGCCCGACCAGCGATCGAGGAGAACACCATGCAACATATTATATCCATCAAGGGAATGCTTTACCTTTGGGCAGCAATCGTTTTGACTTTTGCCCTGGCAGTCCTTCCCTTTTTATTTCCTGTGTATGCCTTGGCAGCATGGGGAATATGGAAATGGAAAAGACGTTCAGTAAAAGTCCAATCCAAGGTTACATCCAAGGTTGCGGCTAATGACAATCATTCATCGAATATTCTGTATCCGTTAGGACATGGCGCTGCATTATCCTTGCAACCTGTTGCCGGGAAGAAGGTAATCCGCAAGATCATCCTTTCAAAAAACCAGCAGATTCTTCTGGAGCCCATGCATGGAAAGTTTGAGGAAATCCAGCGCAAATCCATGGTAGAGGCTCGTCTTTACATGGAAAGACATTCAAGTGTCAATTATCTCAACGCATAATGGGATCCACACTCTTATGGGTTGGGTTTCTCCGTTTAATTGTGGAGTAAACATGAAAAAATCATTTTTAATTATGGCTGTCCTGTTAAGCATTTCAGTGAATGCCAATGCTGCAGATTATTACAGTCAAATGCTTGGAACCATGATTGGTTCTGCGCTTGGATCCAGACTTGGCGGAAATAACAGCTATTATGGACCGATGTTGGGGAGCGCTCTGGGTGGAATGGCTGCCCAGTATGTTTCAAACCGAATGGCTGATTCCAGCCAGAACGTCCAGTCTGTTCAACAGCAGGTTGGATATGAATCGGTCGGCCAGGTCACTTACGGCCCGACTACCTACTATAATGGTTATGGCCCAGGAGATCAGAAATGAATCACATTTATTTCGAACTCTTTGTCCTCATCATTTCTAGTATCGCTGTATTTGCCGCACCACATTGCCCTCATAAAATTGACAACTGCCTGAATGTTTTTGGAATGGTTGGTCTGTTCATGCTGTCTACGTTTGTATCGCCAGCCCAGGCTGCCGATATAATCGATCAGGCAGCAGTTGTAAGCAGCAGCCCGGTTTATCAGACTGTGGTTGGCCAGGAATGCTATAACGTTCCTGTCCGGGCCAAGGTTCAAAACCATTCAATGGTTGGATCCATTTTCGGTGGTGTAGTCGGTGCGCTAGTCGGCAGCCAGGTTGGCCAGGGTAATGGCAAGGTCGCAGCAGGTGCGGCAGGAGCCATTGCAGGGGCCATAACAGGCGATCGGCTACAAAACAATAGCAGCAACACCAGTACTGGCATGCAACAGCAATGTCAGAACGTGCAGAAAAGGGTTATTACCGGATACCGTGTAACGTATGTATACAACGGTAAAAGAGGGACTGCCTTAATGCAGTCTCCACCCGGACAGACCATTCAGGTCAAAATTTCCGCTTTCTGATCAATGCCCCTCCACGTTCAACGTGGAGGGGATCTTTCTAACTACGTCATCCCAATTACTAAAACCGGTCTTTCCCAAAGGGAAATGGTAATCCTTTGGAAAACATCGTTTTTTAGCACCAGCGCAAGCTGGAATTTAATCAACCGTAATTCAGGAACACGAATACCGGATTTCAAACCCCTGCAAATTTTTATGCCGGGGAAAGAATTCAAAACCTCGGCCTGGAACGATCAGAAACAGGTCGTCCGGGATGATATAGGTCAAGGAGTAACAGATGAGCAACGAAGTAAAAGAATTTCTTGAAAAAAGAGGTCTTCATGAAGTACGGGAGATCAATTTCAGTGAAATGGACAAGAAAATAGGAGTAGCAGCAGTTGGTATAGGCGCATTACCTTCCGGGAAAGCCATTCTGGTTTGCCGGGAAACAAACGCCACAGCCTGCTACGCAATTCATGACAGTATTCAATCTGACAATAGCAGAACTGGTCGCATGGGGGAATCATGACACCCAGACATTTAATCCTATCTGGATTCTCAGGTATTGCTTCAGGAATGGGTAGGGATGAACTGATCCTTGATTTGGAAAAACTGAGTGGTAATGCCAAAACCATTACGATAGTAGCACCAAATGGTACTGGGAAAACCACCATCCTGGACAACATGCATCCTTATCGGATTATGCCTTCCAGGGCAACGGCAAATTCACCGGGAAGTTTTTCGTTCTATGATCATCTTTCCCGCTCTGAAGCCAGGAAAGAATTGCATTGGGAACATAAAGGCCATCAATATCAGTCAATCCTGCTCTTTAAGGTTACGGATAAAACTAAAAAACAGGATGCTTTCCTCCACATCAAGAAAGGAGAAAGCTGGGAACCCTACGTCATGCCGGATGGAACCGTATCTGATGGAAAAACAGATACCTATGATCGATGCATCGAGTCAATCCTCGGTAGTCCTGAAACTTTTTTCACTTCCGTATTTTCCGCGCAGACCAAAAGGCCTTTATCAAGTTATAGCAATGGGGAAATCAAAAGCCTCATGGCTGATCTGCTTGGGCTTGAAAAAATACGGGAATTGGGAGCCAAGGCTGCAGATGTCTGCAAGAAGCTGAAATCAAGGCTGGAGGAGCTAAGGCCGGATAATGCCAAGGCAGAATCCTTAAAGCTGCAGCTTGACGCAGTAACACAGACATTGAACGCGCACCGGGCATCTCACGTACAACTTGTAGAATCTGGTGCACAACTGGTTTCACAGGTTGAAAAGATGCAGATTGAACTGGCTACGGCACGTGCGCGTCAGGATTCCGAGCAGGAAAAAGTGCAACGCCGTGCAATGATTCTGGAAAGAATTGATGTCGAAAAGAACCGGTTTGCCAAGGAACTGGCTATCTTTCATGAAGACATGAATTCGGTACGTCAAAAGATCAGGAATCTGAATGAATCTCTGGTTAAAGTCACTGCAGATACAGAAAAAAGCCTGGCGGCTTTTAATTCATCCCTGGTTGCTGCCGAAAAAATTATTTCCAGAAAAGAAGAAATGATGACGGCTAAAGTTACTTTGGCAGAGCTGGACACCCTTGATGCTGTTTTAATGCAAAACTTGAATTCAGTTCAGCTAGAAATCGAATCCTATCACAAAGATATGGTACAGATTGAAACGCTAATTTCTCAAAAAATCGGAATTGAACGTGAAGGCAAGGTTCTGGTTGAACAACGTGAGAGTTATCGGAAACGCGCTTCATTAATCTCTGAAGTGCCATGTAATGGCACATCATTCCCTGCAACATGTCCCTTGCTTAAGGATGCCATGCTGGCTAAGGAATCTATGCCTTTGGCAGAAAAAGCTGTGGTGGATCACCGCATCGAATGGGAAAAGGTGAACAAGCAGATTATTGTCCTTAAAGCTCAAACAGCCGATAACCCGTGTGAAGCAAAAAAGAAGGAAATCGAAACCCAGCTTGAATCGACCCGTCGCAGAATCAGGGAGCTTCAATCTGTAACAGCATTAGAAGCATCACTGCATGCGGCAGAAAAAACGATCTCATCGGTTAAGGAACAGATCACTCATCAAAAAATGATGGGAGATAGCCAGACTGCCATGCTTAAGGAATCCATTGAAAAGGAAGTAGCCGAAGAACAAAAGTTACTTTCCAGGCAGGACAGTGGAACCCATGCAAGCCAACAGGCTATTGCTTCTCTTGAACAGGAACTGGCGACTATTCCGTTCTATGCGGGTATTGATGAAGTAAAAAAGGCAGAAAACGAACTTGAACAAGCTGCCAAAGTTTCCCGGGAACATTCGGTCAAGATATCCGAATTAGAGGCCGTGATAGCAGAACTTGAAACATCTTCTGTCCGGATAGCTACAGAATCTCAAATACTGGAATCTTCTTTAAACAAAATACATCGGATCGAAGAAGAAATACCTTACTGGATCCTGTTATCAAAGGCTTTTGGAAATGACGGCATTGTTGCCTTGAGTATCGATGATGCTGGCCCAACGCTCGCATGCATTGTGAATGATTTGCTTCTGAAATGTTATGGGCCAAGATTTACCGTCTCGATTCAGACACAGATGCAAACGGCAAAAGGAGAAATGAAGGAAGGTTTCGATATCCTTGTTCATGACGCAGATCGGAATGAAGCCAAAAGCATTACGGTCATGTCAGGAGGGCAAAAAGTCTGGATCAATGAAACGCTAACGCGAGCCATTGCCTTGTATATTGCCTATAACAGTGGCAATGAGTATAAGACGCTTTTTTCTGATGAAGCGGATGGCCCCCTGGATCCGGAACGTAAAAAGCAGTTTATGTCCATGAAAAAAAGGGTGCTGGAAATTGGCAACTATGATCGTGAGTATTTTGTCACCCAGACCCCTGATTTATGGAATGAAGCGGATGTCATCATCAACCTTGATGAATTAAATCATGTTGAATAAGCATGACGATTTATTCTGCATATCTAAAAAGATATCCCCATAATTATCCCTGACAGCCTTACTTCCGGGATATGCCACCTAACCTGTTCGCAGGTTGTCAAAAAGCGCCTTAAGGGTGCTTTCCTATGAATCAGGAATTCATAGGAAAGCACGAATAAGTTTATGACCTGTCCAGTGGCAACTGGAATCCAATTACCGGAATTTTGTTCCGGAAATATCAACATGATGAATATCATGTTCTGTAACTGCTTTTTATGTTAATGATAAATTTACATAAATAAGTATCCGTAAGTTTAAAACCAGTGAGATAGTGATCCATGCCAAGGATTGCTGGCCGATTTTCATGAAGATGAACCATTTCTTTATGAAGATGTCCAAAATATGCCGAATAACTAAAACAAGTATTCCTTAATCGGCATTATTTTTGGTTTTTCTCTTCAAAATCACCGCCTCAAGCCCACAAATTATGGAGGGTCAAGAGGCTTTTAGGTATTTTTCATAGGGATAAATTATGAAAATAAAAACAGCCTTTGAAAAGGCAAGCTTGGCACTTCCAAAATCCAGGCATGGTGTTTCCATTGCTGGAAACGTTATTATCACCGCGAACGATGAAATGCAGGTAGAAGTTGCTTTCGATCAGAATAATGATTTATTTAGTACACAGGATATCGTAATTGACCAGAAAATCTGCAAGCTGATTAAGGCATTACCTAATGAATTGACACTCAAGATTGCAGACGGCCAGTTAAACCTGACCCATGCAGAAGGTCATTACCTCTTTAAGGCCACAAATGAATTAGTGCCGTCCATTACTCCACCAGAAATTTTACTAAGCGTAACCGTGTCTGGTGAAGTTCTGGCAGATGCCCTGAATTTTGTCGCAGACTGCATGTCCTGTAATGATATCCGTCAATACCTGAATGGAGCCTATGTAAAATTTACTGGGGATAAACTGGTAATTTGTGCTTCAAATGGCATTTCACTTGCCCGATCTGAAAAAGAAGTGGCAACGGATAACGAAGCCAGTTTCATTCTGCCTTTTCATTCAGCACAGACAATTGCAACCGAAGCTGCCAGTTCAGACAAAGTCATTATCACAATTGGCACTAACCATATTGTGCAATTCACATTCCAGGAATTTACCATACGCTGTAAAACCGTGGATGGAACTTATCCTGATGTGGATAAAATGATTCAGTCTCTTCCAGAAGAAACGGTTTTGAGTGTTCTTCCCAAAAACCTGAATGAGGCCATTAAGACTGCCTTTATCCTTGCTGACAATACTCAACAGACCTACATTGAGCTTGAGGTTGGCAAGTCCCAGGTAAACTGTTCTGTGAAGGGTATACAGGCAGATGGCACAGAATCATGTGAGGCTGAAGTTTCAGGAAAACAGAATATCCGGTTTACCCTGCTTGGCCGTCATGTTATGTCCGCCTTAAACGCTTCACGCGGAACAACAAAAATAGCTAGAAATGAGTCAGGCCCACTGGTTTCCTTTGAATCCGAGCGCGGTTTATGGGTTATCGCAACTCCGAGGGTATAAGCCATGGTAAACATATCGCGTGCCATGAATATGGCGTTAGAAGTATCGGCTAAACCGAATGAATTTATATTGCTGGATAATACCTGTCTTAATAACAATCAGTTTTTAGAAAAAGCTTCTTTCGATGATTTGACGCCTGAAGAAAATCAGGAGCTGTTGGGCATTCTGCTTGAAGACAGTCTGGTTCAATTGCATGTGTTAACGGCTGCCAAAGCTACCAGGGGATTAAATAAAGAAGAAGCCAATGAGCTCAATGAGCTTATCGGATGGTTTCTCTGCCCAGAAGAATATGCTATTTCATTCAATGAAATATGCTTGATGTTTGGCTACAATTCAGAAGCGTTAATTGATGGGTTGATGGGTATCAATGAGGTGGGTTCAGCATTCAAGGCTTATCTCAGAAAAAAATTAGGCCCATTTAATCTGGAGGCATCAGTATGATTCAGTCCGTAATTATCCGGGGCCAGCACCTTACTCACCGGCTTATTGGGCTGGGTTGGGCATGGCTTTCATTATTTGCCATAGGTTTGCTGGCTATTTATCCATTAACGATAGTTGTTGCTATTGCTGGATTTGCAGCGGTAAGACTGAGGACTTTCAAAAAACCTAATCCAATTCCGGAGATTTCACAACCGGACGCTTCTAAGTCGAATGTCACCATCATTCCTGCTTCTCGAACAGAATTGCATGTTTGGAGCGATGAAATCTGGCGTGTGAAAGTCTCGGCAACGGCCATAGTTTATCTCTATGTCAATATAGAAAAGAAACTTATGGCAAGAAAGCTTCGCCTGTCAGGGAAAAACGCCTTAAAACACGGACCCTGGGTAAACCTGGGCAATGTGGAATACCAGGCAGGGCATGTCCGAAAAGAGCTTGAAATGGATGCGCTCAAACTTGCCAGGCGCTTACTTCACGTTAAAAAGGGCGAAACCGGCAAGGTTAAGCTTTTTGAGACGGAACCACCGTCTCAAATCATGCCTGCCAAAAGCGCAAGCCCTTCAACATATAGTGAAGCCGACACTCAAAACATTGTGGAGGTAAAACCTTTTCATAAAGGGAAAAAACTTCGTTCTACCACAGGTAAATTAGTGTGTCACCGTATAGGGATGCATGGGGAAGGTGATGACAGTTATTCCAGTTACTATGCTGACGTGGAAACCAGTGACGGTTCCATTGTCAGGATGATTGGAAAAGACATCGAGCGAGCCGTTGTCTGCGCAGAAGTTAAGATAGGCGACATGGTTTCGATTTCCGAAAAAGGAAAAACAGCCGTAACCGTTCAGGAACACGGTGAATTCGTCCAGAGGTTTAAGAACCTTTGGGAAATTCAAAAAATACAGGAGAAATAAAGCATGGCGTCAGTCAACAAAGTGATATTGATAGGCAATCTTGGACGTGATCCGGAAATGCGGTATGCAACCAATGGAGATGCCATAGCCAATCTTGCCATTGCCACATCCGAACAATGGAAGGATAAATCCGGCGAAAAGCAGGAAAAGACCGAATGGCATAAGGTTGTTTTTTTTGGAAAACTGGCCGAAATAGTTAGCCAATATTTAAAGAAGGGATCCAGCATTTATCTGGAAGGTAAATTGCAAACCCGCAAATGGCAAAACAAGGAAGGCCAGGACCAATATACCACTGAAATTGTCGGTGAACGGATGCAAATGTTAGGCAGCAAATCTGAAGGAGGGAGCGCTACACAAAATCGTAGCCCAGACCAGCCTGCAGTATCTTCAGCCGGGCATTCTGAAAACCGTTCACAAAATCATGCCAGTACAAATAAGCATGATAATTTTGAAGACTTTTCTGATGATATACCGTTCTAGCGAGCACTTATTTTTTGTATAAAGCCTAAAGTTTAATGTAATAAACAGTACATCCTCAACATGAGGATGTACTGGAATGCCTTAAGCGGCATTCCAGTACATCTTTTCAAACGTCCTGGGTTTCCAGGAATTCATGTAACCCTCGCGGGCAAGTTTGCCCGTACAGGGAAAGCTCCGCGAACTTTTTTCAAGGAGCAACGATGAGCACAACTCTTGTGCGTCCTTCGCAATTAGGGCAAATACTGGCAAAAACCATTCCAACTCAGCTCCCGGTATTAATTACAGGCGCTCCTGGAATAGGTAAGTCCGATATTGTTACCCAGGCTGCTAAAGCTGCGAATGCAGAGATTATCATCAGCCATCCGGCTGTTGCTGATCCTACGGATGTCAAAGGTTTGCCATGGGTCGCTAATGATGCGATCCATGCTACTTTTCTTCCATATGGGGATTTACACAGGGCCATTACGGCAACAAAACCAACTGTATGGTTTCTGGATGATCTCGGCCAGGCACCAGCAAGTGTCCAGGCAGGATATATGCAGCTTCTTCTTGCACGTCAGGTTGGAGAACACGTTCTTCCAGACTGCATTTCATTTATTGCTGCTACCAATCGTCGCGTTGATCGTGCCGGGGTAAGCGGGATTCTGGAACCTGTAAAAAGCCGTTTTACCACGATACTTGAGCTAAGCCCAACACTTGATGACTGGTGTTCATGGGCCATAGCCAGCAACGTTCCAAGTGAAGTGATTGCCTATTTGCGGTTTCAACCGGATTTTTTGCAAAAGTTTAATCCAACCGCAGATCTGGTTAATAGTCCAAGTCCCAGAACCTGGGCGAATCTTGGGAAATTATTAAACCTGGGTTTGCCTAAAGAAATGGAGGTCATGGCTTTCGCTGGAGCTGTAGGTGAAGAAGCGGCTGTTAATTTTACGTCCTTTCTTCGTCTTTACAGGGATTTGCCCAATCCGGATGCCATTATGATGGCCCCAGATTCAGCCATCATTCCAAAAGAAATCTCAACACTTTACGCAGTCAGCACAGCGCTGGCTGCAAGAGCCAATGCCAATAATTTCAGTCGTGTCATGACCTATCTTGAACGACTTGAACAGAATGGTTATGCGGAATATTCCGTACTGTGCATCCGGGATGCGTTGCTTCGGGATAAAAACATTACTACTTCTCCGGCCTTTATCAAAGCCATGTCCGGTCATTTTGGGCAATTGATCAATGGCGGGACAATTTAAGGAAAAGAACATGGATAATATATCCAGCAACGTCATGTTGGCCCATTTGAATATTTCGATCTGGTCTGCCCGCCGCTTTGACGAACGGGCAACCAATGAAGTCAACGTCAATCATGCAGCAATTAATCATAATATCGGACGTTTCAATAAACTGCTGATTCCAGAGAACTCAAGTTCTTACATCCAGGTTCAAAAAATCAGCACTGAAATCAGGCGCTGGTTTTACAACGTCACATTAGACTATGACCAAATGGGAGTGCGCATACTGCCATCTTCCATGTATATGGAAGTATCCGACAGGATTCGTGAATATCGCCGTGAGTTTGCTCTGGCTGTTGAAGCATTCCTTAATGATATCGATAATTTGAAAGAAGAAGCGAAACAACTTCTGAACGGTTTATTCAGGGAAAGTGACTATCTGCCTCCCGAAGAATTGTTCAAGAAATTTGAAATCCGGTTCTTTGTATTGCCTTTTCCAAATGCCGCTCATTTTGGTGTGAACCTACCGGAAACTGAAATGACTGTCATCAAGGATTCAATTGACAACTATGCTGACGAAGCCGTTGGTAAGGCTATGCGTGATTTATGGGAGAGGTTGTTTGGTGTCGTCAGTAAAATTACCGAACGTCTGTCTCAACCTAATGCTGGCATCCGTAATTCACTCGTTGAGAATGCCCGGGAATTGGTTGCTTTACTTCCTCGACTTAATTTCACGGAAGATGAAACTCTGGAAAACCTGCGCAAGCAGGTTGAACAGAAACTGGTTATCCATGATCCGGAAACATTACGTTCCAACATCCAGATCCGGAACGAGACTGCACGCCAGGCCAGTGAAATTCAATCCATCATGGCGGCGTACATGGGAGTTACCCTTACAGAGCAGGAAAAAGTTAATCCACTGCAAAATGTAATGGAAACGCTTTTCTAGAAAAGGAGGGGAGGGGTGGAAACACCTCTCTTTATCTTATGAATGAAGTGGCAAATAAAATCACTCAGGCCAAGACCAATCTGGTTCTGGGTAATCCATTTTTTGGGTCGCTACTGTTCAGGTTGAAATGCATTGAAGATACAGCCTGCGATACCTGTTACACCGATGGAAAGGTCATTGGATATAACCCTGAGTTTATGGCAAAACAAACCGTTCACGGTTTAGAAACACTGTTAGCCCACGAGATTATGCATGTCACGAATGGTCATGCCTGGCGTAAAGGTAAACGGGATCATGAAAAATGGAATAGAGCCTGTGACTACGCCATTAACCCCCTGCTTGAACAATCCGGATTCGTAAAACTGGATGACTGGCTTTGCAACCCTGCATACGCTGGCATGCCCGCCGAAAAAATCTATGATTTACTTCCAGATAATGAAAGTGGATCCGATTCGGAGGGGGAGAATAACGGGTCTGGACAAGACAGTCAATCTGGAGAAAATCAGCAAACAGGTCATAATGTTTCTCCCATAAAGATGCAGCCTGGTGAAATCAGGCCCTACCCAGATGAAGACGTTGAACAAGCCAAGGTGGAATGGAAACTTGCTGTTAGCCAGGCTGAAAAAACTGCGGCCATGAGAGGGAAGTTTCCGGGCTGTCTGAGCCGGATGGTCAAGGATCTGGTGCATGAAAAAGTGGACTGGAAATCAGTTCTTCACCGGTTTGCTGAACAGGCTGCCCGGGAAGACTATTCCTATAGGAAACCTAATCCACGATTTATACATATGGGGTTTTACCTTCCTTCACTGTATTCAGAGAAAGTCGGGAAAATAGCCTTGTGTATTGATACCAGCGGTTCAATTGATGAAGAGATCCTGGGCCAGTTCCAATCAGAGGTCTGTGCTATCGTCAATAAACTTAAACCCGAGTCCTTGTTGGTGGTTTATGCCGATGCAGCGATTCAGCATAGTGAGGAATTTGGCCCGGATGATATGATAGCCTTTCACCCAAAAGGGGGTGGAGGAACGGACTTCCGGCCTTTTTTCGAACACATCGACAAAATGGAGGATCAACCTGTATGTGCCCTTTACTTTACGGACATGTATGGTTCGTTTCCTAAAAAAGAGCCGGGTTATCCAGTCTTATGGATTTCAACCTCGGAAATCAATGAAGCCCCGTTTGGGGAAATTGTCCAGATTGAAATGTAATTCGCCACCCTAACCGTAACAGGTTAGGGTGTTTTTTTTAAAAAATACGGATTCATGAATAGTATTTGAAAAAAAATCCGGTTTAAATTATTCCACAATCATAGATGTCATACACCGTCTCCTGGACAGGAGAATTCATTCGATAAGCCTTGTCACGGGCATTCCTTTTATCGAAATCAAAAATATCTGACGTGATCTCCAAAGTAACTTTTCCTTGTTTGTGCACAACAACGAAAGGTTATTTCATTTTTCCTTTCATGATTTTTCAAACGTCCGAGTATTCGGAATTCAATAATTTATCAAACAAGGAATCTTATGGATAAGATTGATTTGAATACAATCGATTGGTTCCAGGTTCTTCCAAGACTGGGCATCGATAAACAGTATCTCAGTAAAAAACACGGTCCCTGTCCGATATGTGGCGGGAAAGACCGCTTCCGGTTTAATTCAAGAAAGGATAACAGTGGTTCGTGGATATGCAACCAGTGTGGTGCGGGCAATGGGTTGACCCTTGTGGCTAAGGTAAACGGGATCAGCAATCGTGAGGCGTTTACCCTGATCAGTGATACAGCACAGGTCGTGCCGATTAAACCTTATGTCATTACCAGCAATCATGAACCCTCACGGGATGAAATCCGGAGCAAACTTCAAAAGCTATGGGAAGAGGCAGTTGCCGTTAATCCGGGTGATCCCGTCTGGCTTTACCTGCATAGCCGTATTCCGTTGTTAAATGGCGATCTTCCTGGTCCTGGAGACTTGCGTTTTCATCCTGCATTACCCTATTGGACAATGGCCACGCGACCCAACGGAAAAGAATATTACCAAAAAATAGGCGAATTCCCGGCGATGCTGGCCAAGATTCGTGACGGCGAAAGTCATCCAGTCAACATCCACCGTACCTATCTTACAACGGATGGTCATAAGGCCAATCCAGGGGACGGCCTGAAAATAAAAAAAATGATGAAAGGAACCGGAACAGCAACGGGAGGAGCCATTCGCCTTTTTCATGGCAAGTTAAGCGGGAAGCTTGGCGTAGGTGAGGGGATTGAAACCATGCTGGGTGTTCGCGCTGCCTATAATTACCGCCACAGTCCCATGACAGTGTGGTCATTGGTATCTGCCGGAATGATGCGTAAATTCATTATCCCGGAATGGGTGCGTGAATTACATATTTTTTCAGACAACGATCCCATGGATGATAAAGGCCGTCGCCCAGGTCAGGATGCAGCAAATGAGCTGCATCGGAGAGCCTTGCGTTTGGGTATCCATTCTATTCTTCATATCCCAGAAATCACAGGTGAGGATTTCCTGGATAAATGGGTAAAGAAAGTAAAAATACTGGATTGCAGAACAAGACAGATCGGCAATTAACTGTTCCTTGCACTCTTATTCAACCCTCGCTTCGGCGGGGGTTTTTTTATTCCAACATTTGCCACCTATTATTTTGCGTATTATGCAGCGTTTATCCTATTAAAGGATATTTTCTCCAGCCCCACTTCTTCTATTTGTCGGGGATTTAAAGCATATCAAAGGGTTGAGCGCCAGTTAATGGCTGTTGCATTACGACAACAGTTACAGCCTTTAATATTGCAAAAACTTGCGAAGTGTTGCGTATTATGCAATAATGCTCCACATGAAGGCTAATATCGTCAGTTTGAGCAATGCCAATATGTCAGGGAATCAAGTATTCCCAGGCAAGGCCGGGGCTATTGGTCCTCGCGCCCGAGATCTGACGCAAGCGGAACATGAGCATACTGAGGTTCTTCTATCTCTATTTGAGAAGCATCTGGTTGGTACTCGTGCAAACGGAAAAAAAACCGTCCAGCTGGCGCTTGGTGCACTTCGTGGCTTCCTGAAATATGTTGGCCTACCGCCATGGGAGTGGCTGGAAGATGATGTATCCGACTTTCTTGCGCACAAGGTTAAGGAAGCGGATATCGGACTCGGACGGCAATCAACCTATTTAACGTATCTACGCTCCTTTCAAAATTATATTCTGGATTCTCGTGGGCTGACTAATGAAATTCATCGCAAGTTCGGCGTACAGCCCCAGCGCTTCGTCACCAACGAGAACGCAATCCCAATCAAGCGGAAGCGTCATCAACGCAAGAAAGTCATCACACCACTTTCGGCCGTGCAATGCCAGAAACTGATTGAACAGTTCGACATCGAAATCCGACAAGCGAAACTTTCCGGAAGCAAGGCATACAACACCCTGCGTCGAGACAAAGTTATGTCTATGGTTACTCTCTTAACCGGAGTCCGTGTGGAAGAGCTTGTTAATTTGAAGATTAACTATTTCCAGCCTGACCTTAAATATCCAAACTTCGGAAATTACGCATTACTCACGGTAGTAGGGAAAGGCCGAAAAACCCGTGTGGTAAGGCTTTACAACCCCTTAATCAAACCTCTGATGGATTGGTATCTGGATGAAGTGCGACCGAGTTTCCTCAGCAAGAAAACAGAAGATCCTGATCGCCTTTTCCTATCAGAGCGTGGCGGAGAAATCTGTACCGAGCAAGTTAGGCGCATGCTTCAAAGCATTGCATCCAATGCAGGCATCCCATTTCGGGTTTCACCCCACCTTCTACGCCATACATATGCAACACAAATGGCCAATGTAATCGGGCCGGAAGCATTGCAACAGCAGCTTGGGCATGAACATCTCAGCACGACTCTCGGCACCTACTACCACCAGAATCCCGAACAGGTTGGAAACCAAGTGCAACAAGGTATCGAGAACTTCACAAAAGCCATTGACTCTATGACGGAAGGACTAATTGATGATAATCACGATCAGTAACAGGCTGGCGGTTCTAATTCGCCAGCGACAAATAAATAGCGCCAGCGAGTTTGGTAGACGAATGACTGCATCAGGTTATCCAATGTCTAGCTCACACGCCTCGCGCTACCTGAAAGACGAAGGGCCGGCACTTGACCTGCGGTTTATCAATGTAGCTTGCAATGTACTGCAATGTTTGCCGAACGAGCTCTATGAGATCACGGTTGAGCTTGAGGCAGGAGAAGATGTCGATCCATTAGTCATCTTGCCACGACATGCCATCGTGATTAACCGCAATACCCTCTCAAGCACAACTGGACATCCTATTGCTACGCCTGTACAGGCCAAGGCCCCCGCCGAAGCAAAACAGCCTGCTGAAGTAAAAGAAAAGGGGACAAGCAAACCTTCCAAAAATAATTCAACCATCGCGCCAGACACGGGACCGACAGGCACTATTTTCCCTTTTATTAAGGAATAGCCGAATCTGCTTATGCGGACATCCAAGAAATTACGTTCTCGCAGGTGCAATGTTTGCGATGGGCATTTACTCTGCCCACCGTTGAATGATGACCTGCGCCACAATTGCGGATCTCTGGGGGATCGTGTCGAAAACGAACTCCCAGAACAGTGTTGGCAAAATTTACCTCACCCTTTCGCCAAGGATGTTCTTTTGACCATTCCATCGTATCGCCAGCGCGATGCCAGCTCTGATCCAGCCCACCACCATCGTGTAGCACTTGCGGGGGATGTACTGAAATCAACTTTGGATAGTAAGTTAAGTGAAGATGTGTGGCCCCCACTATTGGAACAATATGGGTATAAGGCTATCAAGCGCTTCTTCGAGATGCTTCCAATACAATCAATGTTGCGCCCAAGGTTGGAATCTTACTTATTTGAGATTGACCGTGGGCTGGCCTCACTGAAAAGTAAAGATAAGCCGCACAATAACGAAAACCCCAACATTTTGCTTTCGGAAGATTTTGAACGTGCGATTAAGATGTTTACTGAAGCAAGCCAAAGACGGTTAGCACTAAAACATCAACGTGGCCACGAATATTCACATGCCACAGTGCGTCATCGTATCAGGGATGCCAGAAGATTCTGCGAATTCCTTATGGATAGGGGGCTTCAGTTCTGGCCGGAAGTTTCCCAGCATAACTTGGATGATTATGTAGATACCGTCAATCGTAGTGCAGCGAAAAATGCCTGCACATTTCTTGATTTCGTACGCAGTCATTTTCGCTTGACACAGAAGTTCGTACGTCCCAAGTCTAAAAGAAAACCGCCTTCCGAGGCCATATTCGACCCTAGCCGCATCCGCGAAGTCCTTGGCAAAATTATCAGCCACAAAAACTTGCAAGTAATTGTCGCTGGCCTATTTCTTGCGCTCTATGCACAAACCATCGCACACAGTTCAAAACTTCGTTGCAGTAACTTTCGCCGCAAGGCAGGAAAGTTACAGGCTAATTTTGCTGAGCAATGGATACCTCTGGATGCACTGACAGAGAAATACTTATGCGAACTACGGCCAGAGTTCCTCGATCAAGAATTTGAACCGCCCCGGGTTTGAACTGACCCCCAAGAGTTGGACGGATAGGCATTAGCGGCATGCTGCCTGTAGTCGATATTCCACTGGGCTCATGCCGCCAAGCTTTGATTTGATACGGTGCCGATTGTAGTAATCGATGTAACACTTCAACCCGGCGTTCAATTGCT